>NZ_JAPJEE010000014.1:0-109326 GCF_030731885.1 Shewanella sp. ULN5
TCGCGCTGTGCCGTGTCAGTGGATGCGCATTATAGGGAGCTAAGATTTTTGCGCAACCCCTTTTTTGAAGTTTTTTGTAATTTATGGCTCACTTGTTGGTAAATTGACCTGACTAGCTAGTTTTTAAGCATTATACTTTTAAAAAACGCCATTTCTAAGGATATTTATGACTTCCAACTTACGATCTTACCAAGGTAAGCACCCCGAATTAGCTGATAGTGTATATGTAGATAGCAGTGCTATTTTGGTTGGAGACATCAATTTAGACCATGATGCCAGTATTTGGCCACTTGTTGCAGCCAGGGGAGATGTAAATCACATTCGTATAGGTAAACGCAGTAATGTACAAGATGGAAGTGTTTTGCATGTCACCCGGAAATCACCATCAAACCCTGATGGTCATCCATTGATTATTGGCGATGATGTGACTATTGGCCACAAGGCTATGTTGCATGGTTGTCGGGTGGGTAATCGTGTTCTCATCGGTATGGGTGCCATTTTATTGGATGGTGCCATTATTGAGGATGATGTCATTGTGGGGGCGGGTACCTTGGTTCCACCTAATAAGGTGCTTAAAAGTGGCTACCTGTATGTGGGCAGCCCTTGTAAACAAGCCAGAGAATTAACGGATGCTGAAAAAGCGTTCTTACCTCAATCGGCTGATAACTATGTACGCCTGAAGAATGAATACCTTGTTGAGGTTCAACAAGAAGCAAGTTATTAGCTTCTGGTATTACTTATAGATTGTTGAAAGTGTTATTTGTTCAATACTTAGAAACAGATGTTTCCTTGTATTGAACAATATTTCAGCTTTTTAATCGGCAATAATGTTGCCTTTACAATAATATAGAACCATCATCTTCAAATAACTCATCTTTTATTGCTTTTTCAGCTAACTCTTCAATATCAAACCTTATCTGTTCAAATACCGTTACTGCATTGTTCACAGTGACTAGCAATGAAGACAATTTAGTTAGGGAGGAAAAACTTATCAGGCACTGGATAACTTGTCCCTGTTGCTGTGCTGAAAATCTCACAGCGCTTTCCAACGCGGTGACATCATCACCAAAAATGAGATTTTGATTCATATGTTTTCCATCTCTATCACGTTATAAAATAAACAGGATCGGTAAAACATTATGTCATCTGCTGACGAATAGTGGTCATTATTATTTGGGGATCAGGCATGACACCGCGCCAAATACTGAAACTTTTTGCTGCCTGGCCTACGAGCATACCTAATCCATCCGCTGTTTTTATTGCGCCAACGGATTGAGCCCAATGATTAAATAGGGTCAGTTTTTTCCCATAGGTCATGTCGTAGCACATTGTATTTTTACCAATAACAGACTCTGGTAATGGTGCTAATTCTCCAGACAAGCCAGCTGAAGTTGAGTTGATGACAATATCAAATTCATCATTTAATGTATTAATGTTTTCAGCATAAACATTACCGAAGTCGTTAAATAGCAAAGCTAATTGCTTAGCTTTGCTATATGTACGATTGCATATCACCAGCTTGCTAATATTACTTTGCAGTAAAGGCAATATACACCCTCTTGCAGCACCACCAGCACCAACAAGCAATATTCGTTTACCTGCTAGAGAACCAAACTGAATTTGTAGATCATTCACTAAACCTACCCCATCGGTATTATCACCAATGATTTTTCCTGTGACAGTAAAAGAAAGCGTATTCACCGCGCCAGCTAGTTTAGCTAATTCACTGAGTTCATCACACAATGTAAAAGCTTGCTCTTTAAATGGAGCGGTAACATTCGCACCTTTTGCACCTTGCTTTATGAAGGTGCGCAAAGTGGACTCAAATTGATCGACCGGAGGTTGGATTGCTTGATAACTTATATCTTGCAAGGTTTGCTTGGCAAACTCACCATGAATATAAGGTGATTTACTTTGCGCAATAGGGTTACCCAATACGGCATACAACTCGGTCATCAATTATCTCTCTTTCTTAAAGTGCTTTGGCACTACTTAGTGTAACCACGTGGCATATCAGAAGGTGTGGTATAGCGCTCACGTAACTTATCATGACGGCTTTGAGTGCTTTGCTCTTTACCGTCTATGTACATTTTTACCACATGACTACTGAATTCAAACGGGTCACCATTCCAAATAACAATATCAGCGGGCTTACCGACCATAATACTGCCACTGTCAATATTGAATGTATCTGCAACATTGACAGTTAATGCAGCTATTGCAGCATTGTAATCCATTCCATTGGCAACGGCATTTCCAGCACTATAACGTAAGTTATAGATGTTATGGCTGTCACCCATGTTTGACAAAATCACTTTTACGCCAGCGGCATGTAATTTACCCGCGTTGCTTAAATCATTATGCAGTGAATCAAAGCTTTCTGGTAAGTTTCGCATTGCATCAATAATCACTGGGACATTGGCTTTTGCAATTTGCTCACTAATCAAAACAGCATCTGCGGCACCAACTAGCACAAGATTTACATTAAAGCGTTGCTTCAGTTTTAATATGGCAAGTATGTCGCTGGCCCGATCAACGGAAACGATTAAAGGCTTTTCTCCAGACAATATCGACTTAACAATTTCATCCGCCGCTTCTGGCTCTGGCGCATCCTCTTTTGCTTTTTTATCTTTCGATACTTTAGCTAATGACTTTTGTCCTTTTTCTAATTGGGTTATTAATTGTTGAATGGAGGTAGCACGAGAACCTTCATGATTTGCTCCTAAGCTAACAAATACGCCAGTACTTGTTGCCTTAACACTATCCCAATCACCTGTTAAATCGACCAAAAACGTTTGGCCAGAATGGATATCTTCACCACCACTAGAGGCCACCACATTAAGCGTTATGCCACCTTTACGTGTAAATGCAATGCTACTCGCTTTAGGGTTGTAACCAAAACTAGGATCAAAGGTTATATCAGCCTTTTTATCCCATGCATCACTAGAATCTGTCACTGCGTTAACTTCAACCAGTCCGAGTATGTTCATTGAGCCAATAAAGCCTGGTGTAACAATGCCGCCTTGCGCATCGATAATATTGTCAACGTCATATGTTATGCCTGCAGTGGCAGGGACGACAGAGGTAATTACACCATCTTTAACCACAACAACGGCATTTTGTATTACCCCTTGCTCTGTTGCGGTATGCACTGTGGCATTGGTAATAGCAAATGAATCAGCTAATGCTAAACCCGACGTGCCAAGCAAAGTGCTTGCCAAAGAAAGGGCGAGTAAAGATTTGGTCATTTTTTTCATAGTATCCACCTTATTCCTGTCCAAGTAAAAAATCGCTTTGTGCTTGATAACGAGTGTCTTGATGATCAAACACTTTGGCACCATCGATAAATACTTGTTCTGCTTTGGCGTAAACACTAAACGGATTAACGTTCCAAATAACCACATCAGCATTTTTGCCTACGCTAAGTGATCCCGTTTTATCCGCAATGCCTAAAGACTTAGCGGCGTTAACAGTGATCCAGCTAATTGCCTGCTCTTCGGTATAATTGAAACCGCTGGCATTGGCGTTATGCATAATTTTAGCGCTTTCTTGGTTCAGACGTTGAATTGTCACAGGTGAATCTGAATGCACGACTGCGCATGAGTTTTTCACAGCATCAACTATGGCCACATTTTCCAGTACCATATCGTAAGCTTCTAACTTGAATCCCCACCAGTCTGGCCACATAGCAGCACAATTACCATTTTCAGCTAGCGTATCTGCAATTTTGTAGGCTTCAATAGCATGGTGGAAGGTACCTGAGTGATAATTAAACTCTTTACCTAAATCAATCATCATCACCATTTCTTCGGCTTTATAACAATGATTGTGAATAAGAATTTCACCTTCTAACACCCCTTTTAAGGTATCTAAGGTTAAATCCCGTTTCGGCGCGACGGCATTTTTACCAGCGGCATAATCGGCTTCATATTTATCCCAAGCTCGTTTGTATTCTGTGGCTTCGATAAACGCTTGACGATAACCAGCCATATTACCCATTCGCGTCATCGGCAGTTCTGAACGGCTACCATAAAGCGACTTAGGGTTTTCTCCACAAGCCATTTTTAGACCGTAGGGTGCATCAGGAAACTTCATTGCTTGCATGCTTTCAGATGGCACGTTTTTTAGGGTTACACCCCGTCCGCCAATTAAGTTGGCTGAACCTGGTAAAATTTGCATCGTCGTCACCCCGCCTGCACGGGCACGGTTAAACCCTGGGTCTTGCGGCCAAACGCTATGTTCAGCCCATACTTCCGCTGTGATTGGATTGGTCATCTCATTGCCATCATTATGAGATTCAGCATTAGGACTTGGATAAACACCTAAATGGGAGTGGACATCTATAATACCTGGGGTGACCCACTTACCCTGGGCATCAATAATAGTGGCACCATCTGCAGTGAGATTTTCCCCAACGGCATTAATTTTGCCATCAATCATTATTACATCAGCATTTTCTAACTTTTCACCGGTTCCTGTTAACACTGTGGCATTTTTGATAATTGTTTTTGTGCTAGGTAAAACCTGATAGGTACTAGGGTAAGGATTTTTATTTATGGTTACTTTTGGATCTTGAGCTTCTGATTGGTTACAACCCACAAGGGCCGTAGTGACAGCAATCATCACTAAAGATGGCATCATCTTAGTCATTATTGTTCTCCTTTTAAATTGCCGTCAATTTAACAAGATAGGCTGACAAACAAAACAGAAAAGTTAACTAAATCGTTTCAAAACATTAACCAAAACTTCAACGCTAGCGTAATTGGAATAACCGAGTTTTATTGAGATATAATATAAATCAAACAAATATTCGGTATTGTTATGAATTGGCTTAAAAAAATTTTCTCAAAACATGATGCTCAACAGGATAGAGATCCTGAGCAATCCAATGCCTACGATTTGATTGGGGGAGATAAAGTGATTCGAGCTATTGCCCATGAATTTTATCAACAAATGCAACAACGACCAGAAACCCAATCTTTGCTGGCAATTCACCGATCACCTATTGCAGAATCTGAAGCTAAGCTTTATGAATTTTTAAGTGGTTGGTTAGGTGGGCCGCAACTTTACCAACAAAAGCATGGTCACCCAGCACTTCGCGCTAGGCATATGCCTTTCAGTATTGATGACTCGATGCGTGATCAATGGCTAATCTGTATGCGCGCAGCTGTTGATAAGTGCGTAAAAAAGCCTGAACATCGACAGGCGATTATTCAGGCTATTTCAACGTTAGCTGACCATATGCGCAACCAGTAACAAAAGTCGCTTAAATCTAGGTTTATAAATTCAACTTCAACCAGTCTTGTGGTTTAAGGTAATACTCATATAATTCTGCTTCAGGAGTGCCCTCTTCAGGCGTAAATCCATACTCCCAGCGCACAAGTGGCGGCATCGACATTAAAATTGATTCGGTGCGACCACCGGTTTGTAAACCAAACAGGGTGCCACGATCATAAACAAGATTAAATTCAACATAGCGCCCACGGCGGTATAATTGAAATTGACGTTCTTCATCTTGATATTCTAAATCTTTATTGCGTTCAACAATTGGCTCGTAAGCTTCAATGAAGCCATTACCCACCGCTTGCATAAACGCAAAACTATTTTCAAACCCAGGTTCGTTTAGATCATCAAAAAACAATCCACCCACACCACGAGTTTCATTTCGGTGCGGTAAAAAGAAGTATTCATCACACCATTTTTTATACCTAGGATAAACATCTTCACCAAACGGCAAGCATAAATCATGCGCAGTTTGGTGCCAGCTTATAACATCTTCTTCAAACGGATAATAAGGCGTTAAATCGAATCCACCGCCAAACCACCAAACAGGATCTGCGCCCTCTTTGCGTGCAATAAAAAATCTGACATTGGCATGGGTTGTTGGAATGTAAGGATTATTTGGGTGGATCACTAATGACACACCCATAGCTTCAAAGCTTCTGCCCGCTAGTTCTGGACGATGTGCGGTAGCCGATGCAGGCATTGCTGCCCCCATCACATGAGAGAAGTTAACTCCTGCTTGCTCAAACACGTTGCCTTGGGTTAATACCATACTGGTACCACCGCCGCCTTCTTCACGCTTCCATGATTCTGCACTAAAGGTAGATTTACCATCAAGAGCTTCTAATCGCTGACAAATATTTTTTTGTAACGATAATAAAAATGTTTTTACTTGTTCTGCATTGGGTAAACTGACGGCATCTGAACCAGTTTGCATATAATTAGTTTCCGTTTCTAATAATTTGACCTGTGAGCGCATCAATAATCGTCGAGGGCTGGCGCTGTTCTCCTAAAGTTCCCATCACCAATGCATCAATTTTGCCCTCAAAATCACTGAGTATATGTTCGGCCAAAACAACGGGATCTTCACCCGCTAAATTTGCGCTAGTTGATACTAACGGTTTCTGCAGCGAGTCGCAAAGTGCGCGAACCACGGGGTGAGCTGAAACTCTCACTGCTATCGATGCAAACTCACCACATAACAGCTTCGAAACGGTGGGTTTAATTGGCATAACAAATGTAAATGGGCCAGGCCACTTAGAAAACGCAAATTGAAGTTGGGCAGATGTCAATTGAGACTCGTCAATATAAGGCGTTAGTTGATCAAAATTACTTGCCACCAAAATTAAGCCTTTTTGCCATGGGCGTTGTTTTACAGCCAATAGTTTTTGAATAGCGGTATCATTGTCGGGATCACACCCCAAACCAAATACTGCTTCTGTAGGATATGCAATTACCCCACCCTCTAAAACAACGTCAACAACAGCGTCTGGCTGCACTTGCAACATGATTGATCCTCAACACAATTAGATTATAACGAACGTTTGTATTTACACATTTTTTGCGGACACTCAACTCGATTGCCAGCAGCGCCCTTTCGCTCAACCAAAATGCCAAATCCACAATCAGGACAGGATTCACTTATGGGTGGGTAATTGACGATATATTTACATTTAGGATAGGCATTACAGGAAAAAAACGTTTTTCCATAACGGCTAGTACGCGATTCTAACAGCCCTTTTAAGCAATGTGGGCAGGTTATCGCTTCAGCTTCATCACTGTGATCATGTTTTTCAATATGATGACACTCAGGATAATGCGTGCAGCCAATAAAGATACCAAACCGCCCTGATTTCACAGCCAGCTCATGGCCACATTCAGGGCAACTTGAACCAGAAATAACCTGTGTCTCGATTGATTCATGCTGCACTAAAGGCCGAGTATATTCACATGTCGGATAATTATTACAACCAATAAAGCTACCGTGCTTACTGTGTTTTAACGATAACTCACAGCCACACTTAGGACAGAGTTCAAACTCTTTTTCTAAAGCATGCTCATGGACAGTAAATAGTTGCTGGTCAATTTTTGACATGGTTATCTCATTGGCTGAATCTTTGTGCATTTTACCAAGCTCGATGCTGCTTGGATATCGAATAAGCATCTAATTATAGCTAGCCTTCGCACAAAACCATCTGTATATTGTATACAAAAAAAAGGAGGTGCTATGTTAACCCGTTCATTTATTGCTTTATCTTTTCTTTATTCGAGCTTAGTTCTGCTCTCTGGTTGCAGCACGGTAAAGCCAATAGATACCAACCCAGCCATTGCTCAACAGCTACAAACTACCTCTGTTGATCAATTTTTTACCCATGATTATCAACACACCCGAGATTCTTTCAATCAAGCCGTTAAGCTCATTCAAAATGAAAATATCCCAGAGCAACTTGATAGACAGCTCTATTTTCTGCGAGCATTCAGCTATTTCGGCCCTTTAGATACAGTGACTCAGGATGATAAACAGCGACTGACTAACGCTTTAATCAAGCTATCAACACTACAAGCATTTAATGACAGCCCAAGGCTACAAGAGCACTTCGCTGTAACCCTTTACCTTTATTACAATACTGACGACACAGCGTTATTGCTGAGTGAGCTGCTGCCAATACTCAATACACAATTAACACGACTCGCCAAACAACCTATCACAGAGGCGAATGACTACGCTTTATGGGAAACCTTAAGAGCTTACGGATTACTGCTCACTGATGCCAGAAAGAATAATGAAGGCGCACTCTCGAAGCAGCTTATCGATGCAAATATCAGCCAAGCGTTATTAGCCTTCGCTAGCTCACCTGAAAGCCTGCGTGCGCAGCAAGATTGGCCAAGAGCAAATGCGTATTGGGCATTAGGACAATATCGTCTCGCACTTCCTAGTGGTGAGGATGGTAATCCTACTTCCGCTGAATTAGCCATCGATTCAGCGGTCGCCAAAATAGCCAAAGCCGATGTAGACCTACGTGGCAGTATCGCGAAACACACTTACACACTAGGCTTTCACGTCAACGCTTTTGCTGGGCAGGAAAGTTGCCAACAGCTGAATGAAATTTGTCAAATACCGACACTCTCCGAGATCTTACCGATAAACTATCCTTGCTCTGATTCGTTGTTTATTCTGGCACAAGATCTTAATCAGCAAGAGTTAGCTCTGAGCTGTGAAAAGCTGACCTCACAAGAATCAAGCTTCCACCAATTACTCCAGACCCAAAATACGCCTACAGCCAACGATGGCAACAACGCCCTTCGCGTAGTGGCATTCAAAAACTGGAGCCAATATAACGCCTACGGTCAACTACTCTTTGATATTCAAACTGATAATGGTGGTATGTACATTGAAGGAACACCATCAAAACCAGGCAACCAAGCAACATTTTTTGCTTATCGCCAGTTTTGGATTGAACCAGAATTTGCCATCTGGAATCTTAACCATGAATATGTGCATTATTTAGATGGCCACTTTGTAAAGTATGGCGGTTTTGGACACTTTCCAAGCAAAATGGTGTGGTGGTCAGAAGGCCTCGCCGAATACGTATCTAAAGGCAATGATAACCCCACAACATTCGAAGTGATTAAACGGGATATAGAGAAAGCGCCGACATTGGCAGAGATATTTGCCACCGAATACAAAGATGGCCAAGATAGAACTTACAAGTGGAGTTACATGGCAATTCGTTTTCTCGCTGAAAATTACCATGATGATTTTGTGCAGCTAAGCCGCTACTTAAAAACGGACTACTTCGAAGGTTATGAGCTGTTACTGGTTGAACTCAGCAAACATCAACAGCAATTTGCAGTATGGCTTAATGATCAAGCTGCCGCTTTTGAAAATGAAACAGCGCAAGCACCTGCAAAAATAAACAAACTCGATCGCTATGGCTACCGTGATTATTTAATCCCAAGCCATCTCACTCAAAATAACAAACATTTGCATTTTTAGATTGATGAAAAACGAAAAAGGAGGCCAAAGCCTCCTTTTTATCTCATTTATTTATGAGTGCAACCTTCCATCAGGCTGCTCAAAGATTAAATCTTCCATTTGCTCATAGGCTGACTCATTACCGGGCACATTAAATAACACCATCAATATCACCCATTTTAAATCTTCTAATACTAAAGCGGGTTCATCTAAATCCATGACTCTGTCGATAACCATTTCACGTGTTTCGACGCTTAACACCTGAATTTGTTCTAAAAACAATAAGAATCCGCGACATTGCACATCTAGCTTGGCCATTTCTTGTTTAGTATAAATACGGAAAGAATGTTGCGCATGATTGCATAAATACGGCTGCTCGCTTTCTTGCAAGTCGGCTAAATGCTCAAGCCATGCCAAGGCCTTAATAATATCGACCTGATGAAAACCTGCACGAGTAAGCTCTTTGGTTAATTCATCTTCATCAACCAATAGCTCTATTTCGCTATGAACATAGTTCTCAAATAAATACATGAGGATATCAAACATGGCTAACTCCTCTTTAATCTGACGTAACCACCGGGTACCACGGTAACCCACCCTTGTAACTCAAGTTCAAGCAATTGTACTAACACCAGATCTATTGGTTTTCCACTGTGCTCGACTACCGCATCAATTGTTGTAGTCTCATATCCTACACTTGTTAACAGACTAGCTAATTGTGAAGGAAATGGCAAATTACTCATTTCGTTATCTTGTATATGGTGACGCTGATGTAATTGTTCAAGGTGATATTGAGATAAACACCCTAACTCTTCTATTATATCGGCAGCATTCTCAACAAGCTTTGCACCATTTTTAATTAAATCATGACAGCCTTGATGAAATCCTGCCACGGTTGAACCTGGAACGGCAAACACTTCTCGATTTTGCTCCATGGCCAATCTTGCTGTGATCAATGAGCCACTTTTGCGCGCAGCCTCAACAACGACCGTTCCTAGACTTAATCCACTAACGATGCGATTACGCCGAGGAAAATGTCCTGCTAAAGGGCTTACGTTCGGCCAAAACTCACTTATCACACAGCCATTTTGCTGGATATTATCATATAACGCTTTATGTCGCTTAGGATAAATCACATCAACGCCACAGCCGAGTACCGCTAACGTCATACCATTATTGGCAACCACAGCTTTATGCGCTGCACCATCGATACCAGCGGCCATGCCACTAGTAATACTAAACCCTTGATTAGATAACGAGATAGCTAAATTAGCTGCAGTGTCTGCACCATGCAAAGACATACTACGACTGCCCACTATCGCAATAGATGGTGGTAACAATGCATTGAGATTACCTTTGATAAACAAAACGGAAGGGGGATCATAAATTTGTTGAAGTAATGGAGGATATTGAGGATCAGATAAACAGATCAGATGATGGTTATTATCTTTTTCAAGCCAATCAAGCGCGTTATCGACTTTATCAAAATCGATAACGCAAGCTTGCAAGGTATGAGATGAAAGAGGCAAAGCACTGGGTTCAAACTGCAGTCTTTGCCTTAACTCTTCTACATCCATGTAAGTCAGTAATTGTTTAATCCGAGCGGGTCCTAGCCCAGATACAGCAGAAACAACCAGCCAATCGACCAGATTGTCAGTAATTATTCACCTTTAAACGTTAAGTTTGCTGGAGTAACCAGTTTATCTTTTACTCTTACCGGACGATCACTCATCATTATTAACCCTAGGCTAGTTTTATCAAAAACTTTAAACACCATTAAGTTACCATGATAAACATCAGGGACTTTAAACACTTTATCATCTGAAAAGTGAGCCACGACATTATCGTATGATGAACGGTCTACAGTTCGTACTGGTTGGCCGTTGTTATCTAATATAATTTCTTCACCATCACGATAAATAGCAAACACATGACCAGGTTGAACACCGGCATTTAATCCTTTGTCCAAATAAACCACTTCAAGTTTACCTGCTTCAAGGTTAGCGCTAGCAGTAGCAATCACACTAGCAGGCACATCTAATGCTGCAGCAGTGGGTACGAAGAAAGCTGACATTAAGGCTTCATCTTCAACCGGAATAACCGCATAACCGACTTTAGTTTCGCGCAGGTTGCTTAATAGTTGTACTTTTGATATTTCACCATCAGTTGTCACGCGGCCACTGGCGGTAAGAATAATTTCACGCCCTAGCACATCACCGGTTTCAGTATCTAAAAATTCTCGACCAGGCTCATAAATTGCCACTTTCTGCCCCATTGGCATATTGGCATTTACAAACACAATGTCGTTAAGAATATGATGCTTAGACTCACTTTCGCCACTTAACACAAAAGGCTGTGCAGTTAACCACTCTTGTTCTACTACACGATTTTGTAATAAATACGGTTGAATAAGCGCTAAGTCAATTGCAGGTATCGCATCACTTTTAGGCACGATACGCCCTTCAACACCTTTCTTAATATGTTGTTTTTTGACTAAACGCGGTTGACCGTCAATGAACACTAACGTCAGTCGATCACCGGGATAAATTAAATGAGGGTTAGCAATTTGTGGGTTAACACCCCACAATGTCGGCCAGCGCCAGGGATCTTTAAGAAAATAGCCAGAAATATCCCAAAGTGTGTCGCCTTTTTTAACGACATAAGTATCGGGATGTCCCGCTTTTAAAGTTAATGTATCTGCATTTAATCCAAAGATATTCAATGTCATAAAAGCAAGTAGTAATATCCGTTTCATGGTGGTGTCCATGTTATTAAGCTCTATATTTGAGCTTTTTACTATTATTGAAGGCCCGTTAGGATTAAAATTATCCTATTTTTTACAGTCAGTATAGCTAACAAGCTAAATATTGACAGATTTGTTAAGAGTTTATCTATGCCATTATTAAATGTTTTACGTTTTCCAGATGAGCGTTTGCGCACTGTAGCCAAGCCTGTAACAGACTTCGGCCCAGAACTTCAGACACAAATTGATAACATGTTAGAAACAATGTACCACGAAAAAGGCATTGGGCTAGCTGCAACGCAAGTTGATTTTCATCAGCAACTGATTGTAATGGACTTACAAGACGAAATAGAACGCCCAACAATTTTCATTAATCCACAAATTGTCAATTCTAGTGGCGACTTTGCCAATGAGGAAGGCTGCTTATCTGTTCCTGGGGTTTATGCCAAAGTTGACCGCGCAGAAAAAGTCACGCTAAAAGCACTTGATCGCCATGGCGAAGCTTTTACTGTTGAAGCCGATGAGCTATTTGCTATTTGTATTCAACATGAAATGGATCACTTACAAGGCAAGCTTTTTGTGGATTACTTGTCGCCACTGAAACGTCAACGCATTAAAACTAAGCTTGAAAAAGAAGCTCGCTTAGCAGCTAAAGAATAGGGGCTGATTTGAAACCGTTAAATATTATTTTTGCTGGCACGCCCGATTTCGCAGCTCGCCATTTACAGGCGTTGATTGCATCAGAGCACAATGTTTGTGCTGTTTATACCCAACCAGACAGACCTGCAGGGCGTGGTAAAAAATTGACCCCTAGCCCAGTAAAACAATTAGCGGTTGAGCATAACATTGCCGTTTTCCAGCCACCATCGTTACGTAATGAGGATGCTCAAGCCGAGCTTGCTGCGCTAAATGCAGACATTATGGTTGTGGTGGCATATGGACTGATTTTGCCGAAAGTCGTACTCGATACACCTACATTAGGCTGCATAAATGTTCATGGTTCAATCTTGCCGCGTTGGCGAGGTGCTGCGCCAATTCAACGAGCATTATGGGCAGGTGATAATGAAACCGGCGTAACCATTATGCAAATGGACATAGGCTTAGATACCGGTGACATGCTGCTAAAAACTGCGTTAAAAATTGAAGACACAGATACATCTGCCAGTCTTTATGAAAAGTTAGCGCTTCAAGGCCCTGATGCCCTTATCGATGCTTTAGCGCAATTAAGCTTAGGCGCCTTAACCGCCGAAAAACAAGATGAATCCTTAGCTAATTACGCTGAGAAATTATCAAAAGAAGAAGCCAAGCTTGACTGGAATAAACCCGCTAAGCAGCTTTGGCAAGAAGTGCGCGCTTTTAACCCTTGGCCAGTCAGTTATTTCGAACATCAACAAAGCAGCATTAAAGTATGGCAAGTGCGTTACGACACGTCATTAAATACAGCGGCGCCAGGGACCATTACTCAGGCGGATAAAAATGGCATCGTCATCGCCACCGCTTCTGGCAGCTTAATAATCGACACCATGCAGTTACCCAACAAAAAACCATTAGCTGTTGCTGACATTCTTAACTCACGAGCTGACTGGTTTAGCGTTGGAACCCTATTAAGCCAAGAGGCAAATTAGCATGAATGTGCGCGCATTAGCCGCCAAAGCCATTTTTGATGTATTAGAAAAAGGCGTATCCCTATCTGTTGCCCTACCGGAACAACAGCAACATCTTGATAATGGCAAAGACAAAGCCTTGATGGCAGAGATTTGCTATGGCGTCATGCGCCAACTGCCTCAGCTTGATAAATGTATTAGTGATTGTTTAGCCAAACCGTTTAAGGGTAAGCAGCGAATCGTTTACCAGCTTTTGCTTGTGGGGTGTTACCAGCTTTACTTTACCCGTATTCCTGCACACGCTGCGATTTCAGAAACCGCTGAAGCTTGCAGACAATTAAAGTTTGATGGTTTAGTCAAAGTGGTTAATGGGGTATTACGCAATATTCAGCGTAATAATGCTCCACTGTCGACAGAAGCAGATACACTTCGTTATAACACTCCCGCCTGGTTTATTAAGCGCTTACAACAAGCGTATCCTGAACAGTGGCAACACATTATTGAGCAAAGCCACCAGCGTCCACCTATGTGGTTACGTAACAATCAATTATCACAAAGCCGCGATGCCTACATTGCCACCTTGGCTGAACAGGAAGTCTTAGCAACAAAAGGCACAAGTGCTGATGCTATTTTGCTAGAAAGTCCAAAAGATGTGCATCTACTTCCCGGTTTTATGGATGGCGCTGCTTCAGTTCAAGATGGTGCCGCACAATGGGCAGCCACCTTATTAGCCCCAGAAAACGGTGAGTTAATCCTAGATGCCTGCGCAGCACCTGGCGGCAAAACCTGTCATATCATAGAGCAAGCACCTCAAGCCCAAATTGTTGCGGTAGATTTTGACGAAAATCGTTTAGCCAGAGTGCAACAAAACCTCGACAGATTGAATTTAAAAGCGCAAGTTATTCATGGCGATGCTGCCAATATTGATACTTGGTGGCAAGGTGAAAAATTTGACCGTATTCTGTTAGATGCACCTTGTTCAGCGACCGGTGTAATCCGTCGTCACCCAGATATCAAATGGCTGCGTAAAAATAATGACATTGCTGAGCTGGCCATTTTACAACAACAGATATTTGATCACTGTTGGCAATGGTTAAAACCCGGAGGTACGTTACTTTATGCAACGTGCTCAATATTACCGGAAGAAAATAGTCAGCAAGTTAGCGCGTTTTTATCTCGTACTCCTGACGCGCAATTAGTGCCGATTAGTCAGCAACAAAATGCACAAGATATTGGCTGGCAGATTTTACCCGGCCAGGACAATATGGACGGTTTCTACTACGCTCGCTTAATAAAAGCACTGTAAGGATATTGGCAAGGATATGAAGATTATCATCTTGGGCGCTGGACAAGTAGGCGGCACGCTAGCTGAAAATTTAGTTGGCGAAAACAACGACATCACTCTTGTTGATAACGATCGAGCCAGACTTAGAATTTTACAGGATAAGTTTGATTTACGCGTTGTTGTTGGTCATGGTGCACATCCTAGCGTCTTAAAAGAAGCTGGCGCCGAAGATGCTGACATGCTGATTGCGGTAACCAACAGCGATGAATGTAACATGGCGGCTTGCCAAATTGCTTATTCACTGTTTGGTACCCCAACTAAAATTGCCCGGATCCGTTCCGAGCCATATTTAGATTTGCGCGAAAAGTTATTCATTAATTCAGAAGTAAAATCGAGTGACGCAAAACCACGCGGTGGTTTTATCATCGATGAGTTAATTGCGCCAGAACAGTTAGTAACTGCTTACATACATCGTTTGGTTGAATACCCAGGAGCGCTTCAAGTACTTGAGTTTGCTGAAGGAAAACTGAGCCTAGTGGCGGTGCGCGCTTATTACGGTGGCCCATTAGTGGGTAATGCACTTGCTACATTGCGTGAACATATGCCTAATATTGATACCCGGGTAGCGGCAATATTCCGTCAAGGTAAAGCCATCATGCCCCGTGGTACCACAATTATCGAAGCTGACGATGAAGTATTCTTTGTTGCCGATAGCCGCCACATTCGCGCTGTAATGAGTGAAATGCAAAAGCTAGATAACTCGTATCGCAACATTATGATTGCCGGCGGGGGTAATATCGGTTTTGGTTTAGCGAAACGTTTACAAAAAAATCATTCGGTAAAATTGATAGAGCATCGCCAAGAGCGCGCCGAAATGTTGTCAGAGAAACTCGAAAAAACCACCGTTTTTTGTGGTGACGCATCGGATCAAGAACTATTAAATGAAGAGCATATCGACCAAACAGATGTGTTTATTGCCGTGACCAATGATGATGAAGCCAACATCATGTCTGCTTTGTTAGCCAAACGTTTAGGTGCCAAAAAAGTCATGGTGCTTATCCAACGTGAAGCCTATGTTGATATTGTTCAAGAAGCGAATATCGATATTGCCATCTCCCCTCAGCAAGCTACCATTTCAGCTTTACTGACCCATATTCGCCAAGGTGATATTTGTAATGTGTATTCATTACGTCGTGGTGCAGCAGAAGCCATTGAAGCGATTGCCCACGGCGACGCCAATACATCTAAAGTTGTCGGTAAACAAATTGGCGACATCAAACTGCCACCGGGTACGACTATTGGTGCCATTGTACGCAAAGATGAAGTACTAATGGGGCATGACAAAACGGTTATTCAGCAAGGAGATCATGTGATTCTTTTCTTAGTAAATAAGAAGTTTATCGGCGATGTTGAAAAGCTGTTCCAACCGAGCGCTTTTTTCTTTTAGTTCGACTATAAATGATAAATCTCAAGCAACTGGTTTTTGTGATTGGCATATTTCTCGCCATCCTCACAGGCTTTATGCTTATCCCAATGGGTTTCGCGCTAGCATATGGCGAAGAAACCATTGGTGACTTTATGCTATCAGCTTTATTCACTGGAATTATCGCAACCATTTGTATCCAATCAGGGCGACCACATGACATTCGCTTAAATATTCGCGACATGTTTGTGTTAACCAGTGCCACCTGGCTAGCGGTAAGTTTTTGTGCGGCTCTACCCTTCACTCTTTATCACGGTATCACTTATACCGACGCATTTTTTGAAACCATGTCAGGTATTACAACTACAGGCTCAACCGTGTTATCAGGTTTAGATAGCATGGATCACAGCATCTTAATTTGGCGCTCTTTATTGCAATGGCTTGGCGGGATCGGTTTTATTGTCATGGCGGTGGCTGTTTTACCATTCTTAAACGTGGGTGGTATGCGTTTATTTAGAACAGAATCATCGGATTGGAGTGATAAAACCACTCCAAGAACCCAACACATGGCCAAACACCTTTTTCTTCTTTACGCTGGTCTCACATTACTGTGTGCATTGGCTTATCACCTCGCGGGGATGAATTGGTTTCAAGCCATTAATCACGCTATGACCACGCTTTCAACTGGCGGATACTCTACATCTGATAGCTCAATGGCTCACTTCTCTAATGCATCGCACTGGGTTGGGGTTGTGTTTATGCTCGCAGGCGGTTTACCGCTATTGATGTTTGTCCAATCTATCCAACAACGTAATCTGTCCATTTGGAACGATCAGCAAGTAAAAGGATTTCTACTGTTTGTTGGTGTTGTATCACTAAGCATTGCTGTGTGGCTGTATTTTCACAAAGAATTAGCCTTTATTGATGCATTAAGATTATCCAGTTTTAATGTCATATCAGTAGTCACAACCACAGGATATGGCTTAACTGATTATCAAGCCTGGGGAGCGTTTGCCGGTACCGCCTTCTTATTTTTAATGCTCGTCGGTAGCTGTTCCGGCTCCACATCTGGTGGAATTAAAATTTTCAGATTTCAAATTGCCATGGCGATTATGCGTCAGCAAATCAAACATCAGTTTCACCCCAATGGTATTTTCAAAGAAACCTACAATGGCCACAAAGTGCATGATGATATTGTGCGCTCATTAGTGACCTTTTTTATGTTGTTTTTCCTGGTTATTTTAAGTTTATCAATGGTATTAGTCTTAACAGGTTTAGATACGATGACCAGCTTCACCGGTGCAATTACTGCGGTTGCGAATGTTGGCCCTGGTTTAGGCTCAATCATCGGCCCAGCAGGTAATTTTTCAAGCCTTTCAGATGTGGCAAAATGGGCATTAGCAATAGGAATGTTATTAGGCCGTTTAGAAATACTGACCGTTGCAGTTCTTTTTCACCCCCAATTTTGGCGATACTAGCAATGTCTAAGGCCTATAAATTATAGGCCATCACCTATGAGCTACTGCTTAACCAACGTCAATATATGCTCGGCATAACACTTCACATCATCCCAGTCGGTGTAATCGATAATCGCTTTAGGATCTGTTGGTCCATCGGTCATTTTCATGATTAACCGGATCATCAAACTGTCATACCAAGGCCAGGATGGGTAATCTACCTTACCGGCAATAATTTTGACATCTTGCGGTTGCCAAGGTGACAGCGATAAAAACTTTTGTAGATATTTATTGTTTTCAGGAATGCGCTTCTCAGGGTTGCGGGCAACCACATTTACGCAAAAAAAGCTGTTAGGTGCTTGGGTTAATTGCGCTTGATAGCGCTCAACAAACTCAAAAACAGACTTATGATAAGAGCCGTATAACACGCATGCGCCTAATGCAATGGCATCATATTGAGGCCAGTCAATATCGCCTTTAACATCATGGATATTAACGACATCACACCCGTTACCCGTCGCCATGATTTGTTGAGCAATGGCACGACTAATTTGCGCAGTATGACCACCTCGAGAATAATACAGTACCAATATTTTAGACATGGTTTAGCCTTATTGATTAACAAAGGACTAGTGTGGCAAAAATATTGCTGAGATACCGATGAAATGATCACAAATTAGAATTAGCTCATATAATTAATACTGATAATTGAGATCTCTCTTCCGCACGAGTATGATTCTCATATAGATAATCGCCCAAGGAATTCATCATGCAGCAAGAGATTGATGTCACGACCATGTTAGAAAATGCTGAAACGGCTGCAAAATGGCTAAAAGCCATCGCTAATCCTTACCGATTAATGATTTTATGTTTATTGCTGGATAAAGAACTTAGTGTGACAGAGCTAAACGAAACGGTCCCATTAAGTCAGTCAGCACTGTCACAACACTTAGCCGTATTGCGAGCAGAAGATTTGGTTAATACACGTAAGAGCTCACAGGTAGTATTTTATACCTTGAAAAACGAGCAGGTCACAGAGGTAATATCAATACTACACCGTCGTTACTGCGCTTAATATTCACGCCCTCGCCTTAAGCGCTCAGTGAGAGGTTTGCTGCACTAACTGCGCAGCAAACTCATCAACTTTCTGCCAATCAGTAAACTCAAATGTTCCCGTTGTATCAGTCGGGCCTTTAGTCATCCACATAATAAAGCGGATCATAAATTTATCGAAAAATCGGTATTTTGGATAATCAATTTTACCTGCAAAAACACCAAGCAACTGCGGTTGCCATTGTGACAATACTAAAAATTTTTGCATATATGGGTTGGTTTTAGGGGTGTTTTTTTCAGGTTTTCTTGCCACCACGTTAACCGTAAAAAAGCTATTTGGCTTGCCTTCAATACTCGTCTTATGGGTTGAAATAAAATCATACAATGCAGATCTATGTTTGCCATAACGAATGCTTGCACCAATAATGATCTGCTCTGCGTTGTTAACATCGACTTGACTAACCTGAGCAACATCTTTCAAGTTAACAGACTGTCCAGCCTGCTCAAGCTGCTGCTTTATTCGCTGACAAATCGCTAATGTTTGCCCATCAACCGTTGAATACACCATCAAACTTTGCATTAATTTTTCCAAAATGTCGGCGTGAATAACACCAATAGAGTAAACACTTCTAAACGCCCAAATAACATCGCCATTACGAGCACCCATTTAGCACCATCAGTAATACTTGCGTAATTGTTAGCCACATCGCCTAACCCCGGGCCAAGGTTATTCAAACTGGCAGCTGTCGCACTAAACGCGGTAATCGCATCCATGTCCATTGCCATTAAAATGACCATACAAATAACAAACACTAAAGCATAGGCCGAAAAGAACCCCCATACCGCATCGATAATACGATCGGGTAACGCTGTACCACCAATACGAATTGAATACATGGCCTTAGGGTGTACTAAGCGCTTAAGCTCACGCGAGCCTTGTAAAATAAGTAAAATGAGTCGGATTACTTTCATTCCTCCACCTGTTGACCCGGCACAACCGCCAATGAAACTTGAAAAAATCAGTAAAATAGGCAGGAACAAGGGCCAGGAATGGAAGCTTTCGGTACCAAAACCTGCTGTGGTGGATATCGAGACAACCTGGAAAAAAGCATAATCTAAGGTTTGTTCTGGTGAATCATAAATACCAGATGAATATAGGGTGATAAAACAAATAGCGGTTAAGACTAACTGCACAGCAATTAACACTTTAAATTCGGCATCTTTAAAATAGATTTTAAAGTTAATACCTCGACGGGTAAATGCTGCAAAATGTAGACTGAAATTAACCGCTGCAATTAATAAAAACACCGCACATATAATATTAATTAATGGGCTATCGAAGTGCCCTAAGCTAGCATCTTTAGTCGAAAAACCACCAATGGCGATAGTTGAAAATGAGTGGCAGATAGCATCAAAAATGTCCATTCCTGCAAAATGAAATGCTGTTGCACATGCAATTGTTAACATTAAATAGATGTACCATAAGGCTTTAGCCGTTTCAGCAATCCTTGGAGTCATCTTACTGTCTTTTACTGGCCCAGGTACTTCAGCCTTATAAAGCTGCATACCACCAATACCTAATAGTGGCAAAATGGCTACGGCCAAAACGATGATCCCCATCCCCCCCATCCACTGTAATAGATGACGATAAAACAGTACGGCTTTAGGTAAATGGTCTAGGCCAACAATAACCGTGGCCCCTGTCGTTGTCAGCGCCGAAAATGATTCAAAAAAGCTATCAGTCCAGCTTAGATCGGGCTCTTTAGAAAAAATAAACGGTAACGCACCAATCGATCCCAGTACGGTCCAAAACAACACAACAATGAGGAATCCTTCGCGAGTACGTAAGTCGCCTTTTTCTCGACGGTTGGGGTACCAAAGCAAAAAACCTAAAAATAAGCTAACAAAAAACGCCTGAATAAACGCCGTACCACCGCCATCTTTATATAACACCGCCACCAACGCAGGAGGAAGCATGGTGATAGAGAATAACCCCATCAACAACCCCGTGATTCTTATAATTGTTTTATATTGCATTAATGGCTTCTGTTGGCTAAATGTTGTAAAGATATAAAGAAATACGATCTGTCAGGGCATTTTGGCATAAGTTCTGCGTAGCTCAAACTGTAAACTTCACTTGAAGTTCACCCTGAGTCAGGGTGGCAAGTTGTGTATTGAAATGTTCTAACGCATCTTTGGCTAATTCAAACTTAAGTTCAACCTTGTCTGTAAATTCTTTGGTTAACATAACGCCGTCATGTTGCGCGACAATATACTCAATATCAGCTAATTGCGCGTAGCTACAACTCAGGCTAATTGGATATCGAATAAATTTAGTCACCACGCTAAGTTGTTGCATCCCTTGCTTAACACCCGAACTGTAAGCTCTGACTAAACCACCGACACCTAGCTTAGTACCGCCAAAATAGCGCACCACAATCGCGCCAACCTCACCGATATTAGCCCCTTGCAAGGAAGCAAGCATAGGTCTTCCCGCACTTCCGGCGGGCTCACCATCGTCACTGGAGCCAATATTCACCATATCATTCGGCGCACCGGCAACATAGGCGTAGCAGTAATGACTTGCCCCAGGGTATTCCTGCTTAATGTTAGTAAGTGTTAACTTCAAAGTGTCCTGACTTGGACAATGAAACAGAAAAGAGATAAAGCGACTATGCTTTATCTCTTCTTCAATCAATAAGTTAGACTCTGGTATCGAATAACTCTCAGTCAAGACCACTCTCTCTTGTCATGTTTTCATTTCTATCAGCATGGACGATGACATTATCTTCAATACGGATCCCACCAAAGGGCCGCATTAAATCAACGGTTTGCCAATTCACTAATTGTTTTGCATTATTTGATAAGTCATTCAGTAACGAGTCGATGATATAAATACCAGGCTCTATGGTTAACACCTGATTAACCGCTAACGTTCGAGTGCAACGCAAAAATGGATGTTTTTCAGGTGCGGGGATATGTGTCCCTCTTTCGTCATGGGAATATCCACCCATATCATGTACCTGCAAGCCGAGCATATGCCCCAAACCATGAGGAAAAAACGCACTCGTTACACCAGAGTCTATTAATGTTGCCACGTCCGAATGTGCTAACTTAAAATCAATCAACAACTGTGCAATCCGTTCATGAGTCATGATATGTAAATCTGTGTACTTCACCCCAGGCTTCATTGCATCAATAATACTTAACTGCTGTTGGTTTAGTGCACTGATTAACTCAGAAAAACGGTTTTTCTCAAAGGAATAAGTCCTGGTAATATCCGCTGCATAACCATGGTAACTCGCGCCAGCATCAATCAAAAAAGACAATCGCTGTTGCGGCTTTACGTGCGCTAAGGTCATGTAATGTAAAATTGCGGCATTTTGATTGAGGGCAATAATGTTGCCATAGGGCATTTCATTCTCACCTTGACTTATTTCGGCCAAATACTGCTGCTGGATCTCAAATTCACTGGCGCCATTAAAAAATGCACCTTTCGCCGCTTTATGGCCCCTTACTGCAATTTGGTTTGAACGACGTAAACACTCAAGCTCATATTGTGTTTTATCAGCTCGATGATAATGCAGGTAATTCATTACAGCATCTGGATTGCGCGAGGAAAACTCAAGCACGTCGGCGACATCCAAATGCTCACCAATGTACGCCCACCCCGTTAAATCTTTTGGTAGAAACTCCGCAACCTTGTCAGCTTTAGTCAATAACTGAATATCAAAGTGTTCGGTCCAAAATGCTTCGGGAACATCACTGACCTTATGCCAAAAATCCACAGGACGGTAAAAAACTAATTTAGGTTTATCGATACCATTCACAATAACCCAGCAATTAGGGTTATCCAGAACCGGTAACCACGCTTTGAAATGTGGATTAACCTTAAATGGATAATTCATGTCATCTAAGAATTGGCGATGAGGTTGACCAGAATGGATGACCAATCCCGCTAATCCTTCACGGTGTGATATTTCCGCCACACGACGGTTTAATTCAGCAATATGCGCATGATAAAAGCTAGCCAGCTTATCCATTTTTTAATCCCTATTCTTGAGTTGGCGAACCTTAACAGTCTACCACAAAGGAGAAAAATCTCCTCAGCAGACAAAAAATTAAACGGTCGTTTAAATTGGGTGTTGTAATTTTTGTCATTTAGTCGCACACTGTTGTGTAACTGGTCAAATGATGGCCTACACTGCTGTAAAACAAGCTTGATAACTACACAAGTCATAAAGATGTGGAAATCGCTTTAAGCAATAAGGAAGCAAGCAATGATCTACCAAAGCCCTACCATCCAGGTTGAGTTACTAGAAGACAATATTGCCAAGCTGTGCTTTGATGCACCGGGCTCGGTAAACAAGTTCGATAGAGAAACTCTAGCCTCTTTAGATGCTGCATTAGATAGCATTAAGCAACATGCTGAGATTAAAGCACTGTTACTGACCTCAGCCAAAAGCACATTTATCGTTGGTGCTGATATCACTGAGTTTTTAGAATTATTTAAGCAAGATGACGCCACATTACTCGCTTGGGTTGAACAAGCTAATGCGGTATTCAATAAGCTTGAAGATTTACCTTTTCCGACAGTATCTGCCATCAACGGTTTTGCCTTGGGCGGCGGTTGCGAAACGATTTTAGCAACAGATTTACGTGTAGCAGATACTAATGCACGTGTTGGTTTGCCAGAAACCAAACTGGGATTAATTCCTGGTTTTGGTGGCACAGTGCGTCTACCTCGCGTGATTGGTGCAGATAACGCATTAGAGTGGATCACATCGGGTAAAGAGCAGCGTCCTGATGATGCCCTTAAAGTTGGCGCAATTGATGCGGTCGTTGCACCAGAAAACTTACAATCAGCAGCGATTCAAATGATCCATGACGCGTTAGCTGGCAACTTAGATTGGCAAGCACGTCGTAAACAAAAGCAATCTCCTCTGCAGCTTGCTAAGTTAGAAGCCATGATGTCTTTCGCTACCGCTAAAGGCATGGTGTTCTCAATTGCCGGTAAACATTATCCTGCGCCAATGGCGGCTGTGAATGTTATCGAACAAGCAGCAACTCTTGATCGCACTGGTGCATTACAAGTTGAAGCGCAGGCCTTTATCAAGTTAGCTAAAACAGAAGTCGCTACAGCCCTTATCGGCATTTTCTTAAACGACCAATTCGTTAAAGGCAAAGCTAAGAAAGCGGTCAAACTAGCTAAAGATGTTAACAATGCAGCGGTACTTGGTGCTGGTATTATGGGTGGTGGTATCGCCTATCAAAGCGCAAGTAAAGGCACTCCGATTGTCATGAAAGACATCGCCCAGCCTGCACTTGAGCTTGGTTTAAACGAAGCAGCTAAATTGCTTTCAGCACAGGTTGCCCGTGGACGCTCTACGCCAGAAAAAATGGCACAAGTACTCAACAACATCACTCCATCATTAGACTATGCATCGATTAAACACAGTGATGTGGTAGTTGAAGCGGTAGTTGAACACCCAAAAGTGAAAGCGACAGTATTAGCAGAGGTTGAAGGTTACGTAGCTGAAGATGCAATTATTGCATCAAACACATCAACTATTTCAATCAACTTACTCGCCAAAAGCCTCAAGAAACCGGAACGTTTCTGCGGCATGCACTTCTTTAATCCTGTGCACAAAATGCCATTAGTTGAAGTGATCCGTGGTGAACACAGCTCAGAAGAAACCATTGCTTCGGTTGTTGCCTACGCCAGCAAAATGGGTAAAACCCCTATTGTTGTTAATGACTGTCCAGGTTTCTTTGTTAACCGCGTACTTTTCCCATATTTTGCAGGCTTTAACGGCTTACTTGCTGACGGTGCTGACTTTGCCGCAGTTGATAAAGTGATGGAAAAACAATTTGGTTGGCCAATGGGCCCTGCGTACTTACTTGACGTGGTGGGGTTAGATACTGGCCACCATGCACAAGCAGTTATGGCTGAAGGTTTCCCAGATCGTATGGGTAAAACAGACAAAGATGCTATTGACATCATGTTTGAAAACAAACGTTTCGGTCAAAAAAATGCCAAAGGATTCTATGCTTATTCTGTTGACCGTCGCGGTAAACCGAAAAAAGATCTGGATCCAACCAGCTATGAATTACTCAAAGGCACATTTGGCGAACTAAAAGCATTTGAAGCTGATGACATCATCGCGCGTTGTATGATCCCAATGATCATTGAAACAGTGCGTTGTTTAGAAGAAGGCATTGTTGCCTCTCCAGCAGAAGCTGACATGGGCTTAGTTTACGGCTTAGGTTTCCCTCCATTCCGTGGTGGTGTATTCCGTTATTTAGACACTATGGGCATAGCAGCATTTGTTGCCCTAGCAGATAAATATGCGCATTTAGGTGGCTTGTACCAAGTGACTGATGCAATGCGCGACCTTGCAGCCAACAACGGTAGTTACTACCAAGCCTAATTAGTGGGAAAGGAATTAAATCATGAAACAAGCTGTTATCGTAGACTGCATTCGTACCCCAATGGGCCGTTCAAAGGCGGGGGTATTTAGAAATGTACGTGCAGAAACTCTGTCTGCAGAATTAATGAAAGGGTTACTTCTTCGTAACCCACAATTAGACCCAAACCTAATTGAAGACGTTATTTGGGGTTGTGTACAACAAACCTTAGAGCAAGGCTTTAACATTGCGCGTAATGCTTCATTACTTGCTGGTGTACCTAAAACGGCGGGCGCTGTTACCGTAAACCGTTTATGTGGTTCATCAATGGATGCCATTCATCAAGCCGCTCGCGCCATCATGACAGGCATGGGTGACACTTTCATTATTGGTGGTGTTGAACACATGGGTCACGTACCAATGAATCACGGTGTTGATTTTCACCCAGGCCTTGCTAATCGTGTTGCTAAAGCGTCAGGTATGATGGGCTTAACCGCTGAAATGCTGGGTAAATTACATGGCGTTACTCGTGAGCAACAAGATGCATTTGCTGTGCGTTCACACCAACGCGCTCACGCAGCAACTGTTGAAGGCCGTTTTGCCAAAGAAATTTGGGCAATGGAAGGTCATGATGCAAATGGCGCATTAATCAAAGTGTTCAACGATGAAGTGATTCGTCCTGAAACCACAATGGAATCACTTGCGGGTTTACGTCCAGTATTTGACCCTGCAAACGGTACTGTTACTGCGGGTACTTCTTCTGCACTTTCAGATGGTGCATCTGCAATGCTCGTCATGGAAGAATCTAAAGCGCGCGCTTTAGGTTTACCAATTCGTGCCCGCATTCGCTCTATGGCTGTTGCCGGTTGTGATGCCGCAATCATGGGTTATGGCCCAGTTCCTGCCACCCAAAAAGCATTAGCTCGCGCAGGCTTAACGGTTGCTGATTTAGACGTGATTGAGCTTAACGAAGCATTTGCTGCACAGTCTTTACCCTGTGTGAAAGATCTTGGTTTGCAAGATGTGGTTGAAGAAAAAATCAACCTTAACGGTGGTGCGATTGCACTAGGTCATCCACTAGGCTGTTCTGGTGCTCGTATTTCTACGACCCTAATCAATCTAATGGAAGATAAAGATGCAACCTTGGGTTTAGCTACCATGTGTATTGGTTTAGGCCAAGGTATCGCAACGGTATTTGAGCGCGTTTAAACCTGATATCTGGAAGTCAGATAGAAATGTTAACTCTGTAGCTTGATGACTTGACTATGATGATAAAAACCGAATTATTATAAAATAATTCGGTTTTTTATTTTCATGAAACGGCTAATGTTCCACGTGAAACATATTTGAGGAAAGTTTAAAAAGCACGATGAACACAAATCTTGAATGGCATAGCATACAAAAAAGATCATTGAGCCATAAGTCTGAAGGTAAGTATTACGTAATCTATTCAGCCATAATGGTAATTTGAACATCTGCACCAAAAACAAACATAGTGGTTAAAAAAAATAATCATCAATCAAAAAAACGTCAGTTTACATCGACAAATTCAAATAAATTTTATTCGCTTAAAATCACATTAGCCGCAGCTAAACTTGGCAAGTTTAACTTGGCGGAGTACCATATCCACATAGTCATGTTGTCAATAGAAGTTGTAATGTCAGAACAATTAACCTCATCAGATATATTTAAGCAAGCTCAACATCAACTTGATGCTGTAGGCTTACGCTGCCCTGAACCGGTAATGATGATCCGAAAAACGGTTCGAAAAATGGCGGAAGGTGAAACACTGCTAATTATTGCCGATGACCCAGCAACCACAAGAGACATTCCCAGTTTCTGTGAGTTTATGGATCACACTCTGGTAGCCAGCGCTACGGATGCTACACCTTACCAATATTTGCTCAAAAAGGGATTGTGATGACCTCACCTAAAACTGACATAACCTTAACGGGCATAGCATATAAAACAGCAAAACGGGGCGTTATGAACTCGGTTTTTTGCGCGAATGTGACCCTAGAGCGTGGCGTAGAGAATGATATTTTTGGCCGCCCGGGTAAACGTCAAGTCACTGTGATGTCAGAAGAGCAATGGCAAATAGCCTGCCAGCAAATCAATAACGATTTAGATTGGCTTACTAGAAGAGCCAATTTATTAATAAGTGGCTATCAATTCAGTGTCGATGATGTTGGTAAAGTCATTCAAATAGGTGATGATTTACAGTTAATCATAACGGGTGAAACGGATCCATGTAAAAAAATGGAACAGGCATATTCTGGATTAGAGCAAGCTATGACACCGGATTGGCGTGGCGGTGTAACCTGCCGAGTTAAAAAGCCAGGCCTTATTCAACAAGATGATATTGTCACCATCATCACCCCCTAATCGACCTTACAAACATTCACACCGCCCGTCATTTCCCCCTATTAAGTCAACTTATTGTGCTGCGAATGTTATTTATTGTCATTAATTGAAACAGAATTTTTGTGTCGTTAAGCGCCCTTTTATGCGATAAAGGTTGCCAAGCCAGATTTGATGCTAGCAACCTTACTAAAAACACCTATCCACGGTTTGCTAGTATTCATTTTCTTATAACGATAAATAAATGGATCTTGCATGTTCACACAAAAACTCACCCCAATATATACCGCGATAGCCTTGTCGCTTGGTATCAGCGCTAACAGTTTTGCAACCGAAGAAGAAGCAACTAAATGGCAAGTAAATGCGCCAGAAAACGCCCCTCTTCAAAAAGTCGATATTAATGTTACCGATGGGACATGGATGAACGTTAACGTGTCTCCTGACGGTAAAACCATCGTATTTGATCTACTCGGTGACATTTATCAAATGCCAATATCAGGTGGCGAAGCCAAAGCTATTTCAAGCGGTATAGCATGGCAAATGCAGCCAGTATATAGCCCCGATGGAAAATACATAGCCTTCACATCTGATGAAGATGGTGGCGACAATATATGGGTAATGAATGCCGATGGTTCTAACCCACACCCTGTGACCAAAGAAACCTTCCGCCTGTTAAATAGTCCTGCATGGAGCCCTGATTCACAGTATTTAGTCGCCCGTAAACACTTCACCGCGAGCCGAAGTTTAGGTGCTGGCGAAGTATGGATGTATCACCTTGCTGGCGGTGAAGGGGTAAAATTAACTGAGCGCCCTAATGATGAAAAAGATTTAGGTGAACCATCTTACTCGCCAGATGGCCGTTATATTTATTTCAGCCAAGATGCTACACCGGGTAAAACATTCCACTACTCAAAAGACTCTGTAAAAGGGATTTATAAGATTAAACGCTACGATACCCAAACAGGTGATATCGAAGTATTAATCGAAGGTACGGGGGGAGCAATTCGTCCAACGCCAAGTCCTGACGGAACAAAACTAGCATATATAAAGCGCGATGGCTTTCAATCTACGTTATATCTCCTTGATCTTAAATCGGGTGAAACCACCAAGTTATACGATAAATTAGACCGTGATATGCAAGAGACTTGGGCTATTCATGGCGTTTACCCAACGATGTCATGGACCCAAGATAATAAAGAAATTATCTTTTGGGCTAACGGTAAAATTAATAAACTCAATATAGCAAAACAAACTGTCAGTGATATTCCCTTTTCAGTAAAGACCCAATTAGACGTTCAACCATCTGTACGATTCACTCAAAATCTTGACCAAGATAAGTTTGATGTGAAAATGTTACGCATGGCACAAGTATCACCAAATGGTGAAAAAGTCGTTTTTGAAGCGTTAGGAAAAATTTGGATTCGTGATATTAATGGTGGCAAGCAGCAACGCTTAACGCGTTTAGATGACAACATTAATGAACTGTTTCCGCAGTGGTCTCGTGATGGTAAAAACATCGTGTTTACCACTTGGAATGATCAAGACCAAGGAACAGTCAGTGTTGTCAGTGCGCGAGGTGGCAAAGCCAAAGTATTAACCAGTGAGCCAGGTAAATACGTTGAAGCCACCTTTTCACCAGATGGCGATACCATTGTTTACCGCAAATCGAAAGGCGGTTACATGACACCAAGAACTTGGTCGCAGGAACCAGGTTTATATAAAGTAGATATTAAAGGTAAACAAAATACTAAAATTTCTGCCAGCGGTCATCAACCACAGTTCGGTGCCGATAATGATCGCGTGTTTTTTATGGACTATAGTGATAAACCCGAGCTTGCCTCTATCGGTTTAAATGGTTTTGAAAAACGCACTCATTACACGAGCGATCATGCGACTGAGTTCCGGGTATCTCCCGATGGTGAGCACTTAGCTTTTGCTGAACGTTTCCGGGTATACGTAACCCCGTTTGCTAAACACGGTGAAACGATTAATATTGGTCCAAAAGCAAATAACCTCCCTGTTACACAACTCAGTGCCCGCGCAGGTGAAAGCATCAGCTGGAACAATGATAGTAATCAATTATATTGGACCCTTGGCCCAGATTTATATCAAGCTAAAGTGGATACATCATACGCTAAGTCAGATACCAAAACTGACCCCACAATCACAGCTATCGGCTTTAAAGAAAACGCAGATGTTCCACGTGGAACTGTCGCATTTGTTGGCGGAAAAGTGATTACGCTTGAAAACGACCAAGTGATTGAAAATGGTGTTGTGATTGTCAAAGATAACAAGATTATCAGTGTTGGCGATGCAACAACTGAAATACCCTCTGGTGCTGAGATAATCGATATCAAAGGCAAATCAATTATGCCTGGTTTATTTGATGCGCATGCCCATGGTGGACAAGCTGACGATGAAATCATTCCACAACAAAACTGGGCGCTATATTCAGGCCTGTCATTGGGTGTCACGTCAATCCACGATCCATCAAATGATACCACCGAGATTTTTGCTGCATCAGAGCAACAAAAAGCCGGTAATATTGTTGGTCCACGTATTTTCTCAACCGGCACAATTTTATATGGGGCAAACCTTCCAGGTTACACCTCTCATGTAGACTCATTGGATGATGCTAAATTTCATTTAGAGCGCTTGAAAAAAGTTGGTGCATTCAGTGTTAAAAGCTATAACCAACCACGTCGAAATCAACGTCAGCAAGTGATTCAGGCTGCTCGTGAGTTAGAGATGATGGTTGTGCCAGAAGGTGGTAGTTTACTGCAGCATAACTTGTCGATGATTGCCGATGGTCATACAACCGTTGAGCATTCGTTACCTGTTGCCTCTATCTATAGTGATATCAAACAATTTTGGCAGCAAACTGAAGTCTCTTATACCCCAACGTTAGTTGTGGCATATGGTGGTATTTCAGGCGAGCATTACTGGTATGACAAAACAGATGTTTGGGCTCACCCACGCCTTAGCATGTACGTTCCATCAGACATTTTAGATGCGCGTTCAATGCGCCGCACAACTGCACCCGATGCCCACTATAACCATTTCAATGTGGCACGCGTTGCAAACGAACTCAACAATGTTGGCGTTAAAGCCAACATTGGCGCACATGGTCAACGTGAAGGTTTAGCGGCTCATTGGGAAATGTGGATGTTTGCACAAGGTGGCATGAGTAATATGGAAGTGCTAAAAACGGCAACCATTAATCCTGCAACAACCTTTGGTATGGATCATCAATTAGGGTCTATTAAACCAGGTAAATTAGCCGACTTAATCGTTATCGATGGTGATCCATTAGCAGATATTCGTACGACGGATAAAGTGACTTACACTATGATTAACGGCAAGCTGTTTAATGCAGAAACGATGAACCAATTAAATGGCGATAAAAAACAACGCAAAGCTTTCTTCTTTGAGAGCAAGTAAGCTGGTTTTTAACTCACTATAAAATAAAAGGGTGTTCCACGTGGAACACCCTTTTTTATATAAACCATAAGCGTTACTTTTTATAGCAGAAACAATCTTTTGTGTGGTCGTTGACCATGCCTACAGCTTGCATAAAAGCATAACAAATTGTCGGACCGACAAAATTAAAACCAAGCTTTTTAAGTGCCTTCGACATGGCCTCTGACTCAGGAGTTTGTGCGGGCAAATCCGCTGCTGTTTGAAAATGATTAATCTGCGGTTGACCATTAACGAACTCCCAGAGAAATGATGAAAAATCATTACCCTGCTCTACAAATGCTAAATAAGCTTTGGCATTACGTATAATAGAATTAATCTTCAATCTATTACGAACAATACCAGGCTCAAGCATGAGTGCCTCAACTTTCGCCTCGTCATAGGTAGCGATAATACTGGGGTCAAAGTTAGCAAATAAATCTTCATAATTATGCTGTTTTTTTAAAATGGTTATCCAAGACAAACCTGCTTGTTGACCATCTAAACATAACTTAGCAAACAACTCTTGCGAGTCATAAACCGGTCGGCCCCAAACCTCGTCATGATATCGTTGGTATATAGGATCATCACTTACCCAGCCGCATCGGATAACTTGCATGTATCGCGTCCATTAACAAAAATTGTCATACGTTAAAAAATAACCTACATCTACCTAGTTCTACAAGGTATAATCAATTCCATTTTCTATTAATAGCCTGACAGTAGTAGACATGACGACGAAACACGACGTAAAGACATTTCAGGGTTTCATCCTAACCCTACAAGAATACTGGGCGCAGCAAGGTTGCGCGATTGTTCAACCACTCGATATGGAAGTGGGCGCGGGAACATTTCATCCGCAAACATTTTTACGCTCTTTAGGCCCAGAGCCAATGAGCAGCGCCTATGTTCAACCATCACGCCGCCCAACTGATGGCCGTTATGGTGACAACCCTAATCGCTTACAACACTACTATCAATTCCAAGTAGTATTGAAGCCGTCTCCAGACAATATCCAAGAGTTATATTTAGGCTCATTAGAAGCGCTCGGTATTGATACTCAAGTACATGATATCCGTTTTGTTGAAGACAACTGGGAATCACCTACGCTTGGCGCCTGGGGTTTAGGCTGGGAAATATGGTTAAACGGTATGGAAGTGACTCAGTTTACCTACTTCCAGCAGGTTGGCGGATTAGAATGTAGCCCGGTTACGGGTGAAATCACCTACGGCCTTGAGCGTTTAGCTATGTATATTCAAGAAGTCGACAGTGTTTATGATCTCGTCTGGACTGATGGCCCTATGGGTCGAGTAACTTACGGTGACATTTTTCATCAAAATGAAGTTGAACAATCAACTTATAACTTTGAACATGCCAATGTTGAAGTGTTATTCAAACAATTTGATGACTGTGAAAAAGCCTGCCAACATTTATTAGGTTTAGAAAAGCCACTACCTCTCCCTGCCTACGAGCAAGTCATGAAAGCATCGCACGCTTTTAACTTACTTGATGCACGCCACGCTATTTCAGTGACCGAGCGCCAGCGTTATATTTTACGCGTTCGTACCATGGCTAAAGGTGTAGCAGAATCTTATTATCAAGCACGTGAAGCGCTAGGCTTCCCTATGTGTAAGTAGAGGTAACCGATGAATTTTGAAAACTTACTCATTGAGATTGGTACAGAAGAACTGCCACCAAAAGCATTACGTAATTTAGCTGAATCATTTTTAGCTAACTTTAGCGATGAGCTAGCAAAAGCCGATTTACCTTTTAGCGCATCAACATGGTATGCCGCACCTCGTCGTTTAGCGATTAGCTTTACTGAGCTGGCATTATCTCAAGCTGACAAAGTGGTTGAAAAGCGTGGTCCTGCGGTTACTTCTGCATTTGATGCTGAAGGTAACCCAACTAAAGCCGCTATAGGCTGGGCACGTGGTAATGGTATTACGGTTGAGCAAGCCGAACGCTTAGTCACCGACAAAGGTGAATGGTTAGTGCATAACGCTAAAGTTGTCGGTGTTGCCACCAGCAGCTTAATTGCTGATATGACGCAGCGCGCATTAGACAAATTACCCATCCCAAAACCGATGCGTTGGGGCAGCAGCAAAACTCAATTTATTCGTCCAGTGCACACCGTAACTATGTTGTTAGGTAGTGAGGCCATTGACGGTGAAGTGCTTGGTATCAAATCAGCTCGCACTATCCGTGGTCACCGTTTTATGGGACAAGCTAGCTTTGAACTTGATCATGCCGATAACTATATAAGCATGCTTAAAGAACAAGGCAAAGTGATTGCTGATTACCACGAACGAAAAGCACTCATTAAAGCCGATGCAGAAAAAGCGGCGAGTACTATTGGTGGCGTGGCTGATTTAGAAGATAGCTTACTTGAAGAGGTCACTTCTTTAGTTGAATGGCCGGTAGTATTAACGGCGCACTTCGAAGAGAAGTTTTTAGACGTACCGGCAGAAGCCTTGGTTTACACCATGAAAGGCGATCAAAAATACTTCCCAGTTTTTGACGCTGCGGGCAAGTTACTGCCTAACTTCATCTTTGTGTCTAACATTGTGTCTAAAGATCCACAGCAGATTATTTCGGGTAACGAAAAAGTGGTTCGTCCACGTTTAGCCGATGCTGAGTTTTTCTTTAACACCGATAAAAAACACACGCTTGAGTCTCGTCTAGCCAGTTTAGAAACTGTTGTGTTCCAAAAGCAATTAGGTACGTTAAAGCAACGTGTTGAACGCATTTCTGCAATGGCAGGCTTTATCGCTGCGCAATTAAATGCAAATGAAACTGATGCGAGCCGTGCCGGTTTATTGTCTAAAGCAGACTTAATGACCAACATGGTGATGGAATTTACCGATACCCAAGGCACCATGGGCATGCACTATGCGCGTCTTGACGGTGAAACCGAAGCGGTTGCCATTGCTATAGAACAGCAGTATAAGCCTAAGTTTTCAGGCGATACCGTACCAACAGATGCAATATCTTGTGCCGTTGCCTTAGCTGAAAAATTTGACACCCTTGTGGGTATTTTTGGTATTGGCCAAGCCCCTAAAGGGGCTGCAGATCCTTTTGCTTTGCGTCGTGCCGCTATTGGTATTCTGCGAATCATCGTCGAAAACAACTTGCCACTTGATTTAGTTGATTTAATAGCTCAAGCGCAAGCATTGCATGGCGAAACCCTAAGTAATAACAGCACTGCTGATGATGTACTTGAGTTCTTTATGGCACGCTTCCGCAGCTGGTATCAAGATCAAGGTATTGAAGTTGATGTTATCTTAGCAGTGTTGGCACGCCGTCCAACACGTCCTGCTGATTTTGATAGCCGAGTTAAAGCGGTATCTCACTTCCGCAGTTTAGAAGCATCTACCGCCCTTGCAGCCGCCAATAAACGTGTATCAAACATCTTAGCTAAAGTTGAAGGCACATTGCCTGACACGATTAACTCAAGCTTACTTGTGGAAGCTGCAGAAAAAGCCTTGGCAGATAAGTTAACTCAGCTTCAACCTGAGTTAGCACCATTATTTGCCAGCGCAAATTACCAGCAAGCACTGACATTGTTAGCTGATTTACGTGAAAGCGTTGATCAGTTCTTTGAGGATGTAATGGTGATGGCTGATGATGAAGCCCTAAAACAAAACCGCATAGCCTTACTTAATAGTTTACGTGAACAATTCCTGCACGTAGCAGATATTTCGGTGTTGCAGTCTTAACCTCTCGCTCATCAATAAAAAAGCGCCTTAGGCGCTTTTTTTATGTCGGTTAAATGGTGGTGATTGTTATGTAATAAATACCAATAAAATTAAAACTCAATGAGCTTTTGATGTAACGAATCGAATGATTCACGAGAAAAATCAACTTGTCCGAGCAACTTAATCAACATCTGTTCCGACAATTTATTAGCCTGTAATAACATTGAGCATTCACTAATCACATTGGCACGCCAAACCGCTTTTGCCGCGCCAGAATGAGGCGCAATATTCACATTGGCTAGTAACAATAAGTTATCAGCAAACGTATCAGGGATCTGCCAATATTTAGCCAATAAAGCACTTAAGGTGAGCGATTTAGACGTCATTAACTGACTAAAAAGCACCGAGTTTGGTTGTTCCCCTGGTTCGGCCTGATAAAACGCATCAATTAACATTTTAAAAATGGCTATCTTACCCACATCATGCAAAAGCCCTAATAAAAAAGCACTGTCGCTATCTTGTTCAACTAACTCACCTGACAAAAATGCTACCTGCATTGAATGTCGCCAAATCTCGGCGCCAAATCGACGAAAGTAAATGGGCTTAATATCGATCATTTCACGGGTAAGACAAACAGTAACAAGTCGCCTTAGCTGTGCTCGCCCCAACTGTACCAAAGCTTGCTGAAGATTAGTCACTTGTTTATCTGAACGCCTAAACAGCGGTGAATTACACAGCTTCAGTATTTCGATGCTTAATAACGGGTCTTGCTCAATCAGTTTAAGCACATCTTTAATATCAACATTTTCGTCAGCTAATTTGTTATCTAACTCAATTATCTTACTTGGCAGCTTCAGTACATTTTCAGCAATTTCTTTAGGCGAACTTAATGCTGTTTCAATTTGCCCCATAACTTGGCGCTCAAGATTATTAGCAATGCCATCTTGTTGCTGTTGTTGTGGAAATAGCAAAGTATAAAATAGCGCTGACACATCAATAGAGGATAGTTGCTCAGCATCGTTGGGCCGATTAACACGAGGTGACGTATTCGGATGAACCGACTTTTTTTGTATAGCAGCCTGCTTTTTTTCAGCACTAGACACGCCAGTAAACTTGGCTTGTTCTTGAGTATCACGAACATTAAACAACTTTTTAAATAATTTTATGACCACAAGATAAGCCTAAAAAGTAAATCTATTAACCCAAATATAACCATAGCATCCTGTAATAAAAATGGGTGCTAAATAGCACCCATTTATGATATTAACGTCAATATTACACGTCTAGGTTAGCCACGTTTAACGCGTTGGTTTCGATAAACTCACGGCGCGGTTCAACTTGATCACCCATTAAACAAGTAAAGAGTTGGTCTGCAGCAACAGCATCCTCAATCGTCACGCGTAACATACGACGAGACTCAGGATCCATGGTGGTTTCCCATAATTGCTCAGGGTTCATCTCACCCAATCCTTTATAACGCTGGATATATAAGCCACGTTTCGCTTCACTTACGGTCCAATCTAACGCTTCTAAGAAAGTATCAACTTCTTTTAAACGTTCACCACGTTGTACATAACCACCCTCTTCAATCATACCGTCTAGTGCCGCACCTAACTTAGCAATACGCTGATAGTCAGTAGAAGTGAAGAAGTCATAACCAAATAAATAGTTAGTATCAATACCGTGCTTACGGATAGTGATGTTTGGGGTATACACTTTACGCTCAGGATCTAAAATCACTTCTGATGAATAGATCACACCGCTGTTTTCTAGATCGACAAGATCTGCGATAAACGCGTTACACCAGGTATTCATCGCACCTTCATCAGCAAGCGTAGCTAATGTAATTTCTGGATGGTAAAGCATGCGGTTAGTTATATTGGTTGGGAAACGTTTTTCTAAACGACTGACAATTTTCTCAACATCACGATACTGACTCACTAAACGCTCTAACGGCTCACCACTCATTCCAGGTGCACCTTGGCTTGGGTAGACATGTGTACCATCTAGCGCTTGAGTTGTTAAGTATTCAGTTAGTGCTAACTCATCTTTTAAATACTGTTCCTGTTTGCCCTTTTTCACTTTATATAACGGTGGCTGTGCAATATACACGTAACCACGTTCAATAAGCTCAGGCATTTGACGGAAGAAGAAGGTCAACAGCAAAGTACGAATGTGCGAGCCGTCGACGTCAGCATCGGTCATGATAACGATATTATGATAACGAGTTTTATCTGGATTGTATTCATCACGGCCAATACCACAACCTAATGCGGTAATTAGCGTCGCCACTTCTTGTGATGACAACATTTTATCAAAACGCGCTTTTTCTACGTTAAGAATTTTACCTTTAAGCGGAAGAATTGCTTGGTTTTTACGATTACGCCCCTGCTTGGCTGAGCCGCCAGCAGAGTCACCTTCCACTATGTATATTTCAGAAAGACCAGGGTCTTTCTCTTGGCAATCGGCAAGCTTACCTGGTAAACCACCTAAATCTAATGCGCCTTTACGGCGGGTCATTTCACGAGCTTTACGTGCGGCTTCACGTGCACGAGCTGCATCAACAATCTTACCCACAATCAATTTAGCATCAACAGGATTTTCTAATAGGTAGTCATTTAATTGCTCACCCATTGTTTGTTCAACTGCGCTTTTCACTTCGCTAGACACCAATTTATCTTTGGTTTGCGAGCTAAATTTAGGATCAGGCACTTTAACAGAAATAACCGCAGTTAAGCCTTCGCGAGCATCATCACCTGTTGCACTTGTTTTACCTTTTTTATTGAAGCCCTCGCGCTCCATATAGTTGTTCAAGTTACGGGTTAACGCACCACGGAAACCGGCTAAGTGGGTACCACCATCACGCTGAGGAATGTTATTGGTAAAACAGAAAATACTTTCTTGATAACCGTCATTCCACTGCATTGCAACTTCAACGGTAATACCGTCTTCACGCTCTTGAGAAAAATGGAATACATCTTTATTAATTGGGGTTTTATTGCGGTTCAAGTAATTTACGAATGCACTGATACCGCCTTCATATTTGAAGAACTCATCTTTATTGTCGCGTTCATCAACAAGGCGAATGCCTACTCCTGAGTTTAAGAAAGATAGCTCACGAACACGCTTAGCTAAAATATCAAAGTGAAACTCAACATCGGTGAAGGTTAGGCTACTTGGCCAAAAACGGATTTCTGTACCGGTTTTAACGGCATCGCCAATTTCTTTGATAGGTTCGTCAGGTACACCATGAGTATAAAACTGCTCATAAACCTTACCAGCACGACGAATGGTTAACTGTAATTTTTCTGATAATGCGTTTACAACCGATACACCCACACCGTGTAAGCCGCCAGATACTTTATAAGAGTTATCATCAAACTTACCACCAGCATGCAGTACAGTCATAATAACTTCTGCAGCAGAGACGCCTTCTTCTTCATGAATAGAAACCGGAATACCGCGGCCGTCATCTTTTACTGAAACAGAACCATCTGAATGAATGGTGATAGTGATATCACTACAATGGCCGGCTAACGCTTCATCGATAGAGTTATCGACGACTTCGAATACCATGTGGTGAAGGCCTGTACCGTCATCGGTATCACCAATATACATACCAGGGCGCTTACGTACTGCATCAAGGCCTTTTAAAACCTTAATACTCGAAGAATCGTAACTATTCTCTGACATATTTCTCTCTCGTTGTTATTCAATAACCGTTACTTGCCCATGTTCCACATGAAACATCCTGTCGGGAGGGCTTGTTAACGAATCGACTATTGCTGAAGGCTCGATAGCGGTGACAAAAATTTGTGCGCCGGTTTCTGTTAACTGTTTCAACAATAGTTGCCTATGCTGTGCATCCAACTCTGACGGTAAATCGTCTACCAAATAAATACTGTTTTTATTTAGCTGTTGTTTGAGCAACTTTCCCTGTGCAATACGCAGTGCACAGACTAATAATTTTAATTGCCCCCGGGATAACGCGTCCTGCGCAGGTAAAGTACCTACCCTTAACCGTAAATCCGCTTTATGCGGGCCGCTTAAGGTATGTCCGGTGGCTAAATCTCTAGGATATTGGTTTTCAAGTAACTGCGAAAAGTCCGTTTTACTATCCCATCCTCGGGTAAAAGAAACATTGATATTAACCTGAGGTAAAAACTCACTTATTATACTCTTTAGTAGCGCATTTAACGAGTCTACATAGTGATTTCGTATATCAGTGACCTGTTCAGCATACCGCACCAATTCCTTATCCCAAAACTGTATTTGCGAATAGCTTGCTTGATTTCTAAGGAGTTGATTTCTTTGCTTTAAAATGCGCCTAGTATTGACCCAAGCTTGATAAAATTGTGGGTCAGAATGAAATGCGCCCCAATCAATAAATTGTCGCCTAGCTTTAGGACCTTCAAACAATAATGAAAAGCTTTCGGGGGTGATGACCTGTATTGGTAAGGTTTCAGCTAATACCGAAAGTTTTTTAACTTTGTCACCATTTATTTTAACTTCAATCTCACCACTGCGATGGCGTCTTAAACCAATTTTGGTTTGTGATTCATCATCTTCAAGTTGAGCAAATAACATTAAATTATCAGCATCGGTATTAATTACGCGTTGCGACAAATGACTGCGAAATGAACGCCCCATTCCCAAAAAGAAAATCGCTTCTAAAATACTGGTTTTGCCACTGCCATTTTGACCATAAATCAAGTTCAAGCCACTGCCAGTACTAAGGTTAGCAGACAAAATGTTACGAAATGAACTAATGGTTAAACGGCTAAGACTCATGCAGACCTGTAGGTAAATAAATGGCTAGAATAAAAGACAAACAAGGTGCCTTAAGCACCTTGTTAATGATATGAGTTAGACTACCACAATGCGCTTAAAGACGCATAGGCATCACAACATACATAGAGTCTTCTTCTAAATGATTTTCAATTAACGCACTTGAATTACCGTCGATTAAAGTAATACGTACTTCATCACTGGCGAGGTTATTTAAGACATCCAACAAATAACTCACGTTGAAACCAATTTCTAAATTATCTGAGTCGTAATCTACATCAATAATTTCTTCAGCTTCTTCTTGTTCTGGGTTATTTGCGGTAATTTTTAATAAACCCGGTTCAAGCTGAATTCGCACTCCACGGAATTTTTCGTTCGAAAGGATCGAGGCTCGAGTTAAAGCCTGTTTCAATTGGTTACGGCTAGCAATAACAATTTTATTGCCACCTTTTGGTAATACACGGCGATAATCAGGAAAACGTCCATCAACTAACTTACTGGTGAACACGGCATTGGCTGTCACAGCACGAATGGCATTATCACCTATGCTGATAGTGATATCTTGATCTTCACTGTCTAATAGGCGCGACATTTCAACCACACCTTTACGCGGTACAATCACCTGTTTTTCAGGCAATGTTTGTTCAACCTTACGATGACTTAATGCTAGACGATGACCATCTGTGGCAATCGAGCGTAACACATTACCCTCAGTTTCAAATAGCAAGCCATTCAGGTAGTAACGCACATCTTGGTTGGCCATCGAAAATTGAGTGGAATCGATGATCGATTTCAATACGCCCTGCTTTAAGCTAAATTCAATATCAGCTTGAAACGCTTCAACATTCGGATAATCTTCAGCAGGCAAAGTTGCCAATGAAAAACGGCTACGACCAGAAAGCAGTAACCATTTATTATCCTGTTGTTCGATACGCAGTTCAGAAGAATCCGGCAATGACTTTACGATATCTAATAGTTTTTTAGCAGGAACGGTAGTCCGCCCGGTGATAACGTCACCATGAATAGCAGCTTGACCAACAAGTTCCACTTCTAAATCTGTACCTGTTAGCTTAAGTGAGTCTTCACTAACTTCTACAAGTAAATTGGCAAGAATGGGTAAGTTGTGCCTACGTTCCACGGCACCACAAACCAATTGCAATGGCTTTAGCAGTGCATCCCTATCAATTGAAAATTTCATTGTGTCAGTATTCCCTGAATTAAGAAGAGAGCGTTCTAATTAAGTTAGCATAATCTTCTTTAATATCATGACTTTCTTCACGCAACTGCGCAATCTTACGACAGGCATGAAGCACAGTTGTATGGTCACGACCACCAAATGCATCACCAATTTCAGGTAAGCTTTGGTTGGTTAGTTCTTTAGATAACGCCATCGCCACTTGTCTAGGTCTTGCCACACTGCGCGAGCGACGTTTAGACAGCATATCTGCCATTTTTATTTTGTAGTATTCAGCAACGGTTTTCTGAATATTGTCTATAGTGACTAATTTTTCTTGAAGTGCCAAGAGATCACGTAAGGCTTCTCGAACAAAATCAATGGTAATTGGTCTACCAGTAAAGTTAGCATTGGCAATAACGCGGTTTAACGCGCCTTCTAATTCACGCACGTTCGATCGCAAACGCTTAGCAATAAAGAATGCCACTTCATCAGGAAGGTTAATGCCGCTTTCTTGCGCTTTACGCATCAAAATAGCCACACGGGTTTCTAATTCTGGTGGCTCAATCGCCACTGTTAATCCCCAACCGAAACGTGATTTTAAGCGATCTTCCACGCCGTCGATCTCTTTTGGATAACGGTCTGAGGTTAAGATGATCTGATGATTACCTTCTAATAATGCATTAAAGGTATGGAAAAATTCTTCTTGAGAGCGATCTTTATTGGCAAAAAACTGAATATCATCGATAAACAATGCGTCAACACTACGGTAATAGCGTTTAAATTCTTCGATAGCATTGTTTTGCAGCGCTTTAACCATATCCTGAACAAAACGCTCAGAATGCATATAAACCACTTTTGCATTGGGATTATTTTTAATAATGCCATTACCCACTGCATGTAAAAGGTGGGTTTTACCTAAACCGGTGCCACCGTATAAAAACAACGGATTATAAGCGCCACCGGGGTTTTCAGAAACTTGCAAAGCCGCAGCTTTACCTAACTGGTTTGATTTACCTTCTACAAAGTTATCAAACTGATACGTTGGGTTGATATTACTACGATGATTAGCATTTGCTATCGGTTCAGCCTGGGTATTAAAGCTAGTCCCCACACGAGCCTTAGTCTGTTGACCACTGGGTTTAGCATAAACAGGTGCTGACACAACAGGTGTTTGACGGGCAGAAGGACGACTACCAATATCAAAACGCAACTTAGGTGCATTACTGCCCATTTGCTCAGTAAAGAATTGATTAATGATATTGATGTATTTATCACGTACCCAATCCAATACAAATCGGTTTGGAGCGTAAAGGACTAACGTATCACCATCCATTTCAGCTTGTAACGGACGGATCCACATACTGAACTGCTGAGCCGATAATTCGTCTTGCAGTCTACCGATACATTGTTGCCAAAGTGAAACCGCCACTTATATCTTCCCCAAAATAGCTTAACAAAAGGAGATGTATTCTATAGCGAGATCACAAGGATCGCTATCGTTAATCTAATATTTATCCCCAACGCGATCATTGTATGTGGATATCTTCGATCATTAAAGATCAAACTCGATCTAATTTCTGTAAAAATGATGCAAATCCCGCTTTATTAACCGATCCGGATTGATCTATAATGCGCGACCTTTGATCTGTTTTCATTGTTTTAAAACCACTAGATATTGTGTTGGTACACAGAGTTATCCACACTCTATGGTGCTTTTTAGCTAAATTCAGCAAAGAAATATTGGCAGAAATTTATCATATAACCATTTTGGCTGTTGACGCTGAGGGTTAAAGTGATTACAATTCGGCCTCTTTTTTACCCTTACCTCTAATGTTGGAGCTAAGGCAAATTCACTAACAAAGACGGATTGCCATCATGAGTAAACGTACTTTTCAACCTAGCAACCTGAAGCGCAAGCGTTCTCACGGCTTCCGCGCTCGTATGGCCACTGTAGGCGGCCGTAAGGTGCTTGCACGTCGTCGTGCGAAAGGTCGCGCTCGTTTATCTGCTTAATAAGTAGATAACTAGGTGACTAGCTATACCTTTACGCGGGAGTTAAGACTCTTAACTCCCGCGCAATTTAAATCTGTATTCTCCAATCCAATCAAAGCATCCTCTGCTGAAATAACCCTGCTCGCCGTTCCTAATTCAGAGCAACATCCTCGTATTGGTTTAACTGTTGCAAAACGTTTTGTTAAACGTGCTAATCAACGCAACCGAATCAAACGTGTGATAAGGGACAGTTTTCGTTTACATCAACACGACATTCCCAACATAGATATCGTGGTATTAGTCAGAAATGGCGTGATGGAAATGGAAAATGCAGAACTACACAAATTAATAGAAAAGCTATGGCGCAAACTCAGTCGCCGCTACAATGGCTAGCAACCACGTTAATTCGTGGCTATCAACTCATTATTAGCCCTATGATTGGACCGCGTTGTCGATTCAATCCAACATGTTCACATTATGCAATTGATGCAATAAAAATACATGGAACGGCAAAAGGTAGTTGGTTTGCAATCAAACGCATATTAAAATGTCACCCTTTACATCCCGGCGGAAGTGATCCCGTCCCACCCAAAAATGACAGGTGTAATAAATAGGCTATGGAATCTCAACGCAATATATTGCTAATCGGTCTGCTGTTTGTCAGCTTTTTAATGTGGCAACAATGGCAAACAGATAAAGCACCACAACCGGTTGCTACTCAAACCTCATCAGTTGCCGCTTCAACGAATGCGCAACTATCTGATGTACCTGATGCTGATGCTTCTCTTCCTGAAGCTGTAACCGCATCAAAAGAACTCATTACTGTTACCACAGACCAATTAGTATTAAAAATCGATCCAGTCGGTGGTGATATTGTTTACTCTGCATTGGTTGGACATAAAGTCAAAATCGATGAAGAAGAATCTTTTGTGCTGCTTGAGCAAACAAATGATATTTATTATATCGCCCAAAGTGGTTTAATCGGTCGCAACGGTATCGATAGCAGTGCTAAAGGTCGTGCGCATTATTCAAGCCAATCACAGCAATATACCCTAGCAGATGGCCAAGACACTGTTGAAGTACCATTATCATTTGTTGCTGACAATGGTGTGACATATAACAAGGTGTTTATCCTTCATCGCGGTAAGTTCAATGTTGATGTTGATTATCGCATTAACAATACATCAGCTGAATCACTGCAAGTACAAATGTATGGCCAAATCAAGCATAGCATTAAAGAAAGCGAAAGCAGCATGATGATGCCAACATACCGTGGTGCAGCTTTCTCTACAGCTGATACCCGTTATGAAAAATACAGCTTTGAAGATATGGCTGACAAAAACCTAGACAAGAAAACATTAGGTGGTTGGGCAGCAATGCTACAGCACTACTTTGTTTCAGCTTGGGTGCCGCCAGCGAATGATCAAAACACCATTTTCTCTAGTTTAAGTGCTGGTGGTTTAGCTAATATTGGTTTCCGTGGTGCTATTTATGATATTGCTCCGGGTGCTGAACAAACGCTTTCTGCTCAATTTTATGTAGGTCCTAAAGACCAAGAAGCCTTAACCGCTATCTCTGAGTCACTAAACTTAGTAGTTGATTACGGTTTCCTTTGGTGGTTAGCCATCCCGATTCACTGGTTATTGATGTTCTATCAATCCTTTGTGGGTAACTGGGGTGTGGCGATTATTCTAATTACCCTAACAGTACGTGGACTGCTGTACCCGCTAACTAAAGCGCAGTACACCTCTATGGCTAAAATGCGTAACTTGCAGCCTAAATTAGCTGACATGAAAGAGCGTTTTGGTGATGACCGTCAGAAAATGGGTCAAGCCATGATGGAACTGTACAAGAAAGAGAAAGTGAACCCTATGGGTGGCTGCTTACCTATCTTGTTACAAATGCCTATCTTCATCGCATTATACTGGGTATTACTAGAAAGCTATGAATTGCGTCATGCGCCATTCATGCTATGGATTAACGACTTATCAGTGCAAGATCCATACTACGTATTACCATTATTGATGGGTGTGTCTATGTGGTTAATGCAGAAAATGCAACCAATGGCACCAACCATGGATCCAATGCAAGTGAAAATGATGCAGTGGATGCCGGTTATCTTTACCGTGTTCTTCCTATGGTTCCCAGCAGGTCTAGTACTTTACTGGTTAGTAGGTAACTTAGTTGCTATTACCCAGCAGAAGATTATTTATGCCGGTCTTGAGAAAAAAGGCTTAAAATAAGCCAAGCTCAATAAACAACTCATTGTGTAGTTACATTAAAAGGCGGCTTAATTGGCCGCCTTTTCAATTAATGATTTAGCAGGAAATAACCGTGACAACAGATACTATTGTGGCACAAGCTACCGCACCCGGTCGTGGAGGAGTAGGCATCATTCGTGTATCAGGTGATTTAGCCAGTAATGTGGCGACGGCCATTATTGGTCATGTACCGAAAACTCGATATGCCGAATATTGTGATTTTAATAGTAGCGACGGTCAGGTTATCGACCAGGGTATTGCACTATTTTTCAAAGGCCCAAATTCGTTTACCGGCGAAGATGTACTCGAACTACAAGGCCATGGTGGCCAAATAGTGCTTGATATGCTGATCAAACGTGTTATGGAAATAGACGGTATTCGTATTGCTAAACCAGGCGAGTTCAGTGAGCAGGCCTTTTTAAATGACAAGCTTGATCTGACTCAAGCAGAAGCCATTGCCGACTTAATTGATGCCACCAGTGAACAGGCAGCCAAAAGTGCATTGCAATCACTCCAAGGTGAGTTTTCGAAAGAAGTGCATGAATTAGTCGACCAAGTAACTAACCTGCGTTTGTATGTTGAAGCCGCGATTGATTTTCCGGATGAAGAAGTCGACTTTTTATCGGATGGAAAAATTGCCAGTGCCCTTTATAAAATTATTGATAAATTAACGGTTGTGCAAGCCAGTGCCAAACAAGGCTCAATTATTCGTGAAGGCATGAAGGTGGTAATTGCAGGTCGCCCGAATGCAGGTAAATCAAGTTTATTAAATGCCTTAGCGGGTAAAGAATCAGCCATTGTCACAGAAATTGCCGGTACTACCCGTGATGTACTGCGAGAGCACATTCATCTTGATGGCATGCCATTACATATTATTGATACCGCCGGATTACGTGATACTGCTGATACCGTTGAAAAAATTGGTATTGAGCGCGCTTGGGCTGAAATAGCTACCGCTGACAGAGTCCTATTTATGGTTGATGGCACCACAACCGACGCCGTAAACCCGCATGATATTTGGCCCGATTTTATCGACCGTTTACCACCAAAACTCGGTATTACGGTTATCCGCAATAAAGCAGACTTGACCGGCGAGCCGTTAACCATGTCAGAAGAACAAGGTTATGATGTTTACCGTATATCAGCCAAAACAGGCCTAGGTGTTGAAGAGTTAAAACAGCATTTAAAGTCACTAATGGGCTACCAAAGTAACCTTGAAGGTGGCTTTATTGCCCGTCGCCGTCATTTAGAAGCCTTAGACCTAGCTGAAAGCCACTTAATGTTGGGTAAAGAGCAATTAGAAGTATATTTAGCCGGTGAGTTACTGGCCGAAGAACTGCGTATGTGCCAAATGGCGTTATCTGAAATCACCGGTAAATTCACTTCAGACGACCTATTGGGCAAAATTTTTAGCTCGTTCTGTATTGGTAAATAAGGCATAGGCATCATGTTGGCAAATGGCGATATAACGTTAGCAAATAATGTCGTTGTCCTCGATTTTGAAACCACAGGCTTATCACCTGATAACGGTGATAGAGCCATTGAAATCGGTGCGGTGAAAATAGTTAACGGTGAAATCGTTGAGACTTTTCAGTCATTAATGAACCCAGGTAAAAAGGTAAATACTTTTATCGAACAATACACGGGTATCAGTAATGCCATGCTGAGTGAAGCACCAAGCTGTCAGATTGTAATGAACCAGTTTGCTGATTTTATCGGCGACTTTAGCTTAGTTGCCCATAATGCAACTTTCGATAAAAAGTTTTTAGATGCTGAATTAAATTATTGCCAACGCGACTACACTGGCCAATTTGCCTGTTCATTATTACTGTCACGTCGTATTAGCCAAGATGCACCCAACCATAAATTAGGCACCTTAGTTGAATATCATCAGCTGCCTAATGATGGCGTTTTTCATCGAGCTTTAGCTGATGCCACCATGACAGCTCATCTGTGGTTATATCAATTGACACTTATTCAGCAAAAAGTGCCACATGTTGAATTATCGTTTGATGTTATCAATAGATTATCGCGCGTGCCTAAAGCACAAATTAATCAATATTTAAAATCTTTAAAAACCTGATAATTCTATCGCAATAGACTTAAGCCAGTTCTGCGCTCAGCATATCGACCAATAACCTTACTTTAGCGGATAAATGGCGGTTTTGCGGATACAAAGCCCAAATACCCTCTTTTGCTTGCTGAAATGGCGCCAACAGAACCTTTAACTGACCTTGCTTAATGGCATCATTAACATAATAGCCAGGCAACTGTACCACGCCCATTCCACGTAAAGCCGCATCCAGTAAAGTCAGGCCACTGCTGCATTGCAATCGGCCTTGCACCTTAATCACCTTTTCTTTTCCATGCTCATCAAAATGCCAATGGCTATTAGTACCAATCAAACAATGATGCTGATTTAAATCGGCTAAGGTTTCAGGCACACCATATTGTTGCAAATAAGCGGGCGACGCGCACACATATTGGCGGCGACTGGTTAAGCGTTTAGCCACTAAACTCGAGTCCGCTAATCTACCTAAACGAATAGCTAAATCATAGCTGCCATCAACTAAATCGAGTTGCTTATTGGTCAGCTCGCAAATCACTTCCACTTGCGGATATTTTTCCATAAAGTTAACCACAATAGGCATAACAAAACGTTCGCCATAAGTGACAGGTGCCGTCATTCTAATCAAGCCTTGTGGAGATCGATGCAGACTTGAAATAGCACGTTCAGCCTCTTCTAAACCATCTAATACTTGGCGACAATGACGAAAATACACCGCACCTTCTTCTGTTAAAGACACCTTACGGGTGGTGCGATAAAACAACTTGGTCGTTAAGCGATTTTCAAGCTGACTGACTTGACGACTGACTTGTGCGGTAGATATCCCTAAACGGCTGGCCGCCTGCGTAAAACTTTCTGTTTGTGCCACAGCAACAAACTCTACAACCCCATCCCATGGCATCATTATTACATTCTCGTAAAAGTGATTTGCAATTTAAGCTAATTATCAACTGATATAAAACAATTACAATAGCTTTATCATCTACACTGTGTAGATATTTATTTTCATCTATTAGGCTACTGGTTAATGTTTTACAACATGGTCAAATCAAAGCATGCCAAACAACACTCTATATCGATAAAGGAATAAACACATGTCAGCACAATTTATCAAATCAAAAGCCGCTGTTGCCTGGGGTCCCGGACAAGCATTAAAAATTGAAGAAGTCGATGTCATGTATCCAAAAGCAGGCGAAGTGATGGTGAAAATTGTGGCTTCAGGTGTTTGTCATACCGACGCATTTACCTTATCTGGCGATGATCCAGAAGGGGTTTTTCCTGCCATTCTTGGTCATGAAGGTGGCGGGATTGTTCATATGGTAGGTGAAGGTGTTACTAGCGTAAAAGTAGGTGATCATGTTATTCCGCTTTACACCGCTGAATGTGGCAAATGTAAATTCTGTACTTCGGGCAAAACCAACCTGTGTAGTGCTGTACGTGAAACCCAAGGTAAAGGCTTAATGCCTGATGGTACTACGCGTTTTTATAAAGATGGCCAACCTATTTTCCATTATATGGGTTGTTCGACCTTTTCTGAATTTACGGTATTGCCTGAAATATCATTAGCTAAAGTCAATAAAGATGCCCCATTAGAAGAGGTTTGCTTACTGGGTTGTGGCGTGACCACCGGCATGGGAGCGGTGCTGAATACCGCAAAAGTACAACCTGGCGATACTGTGGCTATCTTTGGTTTAGGCGGTATTGGTTTATCGGCTATTATTGGTGCAACAATGGCCGGAGCATCGCGTATTATCGGCATTGATTTAAACGAATCTAAATTTGAATTAGCCAAAAAACTGGGTGCGACAGATTGTATTAACCCAAAAAACTTTGATAAGCCTATTCAGGAAGTTATTGTCGAAATGACTGATGGAGGTGTGGATTTTTCATTCGAATGTATCGGTAATGTCAACGTTATGCGCAGTGCTTTAGAATGTTGTCATAAAGGTTGGGGCGAATCTATTATCATAGGTGTAGCAGGTGCTGGCCAAGAAATTTCAACCCGACCATTCCAATTAGTAACAGGCAGAGTGTGGAAAGGCACCGCATTTGGTGGCGTCAAAGGTCGCAGTCAATTACCCGGCATTGTTGAGCAATATCTCAATGGCGATTTTAAACTGGATCATTTCATCACCCATACCATGGGGCTAGAAGGTATCAATGATGCATTTGAGTTAATGCATAAAGGTGAAAGTATTCGAAGCGTCATTCACTTCAATAAATAATCACTACAGGCATTTGCACTTCCCCTCAGCAACTTATGTGAGCTGAGGGGAATTTATCGATGAATCAAATGTTATTAAGGTCTGTAGAACTTTACTGGTGGAGTTTTGTTCAAGATAAACACGAATTAAGCATGGCGAGTGAACGGCTGCCAAGTAATCTAAGTACAATTCACTCAACAAAGTGTAATGCGTTTTTAGCCTAAACATTCTATCTACAAAGGCCAACAGACTCTAAACCTTCATAGATCAAGACAAAGGAACCAAGATGTCTATCGAACAAGTCAGTTCAACCAAAGTGTTTAATGGTTGGCATAAACAGTTTAGCCATCAGTCTACTAGCACCCAGTGTCAGATGCGATTTGCTATTTTCTTACCACCTCAAGCAGAACAACAAAACGTGCCTGTGCTGTATTGGCTTTCGGGGCTAACCTGCACAGATGAAAACTTTATGCAAAAAGCTGGGGCTTTAAAACTTGCTGCGATGTTGGGGATGGCAATTGTATGTCCAGATACCAGCCCAAGAGGTGAAAACGTTGCCGATGATAACAATGGTGCTTATGACTTTGGCTTAGGTGCAGGCTTTTATCTCAATGCCACTCAAGCGCCCTTCAATGCACATTATAAAATGTATGATTATGTCGTTAACGAATTGCCCGCAATCATTGAAACTCATTTTCCGGTAACCAAGCAACGGGCAATCAGTGGTCATTCTATGGGCGGCCATGGGGCGTTATCGATAGCCTTTAAAAACCTTCAAAAATACACCAGTGTGTCGGCTTTTAGCCCAATTTGTAATCCAATGAACAGCCCTTGGGGTAAAAAAGCATTCAAGGGTTATTTAGGTGTTAACACACAAACATGGTTTGAATATGACAGTTGTGAATTGTTGAAAAAGCTCACTGATCCACAATCGTTTATACCAGCGCTGGTAGATCAAGGCGACAGTGATAATTTTTTAGTTGAACAATTAGCGCCACAAGCTCTAACCCAAGCGGCGGAAGAAGTGGGCTACCCTTTAGTTCTCCGCATGCAACCAGGCTATGATCATAGCTATTACTTTATAGCCAGTTTTATAGAAGAACACCTGCGTTTTCATGCACAACATTTTAGCTAAATTGGCTAAGCGCTAAAGCTATCAATACACTCATAACCGCATGAGTAATGATATTTAAATAAGTAAAATAAAAAGGAATGCATCTGCATTCCTTTTTAAACATTTATGCTTTGAGACTGAAGTTAATTAGATTTTAGTCGCGCAAAATAACTTACGGAGGCAGCCTTCACTTTCGGGGCTAACATGATGGCTGATGTCATTGTAGGAATAGCCATCAAGGCGTATGCCGCATCTATGATATTAACGATTTCCTGTAGACTCGCGGTAGCAGCAAACAAAATGGCCAGTAAATAAAAATATTGGTAATAACGAATCTTACTGCGCCCAAACAAAAATGCAAAACATTGCCCACCATAAAAAGCTTGGGTAAAAATGGTGCTTATACTGAAAAATACCACGCACAGAATCAGTAAATAAGGTCCAACACCAGGCATAGTGACACTGAATGCCTGAGCCGATAAATTAACCCCTTCAGCCTCAGTCCCCTGCCAAACACCTGATATCAATATAATCATTGCCGTGGCGGTACACACCATTAAAGTGTCAATAGCAGGGCCAAGCATAGCCACTAAACCTTCTTTAACAGGTTCATTGGTTTTGGCACAACCATGGGCCATCACCTCGGTACCTATACCCGCTTCATTTGAAAACGCAGCACGACGAATGCCAATTAACATGGTACCTAAAATCCCACCACCAACCGAGTTTAGTGAAAATGCTTCAGTAAAAATAAGCGAAAAGTAACCCGGTATATCAGCTAAATTGGTCGCGATGACATAAAAAGCACAGCTCATATAAATGAAGATCATCAATGGCACCACTTTTGATGCCACGGTAGCAATGCGTTTGATCCCACCTAAAATCACGCTCGCGACAATCAGCATCACAATGATCCCTAACCCCAGATCCACTATAAACGTAGATTGATCTGCCGGAAAATAACCCGGTTTCACGATCAGCCATTCGCGAATAATCTGCACTAATTGATTTGAGTTAAATAAAGGGAAATTACCAACTAAGCCTACAACACAAAAAAATACTGCCAAAAAGTGCCATTTTTTAGACAATCCTTGGGTAATAATGTACATAGGCCCCCCCTGTACATCACCATTTTCATCTTTTCCACGGTACATAATGGCTAAAGTACAGGTAAAAAACTTAGTTGCCATGCCCACTATTGCACTAATCCACATCCAAAAAATAGCACCAGGCCCGCCGACCATTATCGCCACAGCCACGCTACCTATGTTGCCCATCCCCACGGTGCCAGCCATAGCACTTGATAGTGCGCCAGCATGACTAATGTGACCTTCGGCACCATCATCAGGATATTTACCCCGCACAATATTAATGGCGTGACCAATATAACGAAAAGGTACAAAACGAGAGTAAATCAGGAAGAATATTCCGCCCCCCACAAGTAGAATAAGCATATGTGGGCCCCAAGCCATATCGGCAAGTTGCTGAGTAAATTCAACTAAAGTCATAAATAATGTTGCTAAATTGTAAACTGATTAAACTAAAAGTACTGAGTCTCAGCACAAGGTGCAATGAAAAGTTAGTCGTAATAGGGCAAAATAATTCAATATCTTCAACATATTCGGAGTAAGAATGGCAAATATAGCGTTATTAGTAGGCACAACATTGGGGGGAACTGAGTATATTGCTGACGATCTTGCCGCCCAATTAGAAGCAAAAGGTCATCAAACAAGGGTAATGTTAGACCCTAATTTGGCTGAATTAGCAGATTATTCACTGTGGATCTTAGTCTGTTCGACCCATGGAGCTGGCGATCTACCCGATAATATTCAGCCTTTTTACAAACAATTGATGTTAGAAAACCCAGATCTCAGTCGGCATCAGTACGCTTTATGTGCAATAGGAGATTCAAGTTACGATACATTCTGCCAAGGGCCTGAAAAATTAATTTCCCTGTTTGAAGAAGCTGGAGCAAAGGCATTTGTGGATAAGATCCAAATTGATGTACAACGCGATCCCATTCCTGAAGAGCCCGCTTTATCATGGTTATCTGAATGGCAAGAGCAGATCATATAGATCAAGCCTAGAATAACTTTAGTGATAAAAGATCATTAACCCACACTTTAGATCCAGTTTATCCACAAAATGTCATTTTTATTTATAACTTTGTGGATAAGCTATTATTTTATGCGATCATAACTCTGTATTGTTCACCACCCGATCTAGATTAAGATCCCCCCTGTGGATAACCATGCGATCTACCCACATGTTATATCTGGTTTGATCGCGAACTGATCACAGGATTAGGATCGTATAACGCTATAATAATTAATGTAAATTAGCGTTACCCACAGATATTGACGATCCTAATAGTAAACATAATAAGAAGATCTATATAAAGATCTTAAGATCTTTTACTCAAGCCTCTTTGGATCAAACAAGCAAAAATGATCTTTCATGATCAGCCCTGCAAATGCTAAAATGATCCGCTCAATTTGAACTCGGCTGATCCTCGACTCAAACTGAATAATCTTTTTACTCCATTTATTTTTTAATAAATAAAATTAGCTAACGTAGGTCCAAGATGCATTTTCATGAACGGTTTGATGTAATTGTTGTAGGTGGTGGTCATGCCGGAACTGAAGCGGCACTTGCTGCAGCAAGAATGGGATCTAAAACTTTATTGCTGACACACAATATCGATACTTTAGGACAAATGTCCTGTAATCCAGCCATTGGTGGGATCGGTAAAGGTCATTTAGTTAAAGAAATTGACGCCCTAGGCGGCTCAATGGCTATTGCAACTGACTACGCTGGCATTCAATTTAGAACATTAAATTCAAGCAAAGGCCCAGCGGTGCGAGCCACTCGCGCTCAAGCTGATCGCGCTTTATATCGACAAAAGATACAACAAATTCTTCAAAACCAAGTTAACTTACGTATATTTCAACAGGCAGTAGATGACTTAGTTGTTGAAAATAATAAAGTTATTGGTGTTGTTACCCAAATGGGATTAGCATTTGAGGCCCCAGCTGTAGTATTAACGACCGGAACATTTTTAAGCGGTAAAATTCACATTGGATTACAAAATTACAGCGGCGGTCGAGCTGGTGATCCACCGGCTATCGCATTAGCAAATCGCTTACGTGAATTACCAATACGTGTTGGCCGGTTAAAAACAGGTACCCCGCCACGTATTGATGCTAATACCATCGATTTTGACCAAATGACAGAGCAAAAAGGTGATACGCCATTGCCGGTAATGTCATTTTTGGGCGATGTCAGTCAACATCCAAAACAAATTTCTTGTTACATCACTCATACTAACGAAAAAACCCACGATATTATTCGTGGAGGATTAGACAGAAGTCCGATGTACTCTGGTGTTATTGAAGGAATCGGTCCAAGATACTGCCCATCAATTGAAGATAAAATACACCGCTTTGCAGACAAATCCTCTCATCAGATATTTATTGAACCTGAGGGATTAACAACCAACGAAATTTATCCAAACGGTATTTCGACCAGTTTACCGTTTGATGTTCAGTTGAATTTAGTTCGTTCGATCAAGGGGATGGAAAATGCCGAGATCGTTCGTCCAGGCTATGCCATTGAATATGATTACTTTGATCCACGAGATCTTAAAAACTCATTAGAAACCAAAGCGATCAATGGATTGTTTTTTGCTGGACAAATCAATGGTACAACCGGTTATGAAGAAGCGGGTGCACAAGGATTACTAGCAGGAATGAACGCAAGCTTACAAGTGCAAGGTAAAGACAGCTGGTGTCCACGTCGTGATGAGGCTTATCTTGGTGTTTTAGTTGATGATTTATCAACTTTAGGTACCAAAGAACCGTACAGAATGTTCACTAGCCGTGCCGAATATCGTTTGTTATTACGTGAAGATAATGCCGATTTACGTTTAACTGAAAAAGGTCGTGAACTGGGTTTAGTTGATGACGATCGTTGGGCTAAATTCTCTGAAAAACGTGAGTCGATCGAATTAGAATTACAACGTTTACGCAGCCAATGGGTTCACCCAAATTCACCGTTACTTGATGTATTAAATCCACATTTAAATACTCCAATATCACGGGAAGCTAAATTTGAAGATTTGCTGCGTCGTCCTGAAATGGATTATCCAAAGTTAATGTCTTTAGCAGGTTTTGGCCCTGGATTAGAGGACCCTCGTGCGGCTGAACAGGTACAAATTCAGGTAAAATATTCTGGTTATATTCAACGTCAACAGGATGAAGTTGATAAAGCCATTCGTCATGAAAACTCATTACTACCTTTGGATCTTGATTACCAAGAAGTGCCAGGGTTATCAAATGAAGTGATCGCTAAATTGAATAATCATAAACCTGATACCGTTGGCCAAGCGTCTCGAATTTCAGGTATTACACCTGCTGCGATCTCAATTTTGTTAGTCCATTTGAAAAAACGCGGTTTATTAAGAAAAACGGCATAAAATCAAACAAACTGATCAAACTCAATAATAAGGGGAGCCATAAGGCTTCCCTTAGTGCTTTTACGGCTTCATAATACCGAAGCTTATTGGTTTAAATTAAAGAGGCATTATCTGTGTTAGCTGCTCAACTTAGTGATTATTTAGCTGAAATGGACATTTCAGCAACTGAATTACAGCAAAAACAACTTGTTGGCTTTGTTGAAATGCTTAACAAATGGAATAAAGCGTACAATTTAACCTCAGTTCGCTCACCTGAACAAATGTTAATCCGTCATGTGATGGACAGTTTGGTCGTATCACCTTATCTTGAAGGTCAGCGTTTTATTGATGTTGGCACGGGTCCTGGATTACCAGGTATTCCATTAGCTATTTTAAATCCTGATAAAGAATTTGTATTACTAGACAGTTTAGGTAAACGGATCCGTTTTCAAAAACAGGTGCAGTTTGAATTAAAAATTCATAACTTTACCTCGATAGAAAGTCGAGTTGAAGCTTATCAACCCGAACAAAAATTTGATGGTGTATTAAGTAGAGCTTTCGCATCTATTGCTGACATGTTGAATTGGTGTCACCACTTACCTAAAGAAAATGGTTTATTTTATGCCTTAAAAGGTCAGTTAACTGCTGCTGAAATAGCCGCGATACCAGCAGAGTTTAAACTTGTTGATACCATCACCTTAGAAGTACCAAAGCTTGATGAACAGCGACATTTATTAAAATTGGTAAAAGTGTAATACTCACTAGCAGATATACGTATACCGGACATCAATAATTATAAACAGGATGACATTGTGGGTAAAATCATTGCCGTAGCCAACCAAAAAGGTGGCGTAGGAAAAACAACAACTTGCGTAAATTTAGCCGCATCACTTGCCGCCACTAAGCGTAAAGTGTTGTTGATTGATTTAGATCCACAAGGCAATGCCACTATGGGCAGTGGTGTCGATAAATACGAAGTCGAAAATACCGCCTATGAATTATTGGTTGAAGAAAAACCGTTCGAAGAGATAGTGATCAAAAATACTGCGGGTAAATATGATCTGATTGCTGGCAATGGTGATGTTACTGCCGCAGAGATCAAATTGATGGAATTCTATGCCCGTGAGATCCGTTTACGTAACGCATTGGCCCCAATCAGAGATCAATACGATTATATTTTCATTGATTGCCCACCTTCACTAAACATGCTGACGGTAAATGCCATGTCCGCAGCTGATTCTGTACTCGTGCCTATGCAATGTGAATATTATGCATTGGAAGGTCTTACAGCCTTGATTGATACAATAACCAAACTGGGCGCTATGGTTAATCCAACGCTAACAATCGAAGGGATCTTACGCACCATGTATGATCCGCGTAATCGATTATCAAATGATGTATCTGATCAATTAAAACAGCATTTTGGTGAGAAAGTATATCGCACCGTGATCCCAAGAAATATTCGTTTAGCTGAAGCGCCAAGTTTTGGTGCACCTGCCATGTATTATGATAAAAGCAGTGCCGGCGCAAAGGCATATTTGGCTTTAGCGGGTGAAATTATTCGCCGCGCAGAACAGCAAACACCCATTAAAGAAGCGTAGGATTTAAACAATGACGGTAAAAAAACGCGGTTTAGGTAAAGGACTGGATGCCTTACTGAGCCATAGCAATGCAGCAAGTCGAAAATCTGATATTCAGCAATCTGAAAATACAACTGACAATGAGTTAATTCATCTCGATTTAGACCTATTGCAACCTGGCAAATATCAACCGCGTAAGGATATGTCACCAGAGGCATTAGAAGAATTAGCTGAATCAATTCGCTCACAGGGGATTATTCAACCAATTGTTGTGCGAAAAGTGTCAGAGTTTAAATATGAAATTATTGCTGGCGAACGTCGTTGGCGAGCAGCTCAACTTGCTAAACTAAATAAAGTACCTTGTTTGGTTAAACAGGTTGCCGATGATGCTGCAGTGGCAATAGCCTTGATTGAAAATATTCAACGTGAAGATCTTAATGCAATGGAAGAAGCGATTGCATTACAGCGGCTATTAACCGAGTTTGAGTTAACCCATCAACAAGTTGCCGATGCAGTCGGTAAATCACGTGCATCAGTCTCTAATTTATTACGTTTAAATAGCTTAAATGAGCCCGTAAAACGTTTATTAGAATATGGTGATATTGATATGGGACATGCGCGGGCATTGTTGGCTATTGAAGGTGATGAGCAAACTAATCTGGCTAGATTAGTTGCATCAAAAGAAATGACTGTTCGAGAAACGGAACGATTAGTCAGTAAAGCATTAAATCCGGCTAAAACCCCTGAAACTCCAACTAAAGATCACGATGTAAGCCGCTTGGAGCAACAGTTAATTGAGAAATTAGGGGCTAAAGTTGCCATTAATCATGGCGCTAAAGGCAAAGGGAAAATTGTAATTAATTACCAAAACCTCGCTGAATTAGACGGTATTCTGAATAAAATTCACTAAATTTTAACAAAATTTCATTTCATCAGTAAGTTTGTGACACAGCTATAATTTTTGTTTTCGCAGTTCTAGACGCAAATCACCTTTAAAATAGCTGTTTTACACTCATCAAAGTTGCAAACAAAGCGCGAAAAGGTATACTTTGCAGGCTTTTTGTAAGTTAAGGCTGGGTTAATAAAGTTAAACTAGACTTATGCGCGCAAAAAGCACGAATGCGGAGAGAGAAAATTGAGTAATGTTTTAGCGCGTCGTGGCCGATCATCAGCTTATAAACTAGTGGTAATTCAGGCGGCGATAGTTGGGGTAACTTCAATTTTACTTTTCGCTCTGTGGGGCTTTCAGTATGGACTTTCTGCTTTTGCAGGAGGTGTTATTGCTGTATTGCCTAATTTTGTATTCGCAACCCTAGCCTTTTCCCATGCAGGGGCAAGTGCATCAGGAAAAGTCGTTCAGTCGTTTTTTCTGGGGGAAGCGGTAAAGTTGCTGCTTACCATTGTATTGTTTGCTATTGCTTTTGGTTTATTAGATATGGTGTTCGCACCGTTATTTGCAACCTACGCATTAGGAATACTAGTACCTTGGGCAGTCCCTTTATACTTCAAGCAAAATTAAGTGAGATTAATCATGGCGACAACTGGTGAAGCACTAACTGCTTCCGGGTATATCCAGCATCACCTGACTAATGCGAAAATGTGTTCTGCCGATGGCGGAGTTGCTTTTAACTATGCATGTCAAGATGCCGGGTTTTGGACTTGGCACATTGACTCACTTTTGTTTTCAGTAGGCCTTGGGGTTTTGTTTTTGTGGTTATTCCGCAAAGCAGGAAAAAAAGCAACCACGGGTGTACCAGGCAAATTTCAATGTTTTGTTGAAATGTGTGTGGAAGGTGTTGATAAAATTGCAAAAGACTCATTCAATGGTCGTAATGCAGTTATCGCACCATTAGGTTTAACTATTTTCGTCTGGATTTTCCTGATGAACTTAATGGACCTAGTCCCTATTGACTTTATACCTGAAGCCGCAAACAGATTATTAGGTGTTCCTTACCTTAAAATTGTTCCGACAACTGATTTAAACGTCACTTTAGGTTTGTCCTTAAGTGTGTTTGTGTTAATTGTTTTTTACAGTATCAAGGTTAAGGGTATTGGCGGTTTCACTAAGGAACTGACATTACAACCTTTCAATCATTGGTTATTGATTCCAGTCAATTTAGTATTGGAAACAGTTACCTTGGTTGCGAAGCCTATTTCATTGGCGCTTCGTCTGTTTGGTAACCTGTATGCAGGTGAGTTGATTTTTATTCTGATTGCACTTATGCCTTGGTGGGCTCAGTTCGCACTTTCAGTGCCTTGGGCGATATTCCATATTTTGGTCATTGTGCTGCAGGCCTTTATTTTCATGATGCTGACGATTGTTTATTTAAGCATGGCTCATGAAGAACATTAATTTAGAAATTGATAATTAGATATTTATCGGAGATAAAATGGAAACTGTAATTGGTTTTACGGCAATCGCTGTTGCTATCATGATTGGCCTAGCTGCATTAGGTACTGCTATCGGCTTCGCAATCTTAGGTGGTAAGTTCTTAGAAGCTTCTGCACGTCAACCTGAGCTAGCGCCAGCGTTACAAACTAAGATGTTCATCGTAGCGGGTCTACTAGATGCGATCTCTATGATTGCAGTTGGTGTTGCATTATTCTTCGTATTCGCGAACCCATTCTTAGCTCAACTTGGCTAATCTAGCACCCTGTAAGGAGTTGACGTTATGAGTATTAACGCTACCCTGCTAGGCCAAGCAATATCTTTTGCGCTCTTTGTGTGGTTCTGCATGAAGTTTGTATGGCCGCCGTTGATGAATGCAATCGAAGAGCGCCAAAAGAAGATTGCTGATGGTCTGGCTGATGCCGGCCGTGCTGCAAAAGATCTAGAGTTAGCTCAAGCGAAAGCCACTGAGCAACTTAAAGACGCTAAAGCAACTGCTAACGAAATTATTGAGCAAGCTAACAAGCGCAAAGCTCAAATCGTTGAAGAAGCAAAAGCTGAAGCAGATGCTGAGCGGGCTAAAATTGTCGCTCAGGGTAAAGCAGAAATTGAGAACGAACGTAATCGCGTAAAAGATGACTTGCGTAAGCAAGTTGCTGCTCTAGCCATCATTGGCGCAGAGAAGATTCTTGAGCGTTCGATTGACCCAGCCGCCCACAGTGACATAGTTAATAAACTTGTTGCTGAAATTTGATAAGGGAGTTGAGTAATGGCTGAATTAAGCACCATCGCTCGCCCTTACGCAAAGGCAGCTTTTGATTTTGCAGTTGAACATAAAGCAGTAGAAAGTTGGACAGAAATGCTAACTTTCGCGTCATTGGTTACTGAAAATGAATCAATGAAACCATTGCTGAATGGCACTCTAGCGAGTGCAGAACTTGCTTCACTATTTATCAAAGTATGTGGTGAGCAAGTCAACGAGCAAGGTCAAAACCTGATAAAGGTAATGGCTGAAAACGGTCGTTTAGGGATACTGCCTACAGTGTCTCTACTTTTTGCTGAATACCGCAATGAGTGGGCCAAAGAAGTAGAAGCTGATGTGGTTTCTGCTACTGAGCTAAGCGCAGAGCAACAACAGCAAATTAGTGTTTCTTTAGAGAAACGTCTCGCACGCAAAGTTAAGCTGAATTGCAGCATTGATCCATCGCTAATTGGCGGTGTGATAATTAAATCAGGCGACCTAGTCATTGATGGCTCGGTAAGCGGTAAGTTATCGCGTTTGTCTGACAAGCTGCAGTCGTAATTGGGAGTTTGAGCATGCAACTGAATTCCACTGAAATCAGCGATCTGATTAAGCAGCGGATCGAGCAGTTCGACGTCGTTAGTGAAGCTCGCAACGAAGGTACTATCGTTGCAGTAAGTGACGGCATCATTCGCATTAACGGCCTAGCCGATGTAATGCAAGGTGAAATGATCGAACTGCCTGGTGGCCGTTTTGCAATCGCGTTGAACTTAGAACGTGATTCTGTCGGTGCCGTAGTAATGGGCCCTTATGCTAATTTAGCTGAAGGCGCAAAAGTAAGAACAACTGGTCGTATTCTTGAAGTACCAGTCGGTCGTGGTCTACTTGGCCGCGTTGTTAACACTCTAGGTGAGCCTATTGACGGAAAAGGACCTATCGAAAATGATGGTTTCTCTCCTGTTGAAGTAATTGCTCCTGGTGTTATTGAACGTAAGTCAGTATCACAACCAGTTCAAACCGGTTATAAAGCCGTTGACTCTATGATCCCTATTGGTCGTGGACAACGTGAATTGGTCATCGGTGACCGTCAAACTGGTAAAACAGCTTTGGCAATCGATGCCATTATTAACCAGAAAGATTCTGGCATTAAATGTGTATACGTAGCGGTAGGCCAAAAAGCTTCTACCATTGCTAACGTTGTACGCAAGCTAGAAGAACATGGTGCATTAGCTAACACTATCGTTGTAGTAGCATCAGCTTCTGAAGCTGCAGCATTACAATTCTTAGCGCCATATTCTGGTTGTTCTATGGGTGAATACTTCCGTGACCGCGGTGAAGATTCTTTAATCGTATATGATGATTTGTCTAAGCAAGCTGTTGCTTACCGTCAAATTTCATTGCTATTGAAGCGTCCACCAGGACGTGAAGCATACCCAGGTGACGTATTTTATCTACACTCTCGTTTATTAGAGCGTGCTTCACGCGTAAACGAGAACTACGTAGAAAAGTTCACTAAAGGTGCAGTAACAGGCAAAACCGGTTCTTTAACCGCTTTACCTATTATTGAAACCCAAGCTGGTGACGTATCAGCGTTCGTACCGACTAACGTAATTTCGATTACCGATGGTCAGATCTTCCTTGAAACTGACCTATTTAACTCGGGCTTACGTCCAGCGGTTAACCCAGGTATTTCTGTTTCTCGTGTTGGTGGTGCAGCGCAGACTAAGATCATCAAGAAACTGTCTGGTGGTATCCGTACCGCACTTGCACAGTATCGAGAGCTTGCAGCGTTCTCACAGTTCGCATCTGATTTAGATGATGCAACACGTGCTCAGCTTGAGCATGGTGAGCGTGTAACCGAATTAATGAAGCAAAAGCAATATGCTCCAATGAGCGTTGCTGACCAATCAGTATCTATTTTCTCTGCAGAAAAAGGCTACTTGAAAGGTGTTGCTTTAAATGAAGTCGGTCGCTTTGAAGCCGCTCTGCTTTCATACATGAACAGTCAACATGCTGACCTAATGAACACCATCAACGCTACTGGCGATTATAACGCTGATATCGAAGGTGAGTTGAAGGCAGGCATGGACAAGTTCATTGAAACCCAAACCTGGTAACAATGAACGGGGTGCCCATGGGCACCTCAGGTCCCAGATTGGAGAGTAGAGATGGCCGGCGCTAAAGAGATTAAAACCAAGATCGCGAGTGTTAAAAACACTCAGAAGATCACTTCAGCTATGGAAATGGTTGCAGCTAGCAAAATGCGTAAAGCGCAAGACCGCATGGCAGCAAGTCGTCCATATGCAGAAAATATGCGTAAGGTGATCGGTCACGTCGCGCAAGGTACACTTGAATTCAAACATCCAATGTTAGAAGTTCGAGATGCCAAGCGGGTTGGTTACATTGTTGTGTCAACTGACCGTGGCCTTTGTGGTGGTTTGAACGTTAACCTTTTCAAAAAGGTAGTTACAGACCTGAAAGAATGGAAAAAGCAGGGTGCGCAAATTGAGTTTTGCCCAATTGGCTCTCGCTCAGTACAGTTTTTCAAAAGCTTTGGCGGTGAAATATCTGCCCATACATCAGGTTTAGGCGATGCGCCAAAACTTGCTGATTTGATTGGCACAGTACGTGTCATGTTAAAAGCTTACAACGAAGGCAAACTGGATCGTCTGTTTATTGTGTTCAACAAATTTGTTAACACAATGACTCAGACTCCTGTGATCGAGCAACTGCTACCTTTGCCTAAATCGGAAGAAGAAGTAGCTAAATATCCTTGGGATTATATCTACGAGCCGGATCCAAAAGAAATTTTGGAAACACTATTAACTCGTTATATTGAATCACAAGTATATCAAGGTGTTGTTGAAAATATCGCTTCAGAACAAGCTGCCCGTATGGTGGCAATGAAAGCGGCTACAGACAACGCAGGCGAACTTATTGACGATTTGCAGTTAGTTTATAACAAGGCCCGTCAGGCTGCTATTACGCAAGAACTGTCGGAAATTGTATCTGGCGCTGCAGCGGTTTAGGTTTTAGGTAACGAATTCAAGTTTAGAGGATTAATCATGAGCACAGGTACTGTTGTCCAAGTAATTGGCGCGGTTGTGGACGTAGAGTTTCCACAAGATTCTGTACCCAAGGTATATGACGCTCTGAAGATCACAGGTGAAGGTACCTGTAATGGTTTGGTGCTGGAAGTTCAGCAGCAGCTAGGTGGTGGTGTTGTTCGTACCATCGCTATGGGTTCTTCTGATGGTCTGCGTCGTGGTCTAGAGGTAGCAAACTCAGGTTCACCAATTTCTGTTCCGGTTGGGGTTGCAACCCTTGGCCGTATCATGAACGTATTAGGTGAGCCAATTGATGAAGCGGGTCCAATCGGTGAAGAAGAGCGTTATGAAATTCACCGTGCAGCTCCTTCATACGAAGATCAATCAAACACAACTGAGCTTTTAGAGACGGGTATTAAGGTTATCGACCTTGTATGTCCATTCGCTAAGGGTGGTAAAGTTGGTTTGTTCGGTGGTGCGGGTGTTGGTAAAACAGTTAACATGATGGAACTGATTAACAACATCGCTAAAGCTCACTCGGGTCTTTCTGTATTCGCTGGTGTAGGTGAGCGTACTCGTGAGGGTAACGACTTCTACTACGAGATGGAAGATTCAGGCGTACTTGATAAAGTAGCCATGGTTTACGGTCAGATGAACGAGCCTCCAGGTAACCGTTTGCGCGTAGCGTTAACCGGTCTGAGTATCGCTGAGAAGTTCCGTGACGAAGGTCGTGACGTACTGTTGTTCGTTGACAACATCTACCGTTATACCTTAGCGGGTACTGAAGTATCTGCACTATTAGGTCGTATGCCTTCTGCGGTAGGTTATCAGCCAACACTAGCTGAAGAGATGGGTGTTCTTCAAGAACGTATCACTTCAACTAAGTCTGGTTCGATTACTTCTGTACAAGCAGTATATGTACCTGCGGATGACTTAACCGATCCGTCACCAGCTACAACCTTCGCTCACTTAGATGCGACTGTTGTACTATCACGTAATATTGCATCGCTAGGTATTTACCCTGCGGTTGACCCATTGGATTCGACTTCTCGTCAGTTAGATCCACAAGTTGTTGGTCAAGAGCACTATGACGTTGCTAGCGGTGTACAAACTGTATTACAGCGTTACAAAGAGCTGAAAGACATTATTGCTATTTTGGGTATGGATGAATTATCAGATGATGATAAAACAACCGTATTCCGCGCACGTAAGATTGAGCGTTTCTTATCTCAACCTTTCTTCGTAGCAGAAGTCTTTACTGGTTCTCCTGGTAAGTACGTTTCTCTTAAAGACACCATCCGTGGCTTTAAGGGTATCTTGGAAGGTGAGTTCGATCACATCCCTGAGCAAGCGTTCTACATGGTTGGTTCAGTAGACGAAGCCGTCGAAAAAGCTAACAAAAAGAAATAACTAGGCCGTAAAGCTTAGTTCTTTAAGGAGAGCTCAATGGCAGGCATGACAGTCAAACTTGATATTGTTAGTGCAGAGAAAAGCTTGTACCACGGCGAAGTTACTTTTTTTGAAGTATCTGGCGCTGAAGGTGAATTAGGTATTATGCCTAATCATGCTCCTTTGCTAACAAAAATCAAACCTGGCATGGCGCGCATGGTCAAGCAAGATGGCAGTGAAGAAGTATTGTATCTTTCAGGTGGAATCCTGGAAGTTCAACCTACTTCAATTTCTGTTCTTGCTGATGTTGGATTGCGTGCCGATGATATTGATGAACAAGCAGCTTTAGAAGCTAAACGCCATGCAGAAGAGAAAATTGCTAATGCAGGTGTAGACTTCGATTATGAAGCGGCAACCATTGAATTGGCTAAATCGATAGCGCAATTGAAAGTTGTTGAAACCATCAAGAAAAACATCACCAGATAAGTTGATTATTTGCTGAATAAAAGGCGACTCATTTATGAGTCGCCTTTTTTATTGCGCCGAATAAGTTCTGATTAATGATCCGTTTTCCCTTTATGGCGCGATTCAGCTAAAATAGCCCCAATTTTACTTTTAGGTATTTTGAAGGAATCAATCATGTCGTTAAATGTTGTGATCTTAGCTGCAGGCAAAGGAACGCGTATGCGCTCAGATCTTCCTAAAGTGTTACACCCAATCGCCCATAAAAGTATGGTGCAACATGTCATCGATACGGCAAATTCTTTAGGCTCACAGGCTATTCAATTGGTTTATGGCTACGGAGCCGATAAACTACAAGCCGCACTGGGTGAACAACCTTTAAACTGGGTATTACAAGCCGAACAGCTTGGTACAGGCCACGCTGTAGCACAAGCGAACCCCAATATTGGTGATGATGATACGGTGTTGATCCTTTATGGTGATGTACCACTTATTCAGCAAAGTACCTTAGAAGAATTATTAAAAGCACGTCCTGATAATGGTTTAGCTATTCTTACTGTTAATTTACCAAACCCAACAGGTTATGGCCGCATTGTGCGTGAAGCAGGAAAAGTGGTTGGTATTGTTGAACAAAAAGATGCCAACCCAGAACAGCTTAATATTAAAGAAGTTAACACCGGCATAATGGCTGTGCCTGGCAAGCAACTAAAAGCTTGGCTTAACCGTTTATCAAACAATAATGCCCAGGGCGAATATTATCTTACCGACATTATTGCTATGGCCCATGCCGATGGTGTTGAAATTAATACCGCGCAACCTCAGTCAGCAATAGAGGTGGAAGGTGCTAATAACCGCGTGCAACTCGCTCAACTTGAGCGTGCTTATCAAGCCCGCGCAGCTGAAAAGCTTATGCTAGAAGGCGCCAACTTACGCGACCCAGCAAGAATAGATATTCGCGGTGACGTAAGCGTAGGTATGGATGTGATGATCGACGTTAACGTGATTATTCAGGGTAAAGTCACCCTAGGTAATAATGTCACTATTGGTGCTGGTGCTATTCTCATCGATTGTGAGATTGCTGATAACGCTGAAATTAAACCTTATTCTATTATCGAAGGCGCTAAATTAGGTAAATCTGCCAGTGCGGGGCCATTTGCCCGTTTACGTACAGGTGCTGAATTGAAAGAAGATGCGCATATCGGTAATTTTGTTGAAATGAAAAAAGCCGTATTGGGCGTTGGTTCAAAAGCTGGCCACTTAGCATATTTAGGCGATGCGCAAATAGGTGCGGGCGTGAATATTGGTGCAGGAACCATCACGTGTAATTATGATGGTGCTAACAAGTTTTTAACTGTTATCGAAGATGGTGTATTTGTCGGAAGTGATACCCAGTTAATCGCTCCGGTTACCATAGGTAAAAATGCCACTTTAGGTGCAGGCTCAACCATTGCTAAAGATGTTGGCGAAGGTGAGTTAGTTATCACGCGTGTAAAACAGCGTCATATCGCTGGCTGGCAACGTCCAGTTAAACAGCCTAAGTAGCCAAAGGCTAGTTAATCTCTGTTCAGCGGCTATTGTCAACGTTATCTGCGTTAGACTTACTGGTAGTAGGCCTGCGATACACTCGACACTAAGCGATAAATGTCATCATTTATCGCTTTTTTTAGGCAATTAAAACATCTCAAAATAGAGTAAATATACTGTAAATTTTATTTAATAATAATCATTCTCATTTAAGATGCCCGCATTAAATCGGTATAACATCTTAATAGAGGTATGAATGTTAACTAAACTTTCGGCAGTAGCTATCGCTGTAACAACAGGATTATTATCGTATTCAGTGCAAGCTGAAACATCTACGTCATTACAAGTCACACCAGATCAAGCCGCGGCTACACATAAAAGTATTGAGCGAATAGAAGTCACCGGCAGACAGTTTAATCATTATAAAGTCGGTACAGCCTCAGGTGCGATGCGCGGTAACATTGATTTAATGGATACCCCCCAGTCAGTGGCAATTATTCCTGACTTTGTTACCGATGAACAACTTGCTAAAAATTTATCTGAAGTATTGGTCAATGATTCAAGTGTGACTGCCGGCAGTGAAAAATGGAACCGCCAGGTCTTTAGTTTACGTGGGTTTGAGCTTGACTCTGGGTCGAGTTATCTTATCAATGGCCACCAGCAGTGGTCTCACTATGTTCAGCCAATAGAAACATTACAACAGGTTGAAGTGTTAAAAGGCCCATCTAGTATGTTGTATGGTCAATCAGGCCCCGGTGGTTTGATTAATATGGTGACCAAAAAGCCAACATACGATACTCAATTTGAGCTAGGTTTTGATACCGATGATCAAGGCTCGACACGATTTCAAGCTGACGCGGGTGGCAGTATCAATGATGCACAAACTCTGCGTTACCGTGCTGTGTTGGTTAAACAGGATTCACAATACTGGCGTACCTATGCCAACACTATGGGCGTTGATGAAAATAATCAAGAACGCGATCGCTGGTTAGGCTTTATTAACCTTGAATACGATATTACTGACGATTTATTGTTGTCACTCAAATACGACCATACCCAAGATAAAACCGGCATCGACCGTGGTGGTTGGTTAAATAATGCGGGTGAACTGGTAGGAGGCCGAGATTTAATATGGGATATGCCATGGGCATTTACCGATAATACTATCACCAATAAAGGTGGCGATTTAACTTACCATATTAACGATAATATGCAGGTTAAAACCGGTTATAACCACCAGCAATTTAATCGTCAGCGTTTAGATACCTTACCTAATCGTTGTGGTAAAGACAGCAACAAACAAAATGTGTGCTATGAAGATCCATTAACCCAAGGTTACTTTATCAGTCCATTTGATCGCTATGATGACTGGCAACATGAAACGGCCTATATGGATTTTACCAGCCAATTTAATACAGCAGGTATTGATCATCAATTGCTATTAGGCGGCAATTTATTGAAGTACTACTATGGCCAGTTAAAAGATTCAGGCCCTAGAAATCAGCATGTTATGCCTGGTGTACCTGTCGTTAATCCGGGGTTAGATTATCACCGTGATACTACTAAGTATGAATCTGATTACAAGCATTACGGCTTTTATCTACAAGACTTAATTAGCTTTAATGATTCATGGCAGGCGTTAGTGGGTACTCGCTATGATGAACAGAAAAAAGATGGTGAGGGTAACAATAGCTATGCGGTTTCACCTAAGTTTGGCGTGATCTACTCGCCAACAAAAAACGGCAGTATTTACGCTAATTATTCACAAAGCTTTAGCCCACAAGGGATGGTTAATAATGAAGATGACGTCAATAACAAGATGGATCTTGAACCAGAATACGGCACCCAATATGAGTTAGGGACAAAATGGGAATTATACGATGGCAGTTTACTGTTAACGGGTGCTATTTTTGATATCACGGTATCTAATGTTACGGTACAACAAACATTAGTAACCCCCGTTAATGGCAAAACTTATATCACTACCCAAGAAGGCGAACAGCGCCATAAAGGGGCTGAAATTGGTGCTCAAGGTCAAGTTGCCGATAAGTGGTTTGTCACTGGGTCAATGATGTATTTAAATGCTGAGTATTCACGCCCAGCCTCTGACAGCTTGAATGGTAAGACCCCGATAGATGCACCTGAGTTATCAGCAAACCTTTGGACACGTTATGAAATGACAGAAAGCTTTGCCCTTAACTTTGGCGCAACCTACGTGGGCGAGCGTTATGCCGACAGTCAAAACACCATCACTAAAGATGATTATATTACAGTTGATTTAGGTGCGGCTTACACTATGCCGGTAATGGGGAGCGATGTGAGTTTACGAATGAACATCAGAAACCTATTCGATAAAGAATACCTTGGCGGTGGTGGTACAACCGATGTTACCGTGGGTCAGGGGCGTAATGTGAATTTGGCGCTAGAAGCCAAGTTTTAACCCTTGCATTCGACAACCGACTCTAGAGGTTGGCCTATAGTCGATGTTATAGATAAAAAAAGCAGCGATTACCGCTGCTTTTTTGTTATTTATCTTTCAATAGTACTAGAAAATGTTTCATTTGCTGCTAAAATATCTTTCGTTTCGTAACTTAAGTGAAAGATAAGCGTCAATATGAACAAACGTAATACTCAACAACGTCGTCACAGCATTATTAACCTGCTAAACCAGCAAGGTGAAGTCAGTGTTGAAGAATTGTCGTTACGTTTTGAAACGTCTGAAGTGACTATTCGAAAGGATCTGGCCACCCTAGAAAAAACAGGCCTATTATTACGCCGTTACGGTGGCGCTATAGCCGTTCCTGATGAAGTTACTCAGCAATTTAGCGCCAAAATCGCCCCTAATAAATTAGCCATTGCCAAAACTGCAGCAGCGCTGATTAAAGATCATAACCGCATCATTATCGACAGTGGCAGTACAACCACAGGCATTGTGCAGCAACTTAATGGTCTACGAGGTTTAGTGGTGATGACTAACTCATTACAGCTAGCCAATGCGATTCATGAACTTGAGAACGAACCGACATTATTGATGACCGGTGGTACGTGGGACCCGCATTCAGAGTCTTTCCAGGGCCAGGTTGCCGAGCAAGTATTGCGTTCATATAACTTTGACCAGCTATTTATAGGTGCAGACGGATTAGATTTAGAGCGTGGCACCACCACATTCAACGAGCTAACCGGACTGAGTAAGGTCATGGCCGAAATGTCGCGCGAAGTTATTGTCCTCCTTGAGTCATCAAAAATAGGTCGCCGAATCCCAAATTTAGAACTGCCTTGGAGCGAGATCAATGTATTGGTCACCGATGACCATATCTCAGCCGAGGCATTACAAACCATTACCGACCAGGGCGTAAAAGTGTTACTTGCGCCTTACGTTGCATAAATTCAATTTAAAACCATTTAATAGGTAAAAAATCATGTGTGGAATCGTTGGCGCAGTAGCGCAAAGAGATGTTGCAGAAATTTTAGTTGAAGGTTTACGCCGCCTAGAATATCGCGGTTACGACAGTGCAGGTGTAGCCGTTATTCATAATGGTATGCTAAGTCGCACACGTCGCTTAGGTAAAGTGCAAGAGTTGTCATCTGCATTAGATGAAACACCATTAGCTGGTGGCACGGGTATTGCGCACACCCGCTGGGCAACCCACGGTGAACCAAGCGAGCGTAATGCTCACCCGCATGTGTCTGAAGGTGATATCGCCGTGGTACATAACGGTATAATTGAAAACCACAGCAAGCTACGTGAAAAACTAAAAGGCTTAGGCTATGTGTTTGCATCAGACACAGATACCGAGGTGATTTGCCACTTAGTGCACCATCAATTAAAAACCGCTGATAATTTATTAGCCGCAGTGCAAGCCACAGTTAAACAACTTGAAGGTGCTTACGGCACAGTGGTTATCGATCGTCGCGACAGCGAGCGTATGGTTGTTGCCCGTAGCGGAAGCCCATTGGTGATTGGTTTTGGTTTAGGCGAAAACTTTGTTGCATCTGATCAACTGGCGTTATTACCTGTTACTCGTTCATTCGCATTTTTAGAAGAAGGTGATGTCGCAGAAGTTACCCGCCGTGAAGTTAATATTTTTGATGTTAACGGCAACCCAGTTAAGCGTGAAGTGAAAGAATCAGAAGTCACCCACGATGCCGGTGATAAAGGTGAATACCGTCACTACATGCTTAAAGAAATCTACGAACAGCCAACTGCCATCGCCCATACTTTAGAAGGCCGTATTGCGGGTGGTAAAGTATTAGATTCTGCCTTTGGTGAAAACGCCGCAGAGTTTTTAAAAGATATTAAGCACGTTCAAATTATTGCCTGTGGTACCAGTTACCATGCGGGTATGGCGGCGCGCTACTGGTTAGAAGACTGGGCTGGCGTATCGTGTAATGTTGAAATAGCCTCTGAGTTCCGCTATCGCAAATCGCACTTATTCCCTAACAGCTTATTGGTGACGATTTCACAATCAGGTGAAACCGCAGACACCCTAGCAGCACTACGTTTAGCCAAAGACATGGGCTACAAAGCCACCTTAACCATTTGTAACTCAGCGGGTTCATCATTAGTACGTGAATCTGATATGGCGTACATGATGAAAGCGGGCGCTGAAATTGGCGTCGCCTCAACCAAAGCCTTCACTGTGCAATTGGCTGGTTTATTAATGCTAACTACAGCTATTGGTCGTCACAACGGCATGAGCGAAGAAATGGAAGCGGCGATTACTCAAAGCCTACAATCTATGCCAGCTAAAGTTGAGCAAGCCCTTGGTTTAGATGATGCCATTGCTGAACTAGCAGAAGATTTTGCCGACAAGCACCATGCATTATTTTTAGGCCGTGGCGATCAATACCCAATCGCAATGGAAGGCGCGCTAAAGCTGAAAGAAATTTCATACATTCATGCAGAAGCCTATGCTTCAGGTGAATTAAAGCACGGCCCATTAGCACTTATTGATGCTGATATGCCGGTTATTGTTGTCGCACCAAACAACGAACTGCTTGAAAAACTTAAATCAAACGTAGAAGAAGTACGTGCCCGTGGCGGATTAATGTATGTGTTTGCCGATAAAGATGCCGAGTTTGAGTCTGATGACACTATGAAGGTGATCCCAGTACCACATTGTGATGAGTTTATGGCACCGCTTATTTACACCATTCCATTGCAGTTGTTGTCATACCATGTAGCCTTGATTAAAGGTACCGATGTTGACCAACCACGGAACTTGGCTAAGTCTGTGACAGTTGAGTAGGTAACATTATTGCTGTTGGTTGATTGTAAACTTACAAAAAACTATCATACTTACAAAAAAGTATCATACTAAACAAAAAACTATCACACTTTAGTATTTCCGAGTTATGCTTAATAAATGAGCATAACTTGGATACTATTAAGATGAAACAAGCCCATGTATTTCTTACCCCTTACCCTCGGGAAATAATTAATCTACTCGAACCTTCTATTATCAAGCGTTTACAAAAAGAGAAGCGAGGTCAGGGTGTTGGCAAACATTACAAGCCATTCCTTACCGTTCGGGATGTTCCAAGTAAAGGTAGGGTTCATCGTCGACCAGCACTTACTCATAATCGTATTGTTCATTTACTTTCTGATCTTGAATTAGCCGCATTTCTTATCTACGACTGGCAACACTCGGTTATCGATATCCGAGAGCAATTTCCTCTAAATCCAGAAGCAACGGTTTCTATAGCAAAACGGTTGGGTATTAAACACCCTGCCTATCAAGGTGTTATGCAAGTAATGACAACGGATTTACTTGTGGATTTTAATTCAGATGGACAGCACCAGAGCAGAGCTATATCTGTCAAGTATGCGCAAGATCTTGAAGATAAACGAACAATTGAGAAGTTAGAGTTGGAACGGCGATTTTGGGAGGCTGAGGGAATAGAATGGTTTGTCTTTACGGAACATGAAGTGCCGGTTAATTTTGTCAAAAATATCCGTTGGTTAGCTCCTCACATGCACAGCTATGACCTTGATGACTCTCAAAGAATGTTCGTGTTTGAGAGCATCCTTCAGATGCTGGAAGCCAACTGGGAAGAAAAGCTCCCTGTGGTGCTTAGCGAGTTAGATCAAAAACAAGGGCTTCAGATCGGTACAAACCTAAATTATTTCAGGCATCTTGCCGCGCAAAATGCTTTCCAGTGGGAAATGCATAATTGCCTGCACACAAGCTTAAAAGCTAAAAATATTATTGCTTCAGAGTTTTGGCTAGGAAAGGATGCTCAATATGTTCATGCCTAACGATGTCTACGCCTGGCATGAAAAAAGAATCCGAATTTTGTGGAGTAATCAGCAAGCAATATTCTGGATAGACATTGATGATGATCTTGCCCTTCCACAGATTGCGTCAAAATATGATTTTGAACACTTTATGGCAAGGGGAGAACTGCTGTCCGAAGCCGATCCTTACGTAAAATTCAGTATGACTTCTCCGAAAAAAGGTTCAAAAGCTGAAGCTGTTCAGGAAAAAGCCTGGAATGCTATTCGCTTAGTGATAAAAGTTGAGCCAGATATTTATCAGAGAAAAACCAGAGGAGAACTTTTAAATCAAGTACTGGATCAATCAGGAGTAACTAAGCAGACAGTATACCGGTGGCTCAGGCGCTATTGGCAGTTTGGTATGTGCAAAAATTCATTAAGTGGGCGGTATGATCTCTGTGGAGGCTTTGGTAAATCTAAAAGAATTGAAGATAAACGTAACGGTCGCCGTCGTACTCGAACTCCAGGGGAAGGTGTACCAGTTACCGAGCAAATGAAATCGCTTTTTAGGGTTGTGATTGAAAAATGCTTGCTTAATCAGGGCAAATATGAATTTGATTACGCCTATAATCAATTACTTATTGCCTATGGTATAAAGTTACCTTGTAAGCCGGAAGATTTAATTGATGTTCCGACCGAAAGGCAATTTGGTTACTTTTACAAAAAAGAGTACACATCTATCGAAATTACCAGAAAAAGAGAAGGTGAAATTAATTACCTAAAAGATCATCGACCTGTTCTTAGTACATCAACAGCTGAAGTTCCCGGTCCAGGATATTTATATCAAATTGATGCGACTATTGCTGATGTTTATTTGGTTTCAGAGCTGAATCGCGAAGAAATCATTGGTCGCCCAACTCTTTATTTTGTTGTTGATGTATTCAGTAGGGCCATTGTCGGAATGTATGTCGGCTTAGAGAATCCATCGTGGATAGCCGCTATGGAAGCACTTAGTGCTTCTATGGCTGATAAGGTCAAATATTGTGCTCAGTTTGATATCGATATCACTCCTGATATGTGGCCGATGCAAGGATTACCTGAAAACCTTATTGGTGATAAAGGTGAAATTCTTGGGCGGCATGTGGAAGTGCTCAGCAAAGCTTTTCATGTAGATATTCAAAATACTCCGTCTTTTCGTGCTGATTGGAAAGGGTCTGTTGAGCGATATTTTCGCACCACTCAAACTAAGATGAAGCCGTTTGTTGAAGGCTATGTGACAAAAAATCCTATCGGTAAAAAACGGCATGGCAATGATTATCGTCAGGATGGAATTCTTACCCTGAAAGAGTTCACTAAGATGATGATTAAGATTGTTCTTTTTTACAACAATGAGCATGTGATTAGTACGTATGATATTGATTCTGGCATTCCTAAAGATCTGCCGGCAAATCCTCTTACATTGTGGAACTGGGGAATTGAAAATCGGACCGGCTTACTTCGTAGACCAGACTCGAAGTTAGTTAACGTAAATCTGCTACCGCATACTACAGCAACTATCACTGAACATGGACTAAAGCTTTTTGGTTGTTATTATAGTTGTAAAGAAGCGTTAGATTGGGGATGGTTCGAAGGTAATTATCGTGGCCTAAAATCCGTTACAGTGGCGTATGACTTGTATACCACAAATACGATTTATTTGAGACCATCTGACTCTTATGCGGATTTTATTTCTGCAAACCTTACGGCGAGAAGCCGGGCGTATGCCAACATGACAATGTGGGAGTTATGGACTACTCGTGATGGGCAAAGTACAGCAGCAGCTACATCAAAATTAAAAGCCCGATCTGGTTCAGTTAATCTAGTAAATGATCTTGAGCAGATTGCTGATGAAGCAAAATCAAAACAACCCAAGTACACCAGAGCAGAAAAAGCACGAAGAGCGAAAGGTATTTCGGATAATAAAAGTAACGAAAGGCAATATGAGCGAGATAAAAAATCGGCCAAGAATGAGCCGGAATCTAGTGAATCATTAGCAACGGTAATATCAATTCATGGTGCAAAAGCGACTGAGAAGAGCTTTAAGTTACCAACGAGGTTAAAAGATCTACTTAAAGAGGATGACTTAGATGAACCAATATAATGACACACGTTATCCAGAAGCTGATTATAAAGACCAAGGATTACCAGAATACAGTGATAATCCACTTATTGCAGCATTACCGATAATTATGAGTCCCATTGATGTGGCTAAGAAACTGAGAAATCGACCTATCTATCATTCTGCTGAATTGAATTTGGAAAGCCATATTCGAACACATGCTATTAGCCGGTTAACTAGGTCGTTTTTCGTACCGCAGACCAATCACATTGTTGTGGAACAAAAACTATCTAAGTTGATTCGCACCAGCTACCTGAACAGAAACCCAAATACCGCAACCTTTAAACGTAAGCTAAATACAATTAGAGATTTAGTTCAAAGGGAAGATTTAACCGCTTATATTCATGATGATGTTCATTCGCCAGCTTCATCTATGACAATTGCTGGTATTTCTGGGGCAGGTAAATCGACTACTGTCAACCTAGTATTGAATACCTATGATAGGGTTATTTACCATCCAGAATACCATTTGCTTCAGGTACCATGGTTAAAAATAGATTGCCCACATGACGGATCACTCTCAGATTTTTGTCTGAGCTTCTTTATCGCTTTAGGGCGACGCTTAAATATTGATTATCGCGCTAAATACGCTTCAGGTCGGCCAACTATTGGAAAAATGATGGCAGATGTTGCTGACCTTTGTCTGATCCACGCGATTGGCTTACTCGTTATTGATGAGTTTCAGCACATGAACCTTGCTAAGAGCGGTGGTGAGAAGAAAATGATTAATTTTCTTGTCACATTGGTTAATGTTGTTGAGGTTTCAGTTGTTCTGATTGGCACTCCTAAAGCGTTAAGGCTATTTACCAGTGAATTCCGCCAAGCTCGTAGAGCGAGCGGTGACGGAAGCATTGTTTGGGACCGATTGCCATTTGATGAAAGCTGGGAAGACTTTTTGACTGAACTCTGGCCCTATCAATGGCTGAATAACAAAGTAGAGAGAACAGAACCTTTAACCAATAAGCTTTATGAACTGAGTCAGGGCATCCCGGATATTGTTGTAAAACTGTTTTGTCTGGCTCAAGCGCGTGCCATTTTGTTGGCAGGTAGCGCCGAAGACGAGATGTTGTCTGTTGAGCTATTCAATGATGTGTTTGAAGAGGAATTTTCAATTGTCCGACCGATGTTGGAAGCGTTAAGAAGCGGGAATAAGAAGATAGTTGAAGAGTGCAATGATCTTGTTTTTCCAAAATTGGAAGAGAGCATAATCGGTGCTTTTGATAGACTGGTCTCTAAACCATTACCAAAACCCAAGCCCGTTGAGCTTGGTGACTCCTCTGAAAATAATGTGGCTAACTCAGCGATTTGTGCAATCGTTTCCATGGGAATTTCAGAAGATATTGCTCGCCCTTTAGTTACCGATGCTTTAGCCAGAAACCCAGATCTCCAACTTCTTCATTTAATGCAATTGGTGACGACGTCTTTAACTCAAGATGCTCATCAACCAGTTAACACGAAGAAAAAGAAAGAGAAACCTGTCTATACGAGTTTAAGTAATTGGGGACAATTGTCCGATCTTGATTTAAGGAAAATTTATAATGATAAAACAGGATCGCAGTACGAAGCATTATTAGAGCTACAGTTGATTTATCCGATTGACGAATTGCTGGCTGGTTAAGATGCTAACGTATTTCACCGTACCATATGATGATGAACTGCTTTATAGCTGTATTGCCCGTTATGGATGTCATACCGGGCAAGCGCAAAATCAAAAAGCTGTAGTTAGAGATGTGTGGGGGACAGATAGTGCAGTGGCTATTCCTGATTTGCCAAGTCATTTGCAAGATTTTGTTGATAATGTCGGAACGGTTTGGAAAGTTACTATAAATGAACTCATAGCTCAATTTACGTTGGCCCCTTTATATATTCCATTTTTATCTGATCAGCAGGCAAGACAAGTTCTTTCTTCGATGGAATCCAAATTTGGGGGTAATATTCATACTAGAGCAGGGATTGTTGCCAGTCGTGTACCTATACCAGCCCATTTTCGATATTGCCCTCAATGCTTGGAAGAACAATTGGCCGAATTGGGTGAGCCTTATTGGAGACGAATGCATCAATTGCCAATAATTGATGTTTGTATTATTCATAGCTGTAAACTTGAAGATAGCGCAGTCCCTTTTCATCCGAAGCAAAAGCATCATTATTGTGCGGCCATTCTTGAGTGTCATTCTCGTCAAGCAAGGTATGTTGAGCTAACAGAGTTGGAGCGACGGGTTATTGAATATCACAAGGAGTTACTGGATGTTTCCTTATTGGAAGGTTTGGGAACAAATCGTTGGACACTTTATTATCAAGAACTTGCAAAAGAACGCGGGCTTACTCATAAAAGCCGTGTACAACATGAAATAATTCACCAGAGTTTAATAAAAGCTTGGAAAGGTACCCTGTTAGAACCAATTTTGCCAGGAATGAACGAAAATAGCTGGCTAACTAATTTGTTTCGTAAACATCGAAAATCATTTCATCCTCTTAGGCACCTTATGGTTTTATCGGTATTAACTCCAGATAAAAAACTGTCTGAAATATTACAGCAAGTGAAAACGTTTCCTCCTGAGCAAGTACGAACTAAGCAGGTGTTTAAAGTTACAGGTAATACTCATGAAGAAATTAAAGCGCATAGAAATGAATGGGTTAAATTAATGGCCGTTCATCCTAACTATGGAGTGAAGAAGCTACGTAAACTTAACCCTGGCGGACGTATTTATGCGTGGTTATATCGCAATGATTACCCATGGTTGATGCAAAATTGTCCGAAAAAAGAAACATCACCAGAGGGTATTCGAGATGGTGATTATCCCAGTTGGGACAAACAAAATGTCAGAGTATTAACATCTATTTACAAAGACTTATTTCAAAGTAAAGGGCGGAAACGTTTGACTACAAGCCATTTGATTCAAAAGTTGCCTAGAGCAAATTCGGTTCAGAAACATTTGGTTGATTTGCCTTTGACCAAGCAGTGGCTGAGTTTACATGCTGAATCGCTAGAAGACTATCAGGTTTTTAGGCTTAAATTGGCTTATCAACATTTGACGGAGCGGCACCAAACAATCAAACGTTGGAGGCTCATTAGAGTTGCGAATATTCGAGAAGAGTTAGTCACAGAAAGAATTGAACGTGAAATAATAGCGTTGAAAAAGTTGTGGAGATCACGCCAGAAATGAGTGAGTTGGATGGGATTGGGATACGTGGCATTCCAAAAGGTTCAAAGTTGATTTTACTTGGTGATTGGTATCGTAAATTTGGAGGTGGCTGGCATGTTGTTTGTTATTTTTGGCATGATAAAAAGTATACAATCCGTAAATCATTACCGATTGATATGCTTCCAACCCTTACTGCCGGCACAAAATATCCCAGAGAGTTAATTGATAATATCGCTCAAGGATGGACTGGGAGTTTTCAAGCCCCAAATATCAGGTTCTGGCATAAATGCCGATATGGAGACATTCCCAGATCTTTACACCGAGCCGAGCAGTATGCTGAACAAGTCGATAATTCGATTGTTTATCGCCTTGATTCCGCTGGGCGAACTTATTGGCTACCTGCTATTGAACTGGCGCGAATGCTATTTTTCCATTCAGCGGAAGTGGCTAGAGCTTCTGTATATCAGGGAAACACTTGGCAATTGGGTAAGTCATCCGAGCATGGTTGGATTGGCGAGATTGAGCTGTCCTCTAATATTCCTGTCAGATATCTCAATAGTTTGCAGTTCAGAAAATTTTTCACCTGGTTATTCTTTGTTTCTGAAGCTGAGAAGAGTTTTTGTTCTATTTTTGAACAAATAAACCGAACAGCAAGAGAGATTGATAATGGTGAAAGGTGGACGTTTGATTTTTCTCCTCCTGACTTAGGAAATTGTGAGATTTCGTATGCTGGATTTACAGGCGGTGAATTTAATGATCAAATTTATATTCGTGAAATTCGGTCCATATCGGGTCTTCAATCACCAGAGTTAGATATTGTATTCTTTTCGCACCCTGATGATGAACTTTTTGTTCAATCTGAATCGGAAGATAAAAATAATGAGTGTAATCTTCTCCCTAATAAGCCGCCAGTTAATATCAAAGAACTAGATCCTGAAGGTAAGCCTAAAGCCAGTAAAAAACGTTATTTTATAAAAATGGGAAGAGCGGGTTTTAACTTTGATGTTGAGCCTGATTTAAGAAGAAGCCCTCGTCATATAAAGGCACTGCCACAAAATATAAAGCCTGAATTGGGTGATAATCAGGAGCTGTCAGAGGAAGAAATGGCGAGTTTACAAGAAGGAAAGGATAACGGTAAGGGTGTATGTGCCGACGTTGATAACCTTGACCCACCTCAGCTAATTGAAGCTCCTGAAAAGTTGGTCTTTTTTCAATTAATGCTCGAACAACTTGAATCTAAATATCAGTGGAAGATTGATTATCAGATGGGCGATGTTCCTAAGCAAAATTGCCGTAGTGCCCATTTAATCGATGGTAGGCCTCGTCAATATTGCCATGTAATCATACAACGCGATGACACTACCACCGTTCAAATCTTAGAAATTGAGCTAACCAAAGAGGAAAGCTTATCGACCTTGTTCTTCCGGATGAAGAGCGGTGGTCCAATTTATCAGAAGATTCTTGATGAATTGATGAGCCGAGATAAAGAGAAAGGATTGAATGCGATGAGTTGGAAACGACAATCTAATTCATTGAACACTAGCTTTTGTGTTTATCTTGGTCATCCTGATAACAAGATTAAGAATGAAGGGGATGCACTTGAGGTTTGGGTTGCTAGAGTCGCAGAAAAAATTCTGAGTCTTTAAACCATCTGAGTATTACTAACACCATTATCTAGGGTTAATTATCAATGTTATTTCATCCATTACCTGTGGATGGCATTATGCCTTTTTGTTATTATGTTACCTAATGAAAAAAAGTAGGTTGCTTGATGGCATTCAATCGATGGCTTCCTAGTTTTAAATGATTAGGGCTTGTCCCAGATGGATTGAGAGGCTGACAGTGCAAGACAACACTGGACTTGAAGAGCTTAGCCAAGCACAGAGAGAACGACTAGCTCATATTGATTTCACTTTGTTATTTAAAGGTGAAGCTGGGCGTAGTTATTTAACAGAGCGCTTTAGCGTAGCGCCGTCTGTGGCAACACAAGATTTTGCGCGGTACAAAGAGTTGGCTCCTAACAACGTTATGTATGACGAAAAACGCAGAGTGCACTTGAAGACGAGTGCATTCCAGCCGTTGTTTGATTATGACGTTGTTCGAACTCTTGCGACGATAAGCCAAGGATTCGGTGATGGTTTTCTTGGTAAGGTCAGGCCACCTATGGCTTGTGAAGCGCCATTCCATCTCAATAAGCCGAAATTGGAAGTGGTAGCGGCTATTAGTGAAGCCATCCATAAACGCGCAGTGATTAACATTGAGTACACCTCTTTGTCGAGTGGTCATGGGAGCCGGAAAATAGTTCCTCATACCTTGATTGACAATGGCTTAAGATGGCATGTCCGAGCATTCGATAGAAAGCATAGTGAATTTAGGGATTTTGTTTTAACCAGAATAAGTGAAGTTGAACTGTTAGAGGATGAGGTTAACGACGAAGTTGAGATTCTTCAGTGGGATAAGCAATGGAACCGAATAGTTGAACTAGAACTAATGCCTCACCCCAAACTAACACATCCAGAAGCTGTATCGATGGACTACGCAATGGAAAACAATAGGTTGCGTGTAGATATAAGGGCTGCGTTCGCTGGGTATTTACTGCGTTTATGGAATATCGATTGTTCAAAGAATAGTAAGATCAATGGGCGAGAGTTCCATTTAGCACTTAAAAACCCTGAAGCATTGTATGGTGTTGATAATGCTGAACTCGCTCCAGGGTATAGCGAATTGTGAGATAAAGTTATGAATATAAGAGAATATGTAGGTGACCTAATAGGAGGCAGTTTATTTATAACTGAATCTAGGATAATCGCTGAGTCGCTACTGAAAAAACTGCCAGAAGATGAGTGGAAGTCGCAGATCGTTGAGCAAAATGTTCTTCAGAAAAAATCCGGTCAGACGGCTATTCGTTATGCCAGAACTATCCGTTGGCGTATTGAAGGCCTTGGTGATGAGTTTATGACTGATCTTTTAGCCGCGAGTGAACGAGCATATGTCCAAATGCTGATGATGTCATTACTCATTCATTCCCCGGTTGTCGCTGATTTTATGCGACTTAGCTTGGCCGAGGCTCGTCGCACCTATAAACCTTCTTTAACTGCTGATGCATGGTCTGAATTTTATGACACAAGAGTGCGGGCATATGCCGAGCTTGGTGATTATTCTGATTCAACCATAAAAAAAATGGGTAATAACGCAGTTAAGGCATTGGTTAACTGTGGCTATCTTGGTGATAGCAGAAAAAAGAAAATACAGCCTGTTTACCTAATGCCAGAAGTTCAAGACTGGTTAGTTCGTCTGGGCAGGGAAGATTTGATTGATGTAATGGAGTGCACAATATGAAGGTTCTTCAGACTAGGCTTGATCTGATCTTGGAACGAATTGAAAGCCCTAAGTTTCTGAAAAACTATGGCTTGGGCAATGAAATTGGATTTTGGGTGTTTGATTATCCAGCCAAGTTTGAACTGCTTGTAAGAGAGCACCTTAAGCATGTTGATGAAAAGCTCAATAAGCGTGGTTACCGCTTTGTCCATCTCAATATTTTTGAAGTCTTGATAGAGATGCTTGAGGAGCGAGGTCTATTTGACCGAGCTTGCCAGCGTGAACTGCAAGTCGGTGTAGATGGCCTTCGAAAAACACTAGCCGGGCCTTTGAGCCAAGAGAAAGTGGCTAGGTATATAGCGGACAAATATAAGCCATCAGGTCTTGAGTTTGTGTTGTTGTCCGGCTTAGGCAGTGCGTGGCCGCTTGTCCGAGGGCATGAGTTACTCAGTGCTCTGCAAGATGTGATGGGCAGTACGCCATTAGTGCTTTTCTATCCAGGAGAATATAGCGGAAGGGATTTGCATCCTTTTGGCATGATCGAATCTAAAAACTACTATCGCGCCTTCAAGCTTGTGCCTGAAGACGGTAAAAAACCTTTTGCTGACAATAAGAAGTAGAGCGTGGAGCCAAGAGAATGAAAATTGAACAAATTTTTTCTAAGAAGTTAACGCGTGACATTAACGGCGTCGTTAAAGCGGAACAGAAAGATAATGATAGTGTGTATGTCGAACTTGATGAATATGTCGTCACCCGAGAGCTAGATCGGCACTTTCGAGCATTCTTTGAAGCTTATGTACCATCTGTTGCGAAAAATCACGGTGATATGTCAGGTAAAATTGGCGTATGGATTTCTGGTTTCTTTGGCTCGGGTAAATCGCATTTCCTGAAAATTTTATCTTACCTTCTTGAGAACAAATCTGTTGAAAAAGATGGGCAAGGCCGTCAAGCATTTGAATTTTTCAAAGAAAAAATCAACGATGCCATGCTGTTGGCAGATATCCAGAATGCAGTTAACAAAGACACAGATGTCATTCTTTTTAACATCGATTCACGAGCGAATACGGATGACCAAGAAAATGCCATTCTTAAGGTTTTCCTCAAAGTATTTAACGAACGAGTAGGATACTGTGCTGATTTTCCTCATGTTGCTCACTTAGAACGCGAGCTTGATAAGCGCAAGCAATACTTGCCGTTCAAGGACAAGTTCGCTGAGTTGACCCAATCAACTTGGGAAAAAGAGCGTGACGCTTATGACTTCTATCGAGACGAGCTGTCTGAAGCACTCGCTCATGCCTGTGAGCAATCATTAGAGTCTGCCAAGGCGTGGGTTGAGCAGGTTGAAAACAATTTCCCGTTAGATATTCGCAATTTCTGCAAGTGGGTTAATGAATATCTAGACAACACTGGTGACCGAAATCTGCTGTTTTTAGTCGATGAAGTTGGTCAGTTTATCGGTAAGAACACACAAATGATGTTGAAGCTTCAGACTATTACTGAAGATCTTGGTACATATTGTGGTGGCAGAGCTTGGGTCGTTGTTACCTCACAGGCTGATATTGATGCTGCCATAGGTGGTATGGATAAGCGCGATGGTGAGGACTTTTCTAAAATTCAGGGGCGTTTTAGCACCCGATTACAGCTGTCTAGCTCTAACACCTCGGAAGTTATTCAAAAGCGTTTGTTGTCCAAAACGGAAGAAGCTCGTACCCAGCTTATCGATGTCTTTGCTGAAAAGGGTGACATTCTTCGTAACCAGCTGACATTTGATAAAACGACAACAGCTTCTCTAAAAGGTTACTCCGACGCTCCGTCTTTCGTAGACAACTATCCGTTTGTGCCTTACCACTACACGCTGGTACAAAAAGTGTTTGAATCAATTCGAACAAAGGGCGCTACGGGTAAGCACTTAGCTATGGGTGAGCGTTCATTACTTGATGCTTTCCAATCAGCTGCGAAACAAATGAAGGATTCTGCCCTTGATGTGTTAATCCCGTTTTACAGTTTCTATGCTCCGATTGAAAGCTTTTTGGAACCAGCGGTTAAGCGAACGATTGACCAAGCCTGTGAGTTGGATACCTTAACAGAATTCGATGGCAAAATCCTTAAAACCCTTTTCTTAATCCGATATGTGGACGTTGTCAAAAGCACACTAGACAACCTTGTTACTCTGTCAATTGACCGAATCGATGCAGATAAAATTGCGCTGCGCAAACAAATTGAAGAGAGTCTTAATCGTCTTGAGCGCCAATTGCTGATTGCCCGTAATGGTGATGAATTTATCTTCCTGACCAACGAAGAAAAAGAGATTGAAAACGAGATCCGCCACACTGACGTTGAAATGTCAGAGGTCTCTAACAAGCTTTCCGCAATCGTCTTTGACGGTATTTTGAAAGGTAATCGCGCCTATCGTTACCCGATTAACAAGCAAGACTTTGCGGTGAGCCGTTTTTGTAATGGTCATCCGAAAGATGGTACCACGCTGGAAGACCTAGTCATCAAAGTCATTTCACCTTTGGATTCGCACTTTGAAAATTACTCCCACGATCAAGCGTGTATCAATCATACGCTTGAGGCAGACGGGTGCGTGCTCGTCAAGCTGGGCGAACATAAGCGTCTTTGGGATGACCTGACAACCTTTATTAAAACTGACCGATTCTTAAAACAGAATTCAGGACAGCGACCAGAGCAAGAACATCTTCTCCGCGAAAAGCAGATGGAAAATATTGAGCGTGAAAAACGCTTAAGAACGGATTTTGAAGCTTTGTTTGCAGAGGCGGACGTTTACGCGATTGGCACAAAACTACCGAAGAAATCAGCAACGCCAAGTGCCATCGTCGAAGAAGCATACAAATATGTTATCGAAAACACCTTCGCTAAATTGAACATGCTCAAGGCAACGCCTGGTGAAGTTTTACGTGAGCTACAGGCCGTACTTGTTGCTGATGATATTGCTCAAATTGGATTGGATCTTCAGGCTGATGAATGTAACCCAGAAGCTTCGCGTGAGGTTGAGCAGTACGTAATGCTAAAAGTCGAGCGTAATGAGCCTGTGTACTTACGTGATATCGTTGCCCGTTTCGGCAAGCGCCCATATGGCTGGCCAGACAATGAAATCTTATTGCTCACTGCAAGGCTTGGCTTAGCTGGAAAGGTATCTTTTAGTACCCAAGGTACAGATCTGGCGTTGAAAAAAGCTTACGAGCCTTTTACCAGTGTGCGTAAACGCGGCGAGATCCGTGTGCATAAGATCAGGCAACATGACGAGCGCCAAATTAAAAAGGTCGCCTCTCTTGTGAAAGAGATCTTTTCTAAAACCTTTACCGGCTCTGGTGAGAAAGAGCTCTATGAATTAGTGCGCGATGAATTACTGCTTTGGAATGAAGAGCTTAAATCATTCAGAACCGTGATTAATTCAGGAGGGCAGACAGGTCATTTCCCTGGTACATCTCAAATTGACGATGGCCTTGCATTGGTCGCGGGTATTCTTGAGCAAACTTCAAGCTTCGCCCTTATCGCCCGATTCTTAGAAGACGCTGATGCCCTTGAAGAGTTTGCTGAGGACTTTGAGGATCTTGATGACTTCTACAATAGCCAATTTCAAACTTGGCAAGCCCTTGCTGGCGCATTAAACGAGAAGTTTAAGGCCAATAGACCCGCATTAGAAAAAGACAGTGAAGCATTAAAAGCGCTCACTGAATTAGAACGCATTTACAATATGCCCTCACCGTATGAGCAGCTGCGCCACATTAATCCGCTTATCGAGCAGGTGGCAAAAGTTAACTCAACATTGGTTGAAGAAAAACGCACTCATGCCTTAGAGCGTGTTGATCTGCGCATCGGACGTGTAAAGGAAGCGCTAGCTGAAGCACATGCACCGACTGAACTACAGAACCAAGCAATGCGCCCGTTACAAATGTGCAGACAGCGTATTGAAGCAACCTCTTCAATACCACAAGTTATCAGTGAGCAAACTGAAGCGGAAGGTTACGAGGACGAAGCCTATGAGTTGCTGAATGGCTTTATCGAAGAACAACGCAAAAAAGCTGAAGCTGAGCAAAGACGTCGTGAACTCGAACAGAAGAAACGCGAAGAAGAAGCAGCGAAAGCCGGTAAGGCAGCTCCAGCACCTGAGCCAGTCCCTGAACCAGTGCAGCCACAGCCGGTTGCAAAACGTACTGTAACGATTAACCCAACTGATGCCATGGCAAAGTCAGTAACAACCGGATTCATTGAAAGTGAAGCCGAAGTTGATGCCTATCTTGCCGCTTTAAGAGAACAGCTGATTGCTGCTGTCAAAGCTGGCGACCGAGTGAGAATTAAGTAAGAGGCAACGGATAGCTATGTATCAAGCGGGTGGAACAATAAGATCATTACTCGACAAGGTTGCTGAGCAGGAATACCTGTTACCGGCCATCCAGCGAGAGTTTGTATGGCGACCAGAACAGATCTGTCGTCTATTTGATAGCCTGTTGCAAGGTTACCCGTTTGGGACCTTTCTATTCTGGAAGATAAAACCAGAGAACCGGGATAGCTATCAGTTTTATCAGTTCATGCAGCATTACCATGAGCGAGATAACTACCATTGTGAAAATGTCACTCAGTTACCGGAGCGCGAGTTCATCGCCGTCCTAGATGGACAGCAGCGGATTACTGCTTTGAATATCGGCTTACGCGGCTCATTTGCGTGGAAGCTGACAGGTAAATGGTGGAGTAATGATGACGCCTTCCCTGTGCGCAGGCTTCACTTAAATCTGTTAAGCCAGCCCGACTTAGAAACTGGGTCGATGTATGACTTTGAGTTCCTTACCGACGATAAAGCTTCTCTGGATGCTTCTGAACAATACTGGTTCCGTGTAGGCCGGATCATGGAAGAGGAAGAAGATGCACTTATCGATGAAGTTGCTGATGATGCTAGGTTGAGTTCGGAGCAACGCAAAGAGGCTCGCTCAACTCTTCGTCACTTGTATCGAACCATCCATGACAAAGACAAGATTTCGTTTTACGAAGAAAGTGATCAGAGCCTAGAACGTGTTCTGAATATCTTTATCCGCATGAATAGCGGCGGTACTACCTTGTCCTACTCAGACTTACTACTTTCAATAGCAGTAGCCCAGTGGAGCTCGTTAGATGCCCGTGAAGAAATTCATGCATTAGTGGATGAGATGAACCGTGTTGGTGATGGATTCAACGTATCAAAAGATCTCGTCTTAAAAGCAGGCTTAATGCTCTCTGATATCGGTAGCGTCGGCTTTAAGGTTGAGAACTTTAACAAGGAAAACATGGCGATTCTGGAAAAGAACTGGACGCCAATTCGTGATGCGTTATTGCTCTCAATGCAGTTGCTGGCAAGTTTTGGTTTTAATGCACAAAACCTCAGAGCAACAAGTGCCATCCTCCCGTTGGCGTATTACCTGCACCACCGAAAGTTAACGGCAAGCTACCTTTCTAGGGTTGAATATGCGGTCGATAGAGAATGCATCAGAAATTGGCTCATTAGGTCGTTGTTGAAAGCGTCAGGCATCTGGGGAAGTGGTTTGGACACCCTGCTTACTATGCTCCGCTCAGACATCAAGCAATCAGGTGATACAGGTTTCCCGCTAGCGAAAATTGAAGCGACCATGCAACAGCGTGGTAAATCGTTGCGCTTTGACCCAGAGGAAATTAGTGAACTAGCCCAGTTGGATTATGGTAATCCGCGTACCTTTGCCTTGTTGACATTGTTGTTCCCTGGATTCGATTTTTCACGACACTTCCATGTGGACCACATTTACCCCAAAGGTTTGTTTACGCGTAACAAGCTTGCAAAAGTTGGTGTCCCAACTGAACAGCTAGATGAACTCATCGAGGCATCTAACAAGCTGCCAAACCTTCAGCTGTTGGAAGGGACTATCAATAATCAGAAGCGGCAAAAAATGCCCCATGAATGGTATGCGCAGCAGTGGCCTGATGTGAATGCAAGACAAGCACATCTGCAATCGCAAGCCATAACATCATTACCTGAACAACTAAACCAGTTTATGGATTTTTACCGCGAGCGTCAGGAAACACTGCTTGCCCGCATTAGAACTGCATTACAACCCGCAAGCAGCGTAGAGACAGAATAAGAGGCGCAGATCATATGAATACGAACAACATTAAAAAATACGCACCAAAAGCGCGCCGCGAATTTATGGATGCGGTTGCTAAACGATTAAACACCTTTGGTATCACCGCGAATAAAAAAGGCGAGCTACAAATTGCAGAAGCGAATCTACAAGGTTCTGTGCTTCAAATCGCCGGTAACAGTTTTGACGGTAAACTGGCTGAGCCCAGAAAACGCATAGTGGCCAGAAGCCAGAAACTTGGATATGCACAACTTATTGAACAAGTAGCTTATACCTGGTTCAACCGTCTGTGTGCTATTCGCTATATGGAAATCCATGACTATCTAGGCCACGGTTTTCGTGTTTTGTCGCACCCAGACAACCCTAAAGGCTTTGAAATTATCGACCATGCGCAAGACGCTGCGGATGAACTCGGATTAGATAGAGCTCGCATTATTGAACTCAAGCTAGCGGGCAACAAAGACGAAGAGCTTTATCGTGAACTGCTGTTGGGCCAGTGCCATAAGCTTCATGAAGCGATGCCTTTCTTATTTGACGCATTGGACGATGAAACAGAACTTTTGCTACCAGACAACCTAACACGTACCGACTCAATTCTGCGTGGGTTGGTAGACGGCATCCCTGAAGAGGACTGGCAACAGGTAGAAGTTATCGGTTGGCTTTACCAATTCTACATTTCTGAAAAGAAAGATCAGGTAATGGGTAAGGTGGTCAAGAGTGAAGACATCCCTGCCGCCACCCAGCTATTTACACCCAACTGGATTGTGAAGTACCTGGTACAAAACTCAGTCGGTCGCCAATGGCTGCAAACCTACCCAGACTCTGCCATTAAAACGCAGATGGAATACTACATTGAGCCTGCTGAACAATCTGACGAAGTTAACCAACAGCTAAAGGCTATTACGCCTGAATCTATCGAGCCTGAAACCATCAAAGTACTTGACCCGGCTTGTGGTTCGGGCCACATATTGATTGAAGCCTACAACGTACTAAAAGCCATCTACGAAGAGCGTGGTTTCCGCTCTCGTGACATTCCAAAGATGATTCTGGAGAACAACCTCTACGGCCTAGACATTGATGATCGTGCAGCGCAGTTATCTGGCTTTGCGCTGATGATGATGGCTAGAGATGACGATAAGCGTATTTTTACCCGTAACGTGCGACTCAATGTACTGTCATTGCAGGAAAGTAACCATATCGACCTGCCGACCGTATGGAAAGCACTCAACCTATCGGGAAATTGGCAAAGCGGCACATCGCAGGGCTTATTCGCCGACGAAGAACAAGATTTAAGCTCGTTCAATGCAGACAACCGCTACCAACTGCTGAAGCGAACGTTAGCAAGATTTACCCAGGCCAAGACCTTCGGTTCTTTGATTGATGTGCCAAGCGATGAGTATGAGCAGCTAAAAGAGCTACTGAGCACTCTAGTCGAGCTACAAGAGTCAGGCGACTCAATGCAAAAGCCAGCAGCGAAGCAATTGATTGAAATTGTTCATCAGGCTTTGGTTCTGTCGATTCGTTACGATGCAGTGATTGCGAATCCTCCCTATATGGGCAGCAAAGGTATGAATGCAGATTTGAAAGAGTTTGCTAAGAATAGCTATCCAAATAGTAAATCTGATTTGTTTGCTATTTTTATGGAGCGAGCGTTTTCTTTGCTTACAATATACGGCTTTAATGCTCAAATAAACATGCAATCTTGGATGTTCTTGTCAAGTTTTGAACAATTAAGAAAAAATCTGTTACAAGAGAATACATTTGTAACCATGGCTCATTTAGGTGCGCGTGCATTTAGTCAAATCAGTGGTGAGGTTGTACAAACTGCGGCATGGGTTGTAAATAAATTTCACATAAATAATTTCTACCCAACCTTCCATCGTCTTGTGGAAGGTAGTGAAGATCTTAAAAGAAAAAATCTACTGCAGAATAAGAATAGATTTGAGGAAATTTCACAAGAGTCATTTTTGAAGATATCTGGTCAACCTATCACATATTGGATTGCACCACGATTTCTTGAAGTTATATCAAAATTAGATAATTTGGGTGATGAATACGCAATTAAGAGTGGGCTGTCATCAGCGGATAACGATCGTTTTATTAGGTTATGGCATGAGGTTTCATCAGCTGATACATGTTTGCCAGGAGTTGAGTATTCTGATGAATACAAGTGGTATGGCTGCAATAAGGGTGGTGAATATAGAAAGTGGTTCGGCAATAATAACTATATTGTGAACTGGGAAAACTCTGGCTTTGATCTTAAAAATTTTAAAAATGCTTATGTCAGAAATGAAGACTATTATTTTAAGGAGTCTGTCACATGGACCATGATCGGGGGGGGAGAATTGTCTGTAAGATACACCCCTGAAGGTTATATCTTTGATTTTGCATCCCCTTCAATTTTTACAGAGTCATCTTCAGAACGACTTTTTTATGTAATGGCATTTTTAAATTCACCAGTAGGTAGTTTAATTAGTGGGCTTCTAAATCCAACCTTGAATCTAAGTCCAGGGGTTATGGCTAGTTTTCCAACAACTATTGTTGATTCAAATTATGAATTGATATGCACGCGAGCCAAAGAGCTAGTAAGTATATTTAAAGATGACTATCAGTCCAAAGAAGAGAATACCGGTTTTAAGTCCCTAAATATCATAAATATACATGCGTCAACTATTTCATCCTCTTTCAATAAGTTATATGAAAATTCCTTGGGCCTGGTTGAAGAAGTACAAGAGTTAGAGCAAGCAAATAATGAGTTGTTTATAGAGATGTACGGCGCAAGTGGCCAAGCAAATGAAGAGGTTAAAAAATCAACTATATCACTTTATTGTAACCAGTATTACCAATTTTCTAGTAAAGACCTTGCTTTAGGTAAATTATTATATAGGGCTGAAAAAATAGCGGAAATATTGAGCTATTCAATAGGTTGTGTCATGGGGCGTTTTTCTTTAAACCGAGAAGGTCTAGTTTATGCACAGTCTGGGAATGATGGATTCGACTTGCTAGATGCTGAAGGAGCTTATATAGACTATCCAGCCGATGAAGATGGCATCATTCCATTAACAGATCAAGAATGGTTTAGAGACGACGCAACCAACCGATTCCGCGAGTTTGTTCAGGTTGTTTGGGGTGAGGAACACTTACAAGAAAACTTGGATTTTGTCGCCGAATCACTATGCCTAAATGCTATTAAACCGAAAAAATCTGAATCAGCACTGGAGACAATTCGCCGTTATTTATCGACTCAGTTCTATAAAGACCATCTGAAGACTTATAAAAAACGCCCTATTTATTGGCTATTTAGTTCTGGTAAGCAGAAGGCTTTCGAGTGTTTGGTTTACTTACATAGGTACAACGAGGGCACGCTTTCTCGTATGCGTACTGAGTATGTCACGCCGTTACTAGGCAAATACGATGCTTATGCTGAGCAGCTTGAGAAGCAGATTGAAACAGCTGACTCAACCAGTGAAGCGAATCGCTTTAAGAAAGAGTTGGATGCCTTGATAAAGAAACAGGTTGAGCTACGAGAGTTTGATGACAAGCTAAAACACTACGCCGATATGCGTATTTCCCTGGATCTTGATGATGGTGTGAAAGTGAATTACGGCAAGTTTGGTGATCTGTTGGCCGATGTTAAAGCCATTACTGGTTCGGCCCCGGAGGTTAACTAATGCAGATTAGTGAACTGGCACAAGGCGTGGCTGCCAAGCTCGAACAAAGCCGCATTGTGTTTTGGTACGACCCAGAGCAAAGCTTTACTGAAGAGCTTGAGCATTTAGCTAACGCCCTCTCTATTGCAAAAGAAGGGCTTGCAAAAGAAACAGACGATAAATCGGCGGATAAAACGGCAAAAGTGCTACCAAATGATTTGACCATCCTCAATATGGGCAATGAGTCCGTATTGGCAGTGAAAAAGCGCATTGAAGTGGATGAGCGTGAAGCTAAATTCCTTATCTATTTTCCAAGCGCTGAGCCAGAGCCTGATCGTGATTGGTTGCTAGACGTGCGTTTGTACAGCGAGCAGTTTTTTGCTGATCACAGCTCAATGCTGCTTAATGAGCTGGGTATTCCGAAAATGGCGCTTCGCACGCACATTCGTAAGCGTCAGAGCTTTTTTGCCAATAAACAGCGCATAGCCGGTTTAAAAAAGTGGGTGACTGAGAACGAAGACGAACTTTCGTTAGACAGGAAGATGATGGCAGTGGTTGTAAAAGCTGATTCTGCGTCTTTGTCGGACATTCTGCTTGGGTTACTACGCGAATATGCGGCTTATATCGAATATGAAAGCCTTGGCCAACCTTTATGGAGCCAGCTAAGTAAGTTTGAACTTGAGACCTCACTCTGGGCATATCTAAGTGAGAGTTTTGGCTATACAGTTGAAGAGCCAACCTTCTCAGACTTCGTGTTGAAATTATTCTGTACTGAATTCTGGAGCCAAATTGAAGGCGTTGAACGTGATTGGTTGCTTAACAATGTTTTAAAAAGCGCATCAGGCCGGGCGACAGCCTTGGCGTTTATGGTGAGCTGGCGCGACAGCCGCTCTTTCGCCGCTTACTACGAAAGCATCTCTAAGGTGCTTAGCCAACAGTTGGAAATTTCGACTCGTGCTGGCCAGTACCATCCGGTTGAGCTTATCGAATGCGAAACGTTCGAAGCTGTGGAACAGGCCATAATCCGTGGTTTAGTTCGTGATTTGCTCGATAGCAGTAAAGCGCTAGACCGGGTTCAGTTTGATACGGTCTTATCAAGACGTCTTGCTAGCCACTGGACATTGTCACGCAAAGAATACTTCGCAATTTATGAAGCTATCCGCAACGCTGAAGAGTTAATGCACTTGCGAAATCGCTATGTGGACGGGTTCCACTTTGATAACGCGAAGGCAATGTACGACGCCTATACCACAGACATTTATCGTTTTGACCAGGCTTACCGTTTGTTCAATGAGCATGTGCACTCTGTATTGAGTAAAGGTGCAGACATACTGCGTCAGCTCGACGACGAAGTCGAAAGCATTTATACCAACTGGTACTTATATGAGCTTGGCCTTGCCTGGGATCGTCATTTGGCCAATGAGAAATTACTTGAAAAGTGGCAGATTTCTGGCGTACCGCACCAGTATGACTTTTATGAAAAAGAAGTTCGCACACGACTGAGTCTGAAACAGACAAAACGAGTGTTTGTGATCATCTCTGATGCCCTGCGTTTTGAAATTGCGAATGAGCTTGGCGCTATCATTAACAACGAGAAGCGATTTAAAGCTGAGGTGTCTACGCAGTTGGGTGTTTTGCCGAGTTATACCCAACTTGGGATGGCGGCATTATTGCCTCATAAAGCACTCAGTTACCAGCCAGAACAAGGCACGGCTGTTTATGTAGATGGTATTTCTTCACAGGGTTTAGACAACCGCAACGCCATCCTACAAAAAGTAGGTGGTATGGCGGTGAGTTCTAAGGAACTGATGGGCTGGAGTAACCAGGAGGGGCGTGACAAGGTTCGAGACGTAGAAGTCGTTTATATCTATCACGATACCATTGATGCTATTGGTGATAAGGCTGCAACTGAAGAGAAAACGTTTGAAGCCTGTCGTAGTGCCATTGAAGAGCTAAAAGACCTCGTTGGGCGGGTCATCAACCGTCTAAACGGAAGCCGAGTTGTGATCACTGCTGACCATGGCTTCCTCTTCCAACAAAAAGCACTTGTAGCGGCTGACAAAACCTCGTTGAAAACCAAACCTGCTGGTGCGATAGAAGCCAAGAAACGTTATATCGTTGGTAAAAACTTACCTTCAGATGAAGCCTGTTGGAAGGGATCAATTAACGATACGGCTCATGGCTCTAGTGGCTCTTCATATCAAGCAGAGTTCCTGCTTCCAAAAGCGGCTCAACGCTTCCACTTCGTTGGTGGTGCTAAGTTTGTGCATGGCGGAGCGATGCTACAGGAAGTCTGCGTACCGGTACTACATGTGCGAGAGCTACAAAAAGAACAAGCAGCAAAACATGAGAAACAACCGGTAGGTGTTGTTGCAGCCACTCAGCCCATCAAATTAGTAAACAATATCGACAAGGTCAGATTTATTCAGACAGACCCTGTAGGCGAGCGTTTTGTCGCACGGTTGTTGGATGTCTATATCGTCGATGCACAAGGTAATGAAGTATCCAGTCGTGAAACGATTAACTTTGATAGCGTGAGTAAAGTGATGGATGAACGTACTCGCGAAGCTAGGTTAAAGCTTATTGGCTCTCAGTTCGACAGGAACGCTCAATACACGTTAGTTCTTGAGAATGCGGAAATGAGAACGCGTTATAGCCAATACGCGGTAACCATTGATTTGGCATTCCAAGATGATTTTTTCTAAGGGGTACTTCATATGAATGGCAACAATGGTAAAGATGTATCAGAACATCAAATGGAACAAGGCGAGTGGGTAGGTGCTGATACTACTAACTCCCCTTTTACCCAAAATGTTTATGTCGCGAATATGCAGGTTAATTTATCAACTACAGCAAATGGCGCAACAGAAGAAGATTATACTGCAGATCATACACAGCCAGCGATAGAGTCTGAACAAGAGATTGCTGATATGAGGAGTACAGATCTCGATAGTCTACTTAATCGTTTTTTTAAGGGCAAAGTGGTTCGAAAAGACCTAACTAAGCAGTTAAAAGAAGGTGCTAATGTACCGGTTTATGTGCTGGAATATTTGCTTGGGATGTACTGCGCTTCAGACGATGATGAGGTGGTGTTCGAAGGACTGGAAAACGTTAAGAAGATCTTGGCGGAAAACTATGTGCGCCCAGACGAGGCTGAAAAGGTTAAATCACTGATCCGTGAGCGTGGTTGCTTCAAGGTGATCGATAAAGTCGGGGTTAAGCTCAACCAGAAGAAGGATGTGTATGAAGCACAGCTTTCTAATCTTGGTATCAAGGATGCCGTGATCCCAGCTAGCATAGTTAAGCAAAACGAGAAGCTGTTGATGGGGGGAATATGGTGTATCATTACTCTCAACTATTTTTATGAAGAAGGCCAAAAAACCTCACCTTTTTCAGTTTCCATGCTCAAACCAATTCAAATGCCTTCCATGGATATGGAGGAGCTGTTTACCGCTCGCGCTAACTTTTCAACCGATCAGTGGTTAGACGTTCTCATCCGCTCAATAGGTATGGAGCCTACCAACCTTAAGTTACGTGTTAAGTGGCATTTGCTCGCTCGCATGATCCCCTTTGTTGAAAATAACTATAATGTGTGTGAACTTGGCCCTAGAGGTACAGGGAAGAGCCATGTGTATAAGGAATGCTCGCCCAACTCCCTGTTAGTTTCCGGTGGGCAAACGACTGTGGCTAACTTGTTTTATAACATGAGCTCTCGACAAGTCGGCTTAGTGGGCATGTGGGATGTTGTGGCCTTTGACGAGGTCGCAGGTATCACATTTAAAGACAAAGATGGCGTGCAGATCATGAAGGATTACATGGCGTCAGGCTCCTTCTCTCGTGGCCGTGATTCAATCGAGGCTAAAGCTTCGATGGTGTTTGTCGGTAACATCAACCAGAGCGTCGAAACCTTGGTCAAAACTAGCCATTTGTTAGCGCCATTCCCTGAGGCAATGATCGACACAGCGTTTTTTGACCGTTTTCATGCCTATATTCCCGGTTGGGATATTCCCAAAATGCGGCCGGAATTTTTTACCAATAGCTATGGTCTAATTACCGATTACCTTGCTGAATACATGCGCGAGATGCGTAAACGCAGCTTTTCTGATGCTATAGATCGCTATTTCAAGTTGGGCAATAACCTGAACCAACGTGATGTGATCGCGGTGCGCCGAACCGTCTCTGGTTTATTGAAGCTGCTGCATCCTCATGATGTATTTGGCAAAGAAGATGTGCGCCGTTGCCTTACCTATGCTTTAGAGTTGCGTAGACGCATTAAAGAGCAGTTAAAGAAACTTGGTGGGATGGAATTTTTTGATGTGCACTTTAGCTACATCGATAACGAGTCGTTAGAAGAATTCTTCGTCAATGTACCAGAACAAGGTGGCAGCAAGTTAATTCCTGATGGCTTACCTCGCGCTGGTGTTGTGCATTTGGTTACTCAGGGAAATACAGGACAAATAGGGTTATACCGTTACGAAACTCAAATGATGGCCGGTTCTGGTAAACACTCTGTTTCAGGGCTTGGTTCGAATACGGCAGCAAAAGAAGCGGTCCGTGTTGGCTTTGATTATTTCAAAGGTAACCTGAGTCGCATCAGTGCGTCGGCAAAGTTTTCTGATCATGAGTATCACCTCCATGTTGTTGAACTCCACAATACGGGGCCAAGTACAAAGTCATCGCTTGCTGCATTGATTGCATTTTGTTCAATTCTGATGAACCGACCGATTCAAGAGCAGATGGTTGTTCTAGGAGAGATGACTTTAGGTGGTGTTATCAATCCTGTTCAAGATCTTGCAGGCAGTCTTCAGTTAGCTATGGACAGTGGCGCAAAGCGTATTTTGCTCCCAATGGCCTCAGCCTCAGATATTCCAACGGTTCCTGCTGAGTTGTTCTCAAAATTTCAGATCAGCTTTTATGCAGACCCCGTCGATGCCGTCTTTAAGGCACTGGGTGTAAATTAGTTCGATGTGATTTTAGATAAGCAATGAAGATAGTATGATACTTTTTTGTTGTAAAAACAGCATCGATTTATCAGGAAACAACAAAAGTATGATATCTTCAAATATTAAAAATATAACCGCTATTGCAATATCAATAACTTACAGCGATTAAAGTATGATACTTTTTTGTAAGTTTACATTGATATATATTAACTGAAGATAAAAGCGACTGTTCTAATGAACGGTCGCTTTTTTGTCTTTGTTGGTAGCCTTAATTTTATGTGGCCTAAGCGGTCGAGGTAAGTCGTGGTGCTTCGCCCACACCAGACCAAAGGGGCAAAACGCTTGCGCCCCTTTGGAAACCCTCAGCGCCCCAGACGAAAAATGCTGAAAAGCGCATAATTTTCGATGGGGAAGGATCCAGCTTTAAACCTCATCAGTAACTGGCTTATAAATATCCTGTGTAAGCCATACTTCCCACCTTTATGTTGTGTGTACTGTGTACAAAAACAGTTGTAATGGTTTTTAGTATTTTTTCAGTTAAATCTGCTGATAAGTAAACTAAAGTAGTACGTTAAATAATTTGTTTATTTTTTAATTCATTGAAATAAATGTGTTTTTATTTTTTTGTTGCATATTGAGTCCACTTTTAACGCGCAAGCGCGCTTTTATTTGACAGTGGAGTTAAATAAAACGGCTTTACATCAAGAAGATACTAAATGTAGGATGATATAAATCAATAACTTGAATGGCCGACTTTAATTTTCTTGCCCTTCAATAAGCTGTTAAGCCCTAAGAGGAATATATGAAGGTAAGCACCAAGATAAATTCTGAACATTACAACTGGGGTGAAGGTTGCGATGGTTGGCATTTGGTTAAATCTCCTCAATTAAGTGTGATTCAAGAGCGGGTTCCTGTTGGTTTGTGCGAAGTTACGCATTATCACGAAAAAGCGGAACAGTTCTTTTTTGTTCTATCTGGTGTTGCTACTTTGATAGTTGAAGGTAAAGCTCATAGCTTAAACCCTACAGAAGGTTTTCATGTAAAAGCGAACACTACTCATCAGCTAAAAAATGATGGTGATCAGGAGTTAGTCTTTATTGTTACTTCAACTCCACCTAGTCATGGTGATCGTGTTGAGGCGCGGGCTTAACAAGGCGCACAAGCAGATTCAACTCGCTTCGCTCAGACATAGCACACGTTCACTCACAGCTTAGCTTTGCGTTAGGTGCTACCAAATATCAAACATCGAGTAATATGCATATTCAAACAGATAGAACAGTGATTGAAGTCCTCGGCAGTGATGGTACTGAGTTAATGCTGAATTATTATATTGAGAACAGAGAGCATCTTGCTCCTTGGGAACCAACGAGAAGTGAAGAATATTTCACGTTAAGTAATTTTTCAGAGATGCTTCATGACAACAAAAAGTCTTTTCAGGATAAAACAGCTTTAAAGTTTTCTGCATTAAACCCTGAGAGAAATGAAGTTATTGCCGTTTGCAACTTCACAAATATTGTTTTTGGCCCATTTCAAGCCTGTAATCTCGGCTACTCCATTGCTGAAAAGCATCAAGGAAAAGGGCTAATGTCAGAGGTGCTAAGTTCAACAATCGCATACGTTTTCGAAGAGCTTAACCTTCATCGAATTATGGCAAACTATATTCCAGAAAATGTTAAAAGTTCAGCAGTTTTAGAGAGGTTAGGCTTTGAACGTGAAGGTCTTGCTAAATCCTATTTACAAATTGCTGGTCAATGGCAAGATCATATTCTCACGTCAAAATTAAACCCTAAGCATCTTGCACCTAACAAATAAATTCACCGGACGTCCGCTGCGCTCGGTGATTTAGGCGTTACCGCATCGTAGATTGCATACTTTCGCTAATATAATCATTTTCAGAGCGTAAGCGCCAACTCATTTATGCCCAAAAATAAGCTAATCATACTTTGAATCCGTAGTTAGCTTTCATTAACCACTTCAGTGCTAAAATGACCAGCCAGTTAGGCTAAGCCAAACAAAAAAGGGAACGCAGATGTTCCCTTTTTGCTGTCTAACACTTGGTTATTTCATCAATAGCCAAGCCTGAATTAGCAGGCGATTACCACACTCTGGCAACTAACCCTTTCAGATAATAACCTTCAGGGAATGCACTGCTGATTGGGTGGTCGCTGGCCTGATGCATCCGCTCAACAAATTGCACTTCGCGCTTGGCATCTAGTGCGGCGTCGGCAACTACTTTTTGGAATAGGTCTGACTGCATTAACCCTGAACATGAGAATGTTAGTAACACTCCACCCGGTTTAAGCAACTGCATGGCAATCATGTTGATGTCTTTGTAACCACGACATGCGCCATCTAATTGCGCTTTATTATCGGCAAATTTAGGTGGATCTAATACGATAACATCAAAGGTTTTACCCTCGTCGCGATATTGTCTTAATAGCTTAAATACATCGGCTTCGTGGTAGTTTACGTGGTCGTCGTTTAAGCCGTTAATTGCCATATTGTCGCGGGCGGTTTGTAGCGCTAATGATGAAACATCGACGTTTTCAATGCTGGCTGCGCCAGCTTTAGCTGCATATAAACCAAAGGTGCCGGTGTAGCAAAAACAGTTGAGTACCGATTTACCCTTCACAAAGCGTGCTGCCATGGCGCGGTTATCACGTTGATCTAAGTAAAAACCGGTTTTATGGCCTTTAACTACATCAACCGCTATTTTTATGCCATTTTCTTCAATAATCACCGGCATTGGCGGTAACTCACCGTGCAGTAAACCGGTTACTGGCAATAAACCTTCTTTTTTACGAGAATCAACATCAGAACGTTCATATATGGCGCAATCTGGAAATTGCAGCGCTAATTGTTCAACAATGGTGTCGCGCCACTTTTCAGCACCAGTGCTTAGCAGTTGGCACACTAAAACATTGGCGTAACGGTCAATGGTGATACCCGGTAAACCATCAGATTCCGCAGCAATTAAACGATAACCTGTTAGTCCCTGTTCACGGATTAAGTCTTCTCGTCCCGCTTGGGCTCGTTGAATGCGGCGGGCAAAAAAATCGGCGTCGATGGTTTCTTCTTTATCAAAAGTCCATACGCGAACTTGGATTTGCGACTCTGGCGACCATGCCCCACGTGCTAACCAGCGGCCGTCGTGACCGACTACATCAACAGTGTCGCCAGCTTGTGGCTTACCGCCATTGACGTTATGAATACCGTTGGAAAACACCCAAGGGTGGCGGCGTTCTAATGAACGTTCGCGTCCAGGTTTAAGTTTTATTCTGATAGCCATGGTATTGCCTAATGTAATTGTAAAAGTGATAAATGGGATTCTGTGCATTACGCCTAATAAAGTCTGTGGCGTTGTTTAAAAAACGATGCGGTTTAGGATGCGGATCATAGCGTGTTTTGAACTTAAAAACCTGACAAATAGCAAATTGAGTTTATTGCATATGTTTGTGATAGGTGTAGGTTTGTAAAAGAGGTAATCGGCGATGCGGTTTGGGCGAGTGTCTTGTCCTTTGGTTAATATTCTTGTGATGTGACTAAATGATATTAATCGCGCATCATCAAGTTCATTAATTTGCTGATACGTTAAAGATCACAGGGACATAAACAGCCAACCTATTTTCAAAACAAATAAGGTGTCATTTAATGAAAACAATTGGCCTGATAGGCGGCATGAGTTGGGAATCGACCGTGAGTTATTATCAAGCAATAAACCAGGGCATAAGGCGGACATTAGGTGGATTACATTCGGCTAAGGTGTGCCTTTATAGTGTGGATTTTGACGAGATAGAAAAACTGCAGCGACAAAATCGTTGGGATGATAGCGCAATCCTGTTGGTAAAAGCGGCGCAGGCTGTTGAGGCTGGAGGTGCTGACTTTGTACTTATTTGTACCAATACCATGCACAAAGTGGCTGACGAGGTACAAGCTGCAATTAGTATTCCGTTAGTGCACATTGCCGATGCTACCGCACAACAATTGGTGACCGATGGCATAAAAAGTGTAGGGCTATTAGGCACTAAATTCACCATGCAGGAGGATTTTTACAAAAATCGCCTCACTGAGCGATTTGGTATTGAAGTGCTAGTGCCCACCCACGCAGGGCAAGAGATGATCCACGATGTGATTTATAACGAGTTATGCCTGGGTACTATCAATAATCAATCTCGGCAGCACTTTATTTCGGTCATCAATGATCTTTATCAACAAGGCGCCGAGGCGGTTATTTTGGGGTGTACTGAAATTGCGTTATTGGTTGAACCACAACACACGGATGTCCCGTTGTACGACACTACCCAAATTCATGCAGCAAAAGCGGTCGCATTAGCATTAAAATCATAAAATACTTTACATGCAATATTTCATATATACACTATTTCATATGTTTTGGTGTGACTTAAATGAAATATGAATATGACAAAACCTCGAGTATTGTTTTTGTGTACAGGTAATTCAGCTAGATCACAAATGGCTGAAGTGTTGTTAACGCATCGCGCAGGTGATCGCTTTGAGGTTTTTAGTGCAGGTACGCATCCGGAAGTAGTAGATAGTCGCACGGTTGAGGCGTTAAATCGTTTTGGTATTGATACCAGTGAGTTAGTTTCGAATCATATTGATGATTATCAGGGCCAAACGTTTGATTACGTGATAACCCTTTGCGACAAAGCCAGCCTTGAATGCCGAAGTTACCCTGGTGCCGCGAAGCAATTTGCTTGGGATTTCCCAGATCCTAAGTCACGTTTAGGTTGCAACCCTTTTGCGGCGACCTTGAATGAAATCAATAACCGTTTATCGATGTTTTTACTGCTTGAAAATACCGCTGGTAAGGCATTGAGTGATGAACCCGCTTCTGCTTTTAATATCGACCCTACATTATTTTTTAAATGCTTAACCGATGATATCCGCTTAAAAACCTTAATGCTAACCCATTACCACGGCGAACTGTGCGTGTGCGAGTTGATGCAAGCATTGGCCGAAGACAGTCAGCCTAAGGTGTCGCGTAATTTGGCGGTATTAAAAAAGGCCAACATCATTAGCGACAGAAAACAGGGGCAATGGGTATTTTATCGAATTCATCCCGAATTGCCTTTGTGGGCAAAGTCGGTATTAGCTCAAACCACTGAGAACAATATTCCCCTGATTGATATCCCGTTAACTCGGCTAGCCGATATGCAAGGTCGACCGAATAAAGCGAGTTTTTGTCAGTAATCCCTCATCGGGCTAAACGGTGGGGATAACAATAGAAGGTTTAGAGTATGGGTATTTTTGAGCGTTATCTGTCGGTATGGGTAAGCTTGTGCATCTTGATAGGTGTGGGCTTGGGTTTATTACAACCTGAAGCGTTTCAAGCAATAGCCAATCTTGAAGTCGCCCACGTGAATATTGTGGTGGCGGTGTTTATATGGGTGATGATTTACCCCATGATGCTGCAAATCGATTTTTCAGCCGTTAAAGATATCGGTAAAAACTCTCAGGGGCTATTACTGACAATAGTGATCAATTGGTTAATTAAACCTTTTACTATGGCCGCGCTGGGGTGGTTGTTTTTCAACGTTTTATTTGCCGAATGGGTTGACCCTTCATCGGCGCAAGAATACATCGCAGGGATGATTTTACTTGGTGTAGCGCCCTGTACAGCGATGGTATTTGTTTGGTCACAACTGACTAAAGGCGACCCTAATTACACCTTAGTGCAAGTGTCTGTGAATGATGTGATTATGATATTTGCTTTTGCGCCTATCTCAGCTTTTTTGTTGGGTGTGAGTGATATTCAAGTACCTTGGCAAACCTTGCTGGTTTCGGTGCTTTTGTATGTGTTGTTGCCCTTAATCGCCGGTATACTAACAAGGCAGTGGCTCAATAAGCGCCGAGGTGAGCAGGGCATTAATCAGTTTTTAGCTAAGTTAAAGCCCTGGTCGGTGATCGGTTTATTAGCCACTGTGGTGTTACTGTTTGGTTTTCAAGCCAATACCATAGTGTCGGACCCGCAAATTATAGTGCTTATCGCCATTCCGTTATTACTGCAAACCTATGGCATTTTCTACCTGACGTATATCGCAGCCAAACGGTTAAAACTACCGCACAATATTGCCGCCCCAGCCTGTTTAATTGGTACCTCTAACTTTTTTGAGCTAGCGGTTGCGGTGGCTATTTCATTATTTGGCTTACATTCTGGTGCTGCATTGGCAACGGTTGTTGGCGTGCTGGTGGAAGTGCCAGTTATGCTGTCTTTGGTGGCATTTTTAAACCGTAAAGCCAACAGCATGGCCACGCAATAACACCGTATTCATTTCACATTAATGGTAATACACGCTATGACGATGCAATCACATCCCTTTGACACCTTAACCTTAGATAATGGCGCAAGGCTGATTTTTACCCCTTGCCCAGGTACAAAAAACGCTAACTTAACCGAGTCTGTCGCCACACTCAAACAGGCGGGAACGGATATGTTACTCACGCTGATGTTTGATGAAGAAATGGCCGATAATAATGCTAGCGATTTGGCAAAGGCGTGTGCCGAGCAAGATATCCAGTGGCTACAATTACCTATTCTTGATGATGCAGCGCCTAATGGAGAGTTTGAATCCCAATGGCAATTGCATAAGGTGACTATTTTAGCAGCGCTGGCACAGCAAGGCACTATTGCGGTGCATTGTCGTGGCGGCTCAGGCAGAACTGGCTTGGTGATAGGCTTGATATTACTAGCCTATGGCTGGCCAGCTGAAAAGGTGATTCAGCAGGTACAACAAATCAGACCGAATGCGCTGAAACATCCAGTGCAATTAAATTATTTCAATACTCAACGATAAACGAGGATTACAAGGTGACGATTAAAATCGGTATTAATGGCTTTGGCCGTATGGGACGTTTATCAATGCGCGCCGCATTTGACTGGGATGACATTGAAATTGTGCATATCAATGATCCGGCAGGTGATGCAGCAACTCTGGCTCATTTAATGACATTTGACTCAGTGCATGGCCGTTGGCACCATGAAGCAAGCCATACTGAAGTCAATGGCGCTCAAGCCATGGTTGTTAACGGCAAAACGATTCCCTGTACCCAGAATATCGCGACTGAAGATACTGATTGGTCAAAATGCGATGTGGTCATAGAAGCATCGGGTAAAATTAAAACCAAAGCACTGTTGCAAGCTTATTTAGAGCAAGGCGTAAAACGTGTGGTGGTTACAGCACCCGTTAAAGAAGATGGCGTGCTTAATATTGTGATGGGGGTAAATGAAGCTTTATACAATAAAGATATCCACCCTATCGTCACCGCAGCCTCTTGCACCACTAACTGTTTAGCGCCTGTGGTCAAAGTTATCCATGAAAAAATTGGCATTAAGCATGGCTCTATGACCACTATTCATGACATTACCAATACGCAAACCATTATCGATGCACCCCATCAAGATTTACGTCGCGCCCGTGCCTGTGGCACTAGCTTAATTCCTACCACCACAGGTTCAGCAACGGCAATTACCCATATTTTTCCTGAATTAAAAGGCAAGCTAAATGGTCACGCGATTCGTGTGCCCTTAACCAATGCCTCTTTAACCGATTGCGTATTTGAAGTTGAGCGTAAAACAGATGTGGCAGAGGTTAATCAGTTATTAAAATATGCGGCTGAAAATGAACTTAAAGACATATTGGGTTATGAAACTCGGCCATTAGTGTCGATTGATTATAAAACTGATCCGCGCTCAAGCATTATTGATGCCTTATCCACTATGGTGGTCAATGACACCCAAGTGAAGCTGTATGTGTGGTACGACAATGAGTGGGGCTATGCTAATCGCACAGCAGAGTTAGCGCGTATGGTTGGTTTGGCGGATAAAAAATAGCTAAAGGCTGAACATTGATGGGACTTTTATCACTCAGCACGTTATCACCACAGATTAAGCAATATCTGGTGATAACCGGTAATTATTGGGCATTTACCTTAACCGATGGTGCGCTGCGCATGTTGGTGGTGTTGTATTTCCATCATTTAGGTTATAGCCCAATAAATATTGCGATGTTGTTTTTGTTTTATGAAATCTTTGGGGTGGTAACCAACCTCATCGGTGGCTGGCTTGGGGCGCGTTTAGGGTTAAATAAAACCATGAACATTGGCCTTGGGTTGCAAATAGTCGCGCTGGGTATGTTAGCCGTACCTGCAGATATGTTAAGTGTGGCCTATGTTATGGCGGCGCAAGCATTGTCTGGTATTGCCAAAGATTTGAATAAGATGAGTGCTAAAAGTGCCATTAAGTTGCTAGTGCCAGCGGGTGCTGAAGGTAAGTTATACCAGTGGGTAGCGGTATTAACGGGCTCTAAAAATGCCCTAAAAGGTGTCGGTTTCTTTTTGGGCGGGGCACTACTCACGCTACTTGAATTTAGAGGTGCCATTATTTTAATGGCATCACTATTGGCGGTGGTGTGGTTATTCAGTTTGATTGCGTTGAAACAAGATCTTGGCAAGGCTAAAAATAAGCCTAAGTTTAAAGAGGTGTTTTCTAAAAGTCGGGCGATTAATATTTTGTCTGCCGCGCGATTGTTTTTGTTTGGGGCGCGTGATGTGTGGTTCGTGGTGGCTTTACCGGTTTTTTTAGCTGTAACCTTTAACTGGGACCATTGGTGGGTTGGCGGCTTTATGGCGAGCTGGGTGATTGGCTATGGCATAGTACAATCACTTGCACCTTATATAACAGGTAAAAAACAGGGGCGAGTCCCGACAGGTCGCTCGGCTTTTATATGGGCTAGCTACTTAACCATTATCCCTGTCGCAATTGCATTTGCCTTACATTTTGATTTTTATCTACAAGCATCTGTAGTGATAGGTTTATTGATTTTTGGGGCTGTATTTGCGGTTAACTCTTCACTACACAGTTATTTAATTGTCAGTTATGCCAATGCAGATGGGGTGTCTCTTGATGTGGGTTTTTATTATATGGCTAACGCCATGGGGCGATTAATTGGCACTGTGTTATCGGGTATTGTGTTTCAACTGTATGGGCTGGAAGCTTGTTTATGGATATCTGCATTGTTTGTGGCTATTGCGGCTATGCTATCAATTAAACTACCGATAACGTCATCCAATAACTGAAAAGATAAAAGTGATGAACTTAGCCTTATTTGACTTTGACGGCACTATTACGACTGAAGACAGCTACACCAAATTTATACTTTTTTGTACCCCTAAACCTCGCCGCTTTATTGGTGGACTGTTAATGTCTCCGGCCATTTTACTTTATCAGTTGGGCTGGTTACCAGCTTGTAAAATGCGCACGTTAATCAGTGCCGTGGCGTTTTATCGGCGTGATGTTCAGCAGGTACAAGCCCTCGCGCAGCGCTATGTTACAGAGGTTATTCCACATATTTTGCAGCCACAAATTATGTCACGTATTAAATGGCATCAAACACAAGGGCATCATGTGTATGTGGTCTCGGCTTCTATTGATCCTTATTTATCCATTTGGTGCAGTGATCAGGGTATTAAATTGATTTGTAGTGAGTTAGAAACAAATACCAAGCATTTTACGGGGCGTTACTTATATGGAGATTGTGGTGCAGACAAAGTATCAGCAATCACTCGCAAGCTAATATTGACTGGATTTGACACTGTTTATGCTTATGGCGATACCAAAGAAGATTTGCCTATGCTTGCTTTGGCTGATATTGCTTATTATCGTGGCGAGAAACAAGTATAAATTGCAGACTTATTTCATCGTCACTTTACCGCCAATCATTTTATAAGCAGGGGTGCCGCGTATTAAGGTTTCTCTCGCAAAGGTTGTTTCACACTGCGGACACACACAAGGCGTGGTGGTTAGGTCATCAACAATTCGCTCTTTAAAGCATTTTACTAATGCGCCTTTGCCGCCCTTACGATATTTGAACAATTGGGCTTTGCATTTAGTGCAATAAATATCAACGGTGCGGGTAGGACCTTTGGAATTAGGTTTTGCCAAAATGCGCTCATGTGCTGTTGGGATGCTTGACCAAATGGTAACGTAAAAGGCTTATTCAGTAATTCATTTAGTTCCAAACTGATCATTTGAAATCCGTGGTTACTGAGATTTATTAAAGTTTGGGTTAACCGGCCTTTTGGCTTTGTTCGATAGCAATCATTTCGTCATTAATTTTCTCAGCTTCAGCCGTCAACATCGAATAGGTTCTAATATCGCCATTTCGCTGGGCATGCATGGCTTGTTCAAGTTTTGCTTCATATTGCTTATTTAATTTTTTGATTGGGTTGCGGGTAAAAAATGAAAACATTGAAGTGACCTTATATTGAGTGACTGTGATACTTGATACGTAGAACAAAGCTTTTTAGTTGTGCTTTTCTCCATATTTATTCAAGGTGAGGCAATCGCATTCTCATTCCTGCACACTTGGATAAGATCATTGGCAGTCATTTTTATTTCAGCTCACTTAAATTGTCACACTGTTTGTGTTGGTGAGTATCTGAGCGGCTTTGGCCGCTTCAATTTTGGACCATACCTTGTCATGAAAATAAAACACCACGGTATTCACAGCGGGTTCTATTAACGCTACCGCACCACCAATGACTATGCTACCGGTGAGTAAATAAGTAATGGAAAATGCGACACTGAAATGTAAAATCGCAAAACTGATGGTTTTTTTCATAATAGCGTCGCCTTAACATGCATAAATAGGATGATTGTTTCAATACGACAAATGATAACAGTTCTTATTTGTATTTAAAGTGACTTTTATCAATTAGGTTAAAAGACTGACTCGATTAGCTTCTACACATAAAAAAAATAGACCTTTAAAGGTCTATTTTTGATGTCTGCTGTGTTTTGACTAATGATGTATTAGTAATGCCACGGAAAATTGGTGAAATCCTGATCGCGTTTTTCTAAAAAGGCATCTCGCCCTTCCTGAGCTTCATCAGTACCATACGCTAATCGTGTAGCTTCGCCAGCAAACAGCTGTTGGCCAACTAAACCATCATCAGGCAAATTAAAGCCATATTTGAGCATACGCATTGCTGTAGGTGATTTACTGTTAATCTCTTTTGCCCATACTAACGCTTCAGTTTCTAATTCGGCATGGGGAATAGAGCGGTTGACCATGCCCATTTGCACGGCTTCATCGGCAGAATAGTTAAAGCCTAAAAAGAAAATTTCTCGGGCACGCTTTTGACCAACCATTTTAGCTAAGTAAGCACTACCGTAGCCTGAGTCGAAGCTACCTACATCCGGATCGGTTTGTTTAAATATGGCATGTTCTTTCGATGCTAAAGTGAGATCACATACCACATGCAAACTGTGGCCGCCGCCAACAGCCCAACCAGGTACAACAGCAATCACGACTTTAGGCATAAAACGGATCAGACGTTGTACTTCTAATATGTGTAGACGTCCCATTCTTGCTATATCAGGCTTACCTTCTTCAGCACCTTCATACTTATAACCATCTTTACCACGAATGCGTTGATCGCCGCCGGCACAAAAAGAATATTGGCCCTTAGCAGATGGACCATTACCTGTAATCAATACACAGCCGACATCTGACCATTGTCTAGCATGGTCTAATGCCATATAGAGTTCGTCTACTGTTTTAGGGCGAAATGAATTTAAGCAATCAGGGCGATTAATCGCAATTCTTACCGTTCCCTGATCTTTTGCGCGGTGATAAGTGATGTCTTCAAAATTAAAACCACTAACAGTGTCCCAAAGTGATGGGTCGAATATATCAGAAACTTGTTCAGTCATTATTTTACTAGCCTTTTTCAATCAATTATCCAAAGGCTAGGCTGTATTAATATTTAGGTCAATCTAGCGAGGATAAATCTGTTAACTAAATCTTATCGCAAATAAATTGCAAATTTTCGCGACTAAACACCGGATGACTGGCTTTAGAGTTTAAGCAATATTCTTCTTTAAAGTCAGCGATAGATTCATTGTCGGTGAAAACACCGTCGAGTTCACGGATTTCTATGGTCGATAAGCGCTCGTAGATTGTTTCTTTTAGCGCAGGTATTTTAGTATCAATTCGCTGAATTTTTGTCCCCGTCATCGAGGTTAATTTTTTTTCAGCAGAAATAAAAATACTTTTTACATATTCAATGGGCTCATTGAGCTTATTTGTTTCTGTTGCAAAGTAATAAATTATGCCGGCTATGATGGCTAAACCTATCCAACCTCTCATTTTTCTGTCCGAGTTAATGTTAGAAAGGTATATACTATTCCAGTTTCTTTGTAATGTTAATGTAGTAAGGCTGTAAAATGACAATAGAATCGAAGCCAAAAGATTATTCGAAACAAAATCGAATAAAGATTCATCAACCCGATGCCAGCAAAGCGGACCGTTTCGATCCCAGTAATAGTATCTATGTGCGAGCAGTAGACGGGCTTTGGACACGCGTTCGTCGTCGTATGGGATGGATTTCCATGCTGTTCTTTTTAATACTGCCTTGGATCCCATGGGGAGACCGTCAAGCAGTTTGGTTCAATCTTGCGGAACAAAAGTTTCACGTATTCGGTTTAACCATCTGGCCACAAGACCTCACCTTATTAGCAGCGCTGTTTATGATAGCAGCCTTCGGCTTGTTTTTTGTGACAACATATTTAGGACGAGTATGGTGTGGCTATACTTGTCCGCAAACGGTATGGACATTCATATTCATTTGGTTTGAAGAAAAAATTGAAGGTGCGCGCAATAAGCGGATCAAGCTAGACCAAATGCCCTGGAGCTTTGACAAACTATGGCGTAAAACGGCCAAGCACACCGCTTGGGTCTTGGTAGCTTTACTTACCGCGATGACGTTTGTGTCGTATTTTGTTCCCACGCGCGAAGTGTATATCGACGTATTTACCCTTAATGCTGACGGCAGTATCTATTTCTGGGTGATTTTCTTTACCCTAGCGACTTATGGTAATGCTGGTTGGATGCGTGAAATTATGTGTATTCACATGTGTCCCTATGCACGATTCCAAGCAGCCATGTTCGATAAGAATACCTATATAGTTGGTTATGATACCAAACGTGGCGAAACCCGTGGTCCTCGTTCACGCAAAGCAGATCCCAAAGAAATGGGGTTGGGCGACTGTATTGATTGCGACTTATGCGTACAAGTGTGCCCAACGGGAATTGATATCCGAAATGGTCTGCAATACGAATGCATTAACTGTGGAGCTTGTATTGATGCATGCGATAACACAATGGAGCGCATGGGCTATGACAAGGGCTTAATCAGTTACACCACTGAAAACAAATTAGATAATGTTCAAGAAAAGGTCTTAAGACCCAAACTTGTGGGTTACGGTGTCGTGCTTACCGTCATGATTCTCTTGTTCGTTTATGCAAGCGCCACCATAGCACCTGTGAGAATGGATGTTATTCGAGATCGTAATGCGTTATACCGTGAGAATAGTCGCGGCGAGATAGAAAACACCTTTACCATTAAAATACTCAACAAGACCGAATATCAACATGACTATAAATTAAGTGTTGATGGACTTGATGATGCCAAATGGATAGGACCAGACAATGTCAGCATTGCTGCCGGTGAAGTATTAACCTTACCTATTAGTGTCGCCGTCGACCCCGTCGTCTTAAAACGTAGTGTCACTAACATTAATATCGTAGTAGAAACCGAAATCAATGGTGAAAAGGTAATTACCACCCAGGAAACACGTTTCTTTGGTGAGTGATAAACAACGATAAAATAGCTAGAATCAGCATAAAAAGGGACGAACAGTCCCTTTTTTGCACGTTATGTCCAATATTTGCGCCATCAAATCCTATTTTGCAAAAAACTTCAAAAAAGGGGTTGCGCAAAAATCTTAGCTCCCTATAATGCGCATCCACTGACACGGCACAGCGCGA
>NZ_JAPJEE010000015.1:0-102933 GCF_030731885.1 Shewanella sp. ULN5
CGAACCGATGACCTATACCTTGGCAAGGTATCGCTCTACCAACTGAGCTAATGTCGCATATTGTTGCTTAACTAGTACAAGCTAAAAGGTATCGTCTTTCGATCTTCCAACTGAGCTAATGTCGCATATTGTTGCTTAACTAGTATCAATCTAAAAGGTATCGTCTTTCTACCTTCCAACTGAGCTAATGTCGCATATTGTTGCTTAACTAGTAACAATCTAAAAGGTATCGTCTTACTACCTTCCAACTGAGCTAATGTCGCAAACTTTCAAATTTCTGTTCTACTTTCTATGGTTCAGAGTTTGGTGCTCTGTAGAAAGTTGAGGCCGCATTATAGGTAATATTTACTATGCTGCAACCCCTTTTTTCACTCTTTTTACAAAAACTGAATCGTTTGCTTAAATTTTAAATACTTGGCTACGATAAAACTGCAATTCTGCAATCGATTCTTTGATGTCTTCTAACGCCTGATGAGCATTCTTCTTTGTAAAGCCATCCATAGTTGCCGGGCTCCAGCGGCGAACTAACTCTTTAATGGTACTTACATCAACATTGCGATAATGGAAATAATCTTCCAGTTCAAGCATGTACTTATTCAAAAAGCGACGATCTTGACCAATGCTATTACCGCACATTGGTGAAGCTCCCTTTGGAACATATTGAGATAAAAATGCAATGGTCTGCTCTATCGCATCTTGTTCAGAAACCTGACTAGCCTTAACGCGATCAATTAAACCTGACTCACCATGATGCTTTTGATTCCAGTCATCCATCCCCGCTAAAACAGCATCGGTTTGATGAATCGCTAAAACAGGTCCTTGAGCAATAATATTTAAATCTTGATCTGTCACTAAGGTAGCAATCTCAATAATTCTATCCACTTCAGGTTCAAGCCCCGTCATTTCAAGATCAACCCATATCAAATTTTTCGCATCAGCAGCCATTTGTTCGCCTTATTCTATCTATCGCCCTAAATTCAGGCTTTTTTATTTCATTGGGTGTATCATAATCCTTTTAAGACACAAAAAAATACCTTTATTGATGAAGATCTGCCTGTGAGTAAAAAGAAACCCCTAAGCCAAGGCCAATTAAGGCGCATGCGTGCCAATCAATCAAAACGATTAAAGCGCTCCGATTCCGCCAGCGATAATGCTGACCTTCAAGATCATTTGCTTACACCAGAACAAGCTGGTGTGGTGATATCTCGTTTTGGACAACATGCGGACATTGAAACCCAAGATGGCACTATTACCCGTTGTAATATTCGCCGCGCCGTCACCAGCTTGGTTACTGGTGACAATGTTATCGTCCGTTTAGCTACTGAAGTACAATCAGGCTCCAATATTGGCGGGATTGTTGAGGCGGTACATCCTCGAAAATCATCTCTTACACGCCCTGACCTCTATGATGGCGTTAAAATTATTGCCGCCAACATTGACCAAATTCTAATTGTGTCATCGGTTTTGCCTAGCTTCACAACTCAAATTATCGACCGATACTTAGTTGCCTGTGAAGATACCGATATCGCACCTGTCATAGTACTAAACAAAATTGATTTATTGACCGATGATAATCGTCCTGAAATTGAGCAGGCACTTAATCGTTATCGTGAAATTGGTTATCAAGTTTATCAACTCAGTAGCCACACGGGTGAAGGGATTGACGATCTAAAAGCATTACTGAAAGATAAAGTCAGTGTATTTGCAGGTCAATCTGGTGTTGGTAAATCATCGGTGATCAATGCATTAATGCCTGAAGCAGATTTATTAATTGGCGATGTATCTGATAATTCAGGTTTAGGCCAACATACCACTACCACAGCTAAATTATTACATTTTGCCAGCGGTGGGGATTTAATTGATTCTCCGGGTGTACGTGAGTTTGCCCTATGGCATTTAGATGCACAAAGAGTCGGTTGGTGCTTTATCGAGTTTAGAGACTTTTTAGGCACCTGCAAATTCAGAGACTGCAAACATGGGGATGACCCAGGTTGCGCACTGCAAGAAGCGTTAAAAGAAGGCAAAATAGCCCAAGATAGGTTTTATAATTACAGCCGTATTATTGCCAGTCTTGACGAGCAACGCCATGCTCGACATTTTCGAGCCATCGATGATATCTAAATGAATCATGTGACTCATTGCTTAATAAATATAATAAAATAATCCAACAACCAATATTTTGGTAAAACGACATAAAAAAGTAAGGGAATTCAATTGGACTCATTAAAAATTGCGTTGCAATACATTATGCCAAAACACTTTTTATCACGCTTAGTAGGTAAATTTGCAGCAGCTGAAGCCGGTGTATTAACCACTGCATTTATTAAATGGTTTATCAAACAATACAAAATTGATATGTCTGAAGCCGCTAAAAGTGAGCCAGAAGCCTACAATACATTTAATGCTTTTTTCACCCGTGAATTAAAGCAAGGTTTACGTCCAATAAACCAGCAAGCAAGCATCATGGCACACCCCGTTGATGGTGCTGTCAGTCAATGTGGTCCTATTGAAGCTGGCAATATTTTTCAGGCTAAAGGACATAGCTACACGTCACAAGCCTTGCTAGGTGGTGATAAAGCTGATGCTGAACGTTTTGATGGTGGCGACTTTGCCACAATTTATCTTGCACCTAAAGATTACCATCGGATTCATATGCCGATAAAAGGCACCCTATCTAAAATGACCTATGTACCGGGTGATTTATTTTCCGTTAACCCACTAACAGCACAAAATGTACCAGGATTATTTGCTCGTAATGAACGTGTTGTGGCCATTTTTGAAACAGAAATAGGCCCATTAGCCATGGTGCTAGTTGGCGCAACTATCGTGGCCAGTATTGAAACGGTATGGGCGGGAACGGTAACGCCACCGGGTGGCAAGCAAGTATTTAGCTGGGATTACCCAACAACAGGACCGGAAGCATTAACATTAGACAAAGGCGCTGAAATGGGGCGTTTTAAGTTAGGCAGTACGGTTGTTATGCTGTTTGCTCAAGATGCAATTGACACCTTTGCTGATGGTGTTGAACCAGGCGAGACCACGCGTATGGGTCAAGCTTTTGCAAACATTAACCTTAAATAACCAGTGTTAATGTGACAACTGTTAACCCTCGCTCAGGTCTTATTGAAGTCCATTTAGCCGTACTACTGTTTGGTGGTACGGCGTTATTCTCTAAGCTTATTCCGCTAAGTGCACTTAATATTACTTTTTTGCGCTGTGCGGTTGCGGCGTTAGTGCTGGCATTATTAGTCAAAGCCAGTAAACAAACTCTAACGCTAAGACATAAAAATGATTACTTCATTGCCATCTTGCTTGGCGTATTAGTTAGCTGCCACTGGGTCACCTACTTTGCCGCAATGCAACTGTCCTCTGTTGCAATAGGGATGATCGCTTTTTTTACTTATCCTGTGATGACAGTCTTAATTGAACCCTTCATAAACCGAACCCAATTAAAAGTGGTTGATGTTTTATCAGGTATGGCTGTATTGGTTGGTGTGATACTGCTAATCCCCGAGCCCAACCTCGACAACGATATTACCTTAGGTATTATCATTGGCGTCATATCGGCAATGTTATTTACCGCACGTAATTTGCTGCATAAACGCTACTTCACCGGTTATAGCGGCCCTCACGCCATGTTTTATCAAACCTTGGTTGCCGTCGTATTTTTAAGCCCCTGGCAAGATGTGACCTTGGCAGACTTAAATCAGCAAACGGTGGGATTAATTATTTTATTAGGGGTTGTGTTTACTGCAGCGCCACATGCATTATTCACTACAGCATTACGCTATTTAAGTGCTAAAACAGTAGGATTAGTGTCATGCTTACAACCTTTTTATGGTGCTATGTTGGCCTTAATTATTCTTGATGAGCAATTGAGTACTAGAACTTTATTTGGCGGTGCCATTATCGTCGCCACAGCCTTATTTGAAACACAACAAAGTCATCAAAAAAATAAGCGCTAACAATAGTTCTTTGCTACTATCCCCATGTCTTTCTTAGAGCTTATTATTATGTTACGTCTGACTAAAACATTGCTCATCTTCATTTTAACCCTCGGCTTTACCTCGTTAAGCTGGGCGAATTCTCCGTTGCAATTAAATAAACCTTTTGGCTTGAACCAAGCTAATAGCCAGCCTGCTGCGTTAGATATCAATACGCAGATAGCAACACTCAAGGACCTCATCAGTCAATCTTCGGCAGAAGAGCAGCATTTTTTAAAAATGGATAAAAACAGTGCTAGTAAAAAAAGAGCACTCGAAAGACAGGTTAACGCCCCTAATATTGCTCCTAAATTAAAAACAGACACCAGTATTACAGAGCAGACATCAACCGCATATCAAACGTTATCGGCCTTAAAACAAACCGATACAGACTTAAATGAACAACTCAACGCCTTAATTGCTCGCCAACGGTTGCTCCCTAATTTGCTGACTCAAATTGAAGCAGCAATCAGCCAACAGAATAAAACTCTAGCCCCTCCTCTGGAGACACCTGTCGGCGAGCGCTATGAGCTTCAAACCCGTTTATTGCTTCAACAAAAGGCCAGTTTAACAGCTGAATTAGATACCAGTCCAAAGCAAGCAGAAATTATCCGCTTACGTCAGCAACTGAATCGTTTGCAGCTTAACCAACAAGAAGGGCTCATTGAGCTAATAAACCATCACAACATTGAAAATCGTCAACAAAAAACGGCTTCTACTCTAGCGGTTAACTTGATTGAGCAGCAGCAATTTTCAGACCCACTGTCTCAGCAAATTCACTCATACAATCAAGAGCTCGGCGAACGTTTAATATCGTTGAACAGTAAAATATCAAACTCGATTGATTTACAAGAACAAACGGAAAAACGCTATCAAAGGTTGGCACTGCAATTAACCAATGTTCAGGAGCAACTGACGTGGGTAAAAAGTAATGCGACTTTTGGTGAGCGATTTCTAGAAATATTACATTCATTACCTAAACCTCCTAATCAGGAACTATTACAAAGTGATATCACAGATAGTCGCTTTGAGCGTTACCAATTAGAGCAACAGCAATCAGCTAATGCACAACAACTCAGCGCTGCAAATATGCTGAGTGAAGAACAAATAGCCGTACTGCGATCACAACAAACGTTAATAGACCAATTAATTGAAAGCTATGATCATTACTTATCAGAGCTGGCGAAACTGAACATCAGTTATGACCAATATATTGTTTTGCATGAGACCCTCAAAAACACCCTAAATGAACAATTATTCTGGGTACCCAATGCCGCACCTATCAACACCTTATGGCTTAAGGATTTAACACAAAGTGGCTTGTGGTTATTTCAAGATGCGCAATGGCAGCAGTTAATCGATTCTTTGCACAATTATGACTATCCATGGGCATGGTGGATTATCATTGTCATCCTGTGTTTTATGGCACAAGATTTATTAACCCCCCATTTTAATCAAGTCATGCATCGATATAGTGAATATGTCGGTAATGTGACCCAGGATAAATTTAAATACACTGTAAAAGCCTTAGTTTTTACACTTATTTATTCCATATTTAAACCGCTTCCCATCTTACTGGCGGGGATCATTTTATTTGATTCATCGAATAACTTTACCCATGCCATCGGTGCTGGTGTGTTATCTATCGGTGTGGTTTACCTCATTTATCAATTTGCGTTTATATTGTCTCAAGATAAAGGCATCTTAATTAGCCACTTTGGCCGCCCCAAAGATCTCATCCAAGACTCCCATAACAAACTCCAAACCTTGATGATTTTCTCATTGCCGGTTATTGGTATTTTGGGATTTACAGAAGCGATTGATAATACGACGTTTAGAAATAGCATTGGCCGCGGAGCCTTCATTTTTTTCTGTTACATATTATGGTTAATGTATAAGTTTTTACTGGGTACTATTCAACAATATCGCAGTGATAAACTCGATAACCTCAACATGAAAATGTTCCAAAAAATCATGTGGACTATATTGCTTTCAGCGCCAATCATCAGCGCCGTGCTCTCGGTGATAGGGTATTACTACACCGCGTTCCAAATGCTGATCCAATTACAAATATCGCTTCTTTTTGGTTTCGGTTTTTTATTGGTGTATCAACTAATTAAAAGATGGATGCTCATTGAACGCCGCCTGATCGCATTTGATCGAGCAAAAGCCAAAAGAGCAGAGCGTATTGCCCTAAGAGAAAGAGAAGGTGCTAACGATATTGAATCTCTCGATAATTTTGAAGAGCCAGTAGTCGACTTAGAAACCATATCCAGTCAATCACTCGATTTGGTAAGATCACTGCTTATTTTGGCCTTTTTTGCCACCACTTTAGCCTGGTTATCACAAACCCATACCGCGTTACTGCCATTTTTAGATGGCATTACCTTATGGACCACCACAACCAATTTAAATGGTATTGAACAACTTTTACCTATTACCTTAAAGTCACTGTGTATCAGCAGTATTATCATAGGTTTATCGGTAATGATATCCAGAAACCTCCCCGGTTTATTAGAGCTTACCTTGTTACAGCGTCTGGATTTATCGACTGGAACTGGATTTGCGATTACCACCGTCAGCAGCTACTTGGTGCTGTTTATTGGTACGTTAGCAAGTTTTGGCTCCTTAGGTATGGAGTGGTCAAAACTGCAATGGCTAGTCGCCGCACTTTCAGTTGGTTTAGGTTTTGGCTTGCAAGAAATTTTCGCCAATTTTATCTCAGGTTTAATCATCTTATTCGAAAAGCCGATTCGAATTGGTGATACCGTCACTATTCGTGATTTAAGCGGCACGGTAAGTAAAATTAAAATCCGAGCAACGACAATTGTTGATTGGGATAGAAAAGAAATTATTGTCCCCAACAAAGCCTTTATTACTGAACAATTAGTTAATTGGTCATTGTCTGACCCCATTACGCGCGTCATTGTCACCGTTAACGTAGCCAGAGATTCAGACCCCAATAAAGTTGAAATGCTATTACGTCAGGTGGTGAGTGAATGTGAATTTGCATTAAAAATACCAGAACCTGATGTTTGGTTTGCTGGTTTTGGCAGTCACACGTTAAACTTTGAAGTGCGCACCTATGCAAAAGATATGGATGCACGCTGGCCACTTCGTCATTCATTGCATAAACAAGTAGTGCAAAAGCTCAAAGACAATCATGTGGAATTAGCTTATCCACAAATGGATTTACATATTAATCAGAAACCGTCTGAAAATAAGTCAGTCTTTACAAAACCATAATCAATAACACTGAGGCTAACCTATGTTGATATTTGCCCATCGAGGCGCAAGTGGTTATCAAACTGAAAACACATTAGCCTCCATGCAAGCTGCATTAGACCTTGGCGTCGAGGCGGTGGAACTTGATGTCCACAATGTGGAAGGGCAATTGATTGTATTTCATGACCGCCGTCTTGAAAGCAAATCGACGGGTAACGGCTTAATCAAACAAAAAACGCTTGCTGAATTACAACACATCAACATAAAAGGACACCCGTTCCCGACGTTGTGGCAGGTGTTGAGCTTGATAAACGGTCAATGTATCGTCAACATAGAACTAAAAGGCGATAACACCGTCGCGCCTATGTTAGCCATGTATGATGATGTTATTAGTCAGCTAAACTTTACCCCTGATCAGTTGCTTTTTAGCTCTTTTAATCATCCCTATCTAGCCCAACTTAAACAGGCTAAGCCTCACGCCTATGTTGCCCCATTACTGGGCGGCATCCCCCTTGATTTAGCAAAGTCGGTCAGCGATTTAAAAGCATATTCATTGCATATCGATTTGGGGTTTATCAGTCAGGCACTGATTGATGACGCCCACCAGCGTGGCGCTAAAGTGTACGTGTATACGGTAGATAATCCTGATGACATTCGCGCATTACAAGCGATAGGCGTTGATGGGGTGTTTAGTAATTATCCCGATAGAGCCAAAGCGGCGATAACAACCAATGAAAACCAATATCACGGCTGGTTTGAGTCAGGGGTAAACTAAATGATCGCTCGCCGCTAAACGGACGTACCCTTAATGGACAAAAGACATTAAATGGCGTACATAAACAAGGACAAGTATGAGCATTATTGTTGCACTGAAAAATATCAACAAAGGCTTTAAAGATGGCAGTACATTTCATCAAGTGCTTGATGATGTCAGCTTAAGCTTGCATCAGGGACAGACTGTCGCCTTAACCGGCCCAAGTGGCAGCGGTAAAAGCACTTTGTTAAATATCATTGCCGGTTTTGAACACTTAGACTCTGGTCAGCTATTACTGCCATCAGCCACAAATACCCTCGCTTCAATCCACTTAGATGACACCTCGCCATGGCAAGATCAACACTGGAGCCGATTTAGGCGTCAGTCACTCGGCGTCGTATTTCAACAATTTAATTTACTCACGCCTTTGAATGTCAAAGATAACATCAGTTTTTCTTTGTCATTAAATCAGCAAGCATGGAGCCCATGGTGTGATGATTTATGTGAGCAATTAGGCATAGTTGAGCTGTTATCTCGTCCTGTAGAAACTTTATCAGGTGGTCAGCAACAACGCGTTGCCATTGCTAGAGCCCTCGCCCACAAGCCGCAATTACTGTTAGCAGATGAACCTACAGGTAATTTAGATGAGCAAGCAGGGATGCAGGTAATGGCACTGTTAACGGATTTAGCCAAACAATCCAATACGTGTATTCTAATGGTTACCCACAGTGATCAATGCGCCGCCTTTATGCAAACTCGCTGGCATCTGCAACAAGGGCATATTATTGAAACCCATGTTCATGCATCGGCGTAATTACCTATGACACTTTCATTGCCACTTATATATCGCAGCTTAGGGGTTTTCAGTCGTCATTACCTTAAGGCGCCTATTCAAGCCAGTGCCATTTTATTGGGCATCATTCTCGCCGTCACTCTGTTAATAGGCGTCAAAGCCACCAATGAAAATGCTAAACAAAGCTACGGCAATGCCACCGAATTACTTAGCCAGCGTGCGAGCTTTTACCTCAGTAATAACGATCAAACCAGTATTGATGAAGGTGTTTATTTCGCCCTACGCCGTGCAGGTATTCCGGCATTAGCCGTCATAGAAGGTATCGTGAGTGATCCCCAAGGACGTTCATGGAAAGTCACAGGCAGCGATATTATGGCTGCGGTATCAATTAAGCCAACATCTCCCCCCCAAACAGCTTCTCCAACGTCGCCCCCCCCATCAAAATCAATACCACTGGAGCGCTTGTTAAACGGCCATGCTGCGGTGATGATGTCAGCTAGTGTGGTTGATAGAGTGAATGCATTGGCCAAAGGGCCATTAGTACTAAATGATATTCCGCTTGAGCTGATTGCAGTAGAAGAAAGCATTGGCTTAGGTAATAACATGTTAGCGGATATCTCATTTGCTCAGCAGTTATTGCAAATGCCTGATCAGTTAAGTTATATCGCGGTATTTTTTCCCAAACAAACCGACGTCGTCGATATCGAAGCGCAAACAAACATCATCATTAATGCACTCGAAGATGCCAAACTGGATAGCCGCCAAATCAGCATAAATCGTCAAGATGATGGTGAGTCGCTCAGCGCACTGACCAGTAGTTTTCATCTGAATTTAGATGCAATGAGTATGCTTGCCTTTGTTGTGGGATTATTCATTGCCTATAACGGGGTACGCTACAGTTTGATGAAGAGACAAAAGTTGTTCATTCAATTGCTCCAGATGGGAATAGGCCGCCATAATTTACTTTGTGCACTTGTGATTGAAATCGTCTTACTGGTTGTTATTGGCAGCATTGTTGGCTTTATTATGGGACTGCAACTCTCACAATGGTTACAACCCATGGTTGCGATGACATTAGCACAAATATACGGCGCTAAACTCTTACCCGGTTTGTGGCAGTGGCAGTGGTTTGCTCAGGGGGTGGGGCTAACGTTATTCGCCTCATTAGCCGCGTGTTGGCCATTATTATTGCAATTATCACGGGTTCCGCTGGCTCAGGGGGGACAACGTCAGGCTCAGTTAATGCCGTTTGAAAAACTTTTCAAACGCCAAGCGTTTGCGGCCTGCCTAATATTAGCGACAACTGCAGTACTGTTTAGTATTACCACCCAATATAAACTCAGTTTGCTTTTACTCGGGTTAGTGACGATTGCCATTCCATTACTTTTACCAATGACTATCAATGTCTGTGTAAAACTAATATTACCTTTAATGCCAAAAGGAATTTGGTATTACGTGGTTGCTGAAACAAAAGAGATTATCGCCCCGCTTTCTTTAGCCATGATGGCAATATTGTTAGCATTATGTGCCAACATCTCCATGAACACCTTAGTGGGCAGCTTTGAAGTCACCCTAAAACAGTGGTTAGATGCTAGGCTTCATGCTGATTTATATATCAAGCCTAATCCCAATGCTATCCCTGAAATGAATGCATGGCTGCAAGCCGAACCTAAGGTCAGTGCGATATATCAGCAATGGATCACCAAAGCCAAGCTTGAAATTAAAGCTCAATCATCGGTACCTATTAACTTAGTCAGCAGAGATATTTACTCTATCAAACACACCACAGCATTTAAGTCCCCCAGCACAACGTCTGCATTATTCTGGCAACAATTCCAACAGGGGCAAACGGTACTGATCAGCGAGCCTTTATCAATAAAGTACCAACTCAATGTGGGCGATAGAATTAAAATAGACAAACTACATAACCAGTCTTCTAAAACATCTGCAGCTATACAGACTCAAGCAACACCCGAATTCATCATTAGTGGGATCTATTTCGATTACGGTAACCCCGTTGGTGAAGTCATCATTCCTCCGAGTGTTTGGCAACAACATGCATTGCCACTCCACCCCATCAGTTTAGCGGTTAATTACCAGGGTAACATTGAAGCACTACAGCAGGAATTGATCACCCAACAAGGGTTATCATCGGCTCACATGTATAGCCAACAAGGCATTAAAGATGAAGCCATTAAAATGTTCACCAAAACCTTTTCGATAACCGTCGTACTGAATAGCTTAACCTTAATGGTCGCAACCATCGGCTTGTTCAGTGCTTGTATTATGCTGACTCAAGCAAGGCTTGCACCTTTAGCAAGGTTATATGCGTTAGGAGTGAGTAGAACACAACTCAGAGTGATGGTGACCTCTCAGATGATGTTAATTGTATTATTTACCTGCTTGCTTGCACTGCCCATGGGAGCAATATTAGGTTATTTACTCATTAACAAAGTTACCTTACAGGCCTTTGGCTGGACCATTGCCATGCTATGGGACTGGCCTGCATATGGGCGCGTTGTCGTAATCGCAATGATAAGTTGTCTGGTTGCTGTGGCGTTACCTTTATATTGGCAAACACGTAAGCCACTCATAAGTAGCCTGCAACAGGAGTCATTATAATGAACCGCTTACGCACGATATTACTTTGTGGTTTGACGCTGCTTGGTTTGATGCTATGCACGAGTGGTTGCCAACCTAATGCGCAAAAAAATGACCATAATGATAAGCAAAATTCTGGCATTTCGATGGGTAAGTTATTAGCCGCAGATGATGCTTTATTACAATACCATCAAGTGAGTAGAGATAATCGCATTGAGTTTCCTAAAGATCATTTACCCCACGAAGGATACCGGATCGAATGGTGGTATATCACTGCCAATCTAACCACTTCAGAAGGTGAGCAAGTCGGTATTCAATGGACTCAATTTCGCAGCGCATTAAGTCCTCCAGACACACAAGAATCGAGCCCAAAATCGGCATGGGCGACTAATCAGATGTTTATGGCGCACGCCGCGCTTACAACCGAAACGAAACATTATAGCGCGGAAAAGTTTTCCCGTAGTCATCCTGAATTTGCCCATGTCAGTGCCGATCCCTTTTCAATTTACCTAGAAAATTGGCGCTGGCAAAGTGAAACTCAACACCCCTTTCCAGCCATCTTGAGTGTTGAAGAGTCTGAATTTGGGTATCAACTCGAACTCAACAACACGGCGCACTGGCAGTTGCAAGGCGAACAAGGATTCAGCGTAAAAAGTGCTGATGCTCAGGTAGCCTCGCATTATTACAGCCAGCCTTATATTGAAGTCACGGGCACAATCACCCGTAAAGGTAAGACAGTGTCCGTATCAGGGGATGCCTGGTTAGATAGGGAGTGGAGTTCACAGTTATTAACCCAAAGCCAACAAGGATGGGATTGGTTTTCTATCCGTCTCAATGCACAACAAACGTTAATGATGTTCAGGTTAAGAGGCCAACATCCACAAGATAGCTTTTATAGTGCCAGATTGATGTTCGCTGACGGCACTGGCCGCAACATAAACAGCGCGACTCACCCCGATGATATCGTCATGCAGCCAATATCGTGGCATACCCAAAATAACACCCGCTACCCAACAGCCTGGAAAATCGACATTCACAGTGAAAACATTCATATTGCCACCCAAGCCTTAAACCCAAATAGCGAGATGTCTTTATCCACCACTTACTGGGAGGGGCCGATAAAAATCAGCGGCTCACATTCTGGCAAAGGGTATATGGAGCTAACTGGGTATTAATCACGACCAATAACACTCCTTTATGAGTATGCTAACTATTTAGCTAGGACTCTATAAAAGCGTTATCTAAATCAGCATTTTCATTAGTAATAAAATGGGATCTACCTCACGCTAAAAAATGTGACATCGAGCAACTATTAATCAGTATACCCATTCAGGGGTATACCCTTACAAATTATCAGGTTTACACTCAAGAACATAACAAACATGAATTACATGTGTATTTGTGAGTTTAAATCAATAAAGAGTGAGGGACACCATGAGCATAAGCCGTCGCGAGTTTCTAAAGGCCAACGCAGCTGCAGCAGCAGCCTCTGCCGTTGGCTTAGCAATACCTATTAGTGTCGTGAACGCTGCCGAAGGTAGCAATGACGTCAAATGGGACAAAGCCCCGTGTCGTTTTTGCGGCGTGGGTTGTAGCGTTTTAGTGGGAACCAAAGGCGGCAAAGTTGTTGCTACCCAGGGTGACCCAGAAAGCCCAGTCAACAAAGGCCTTAACTGTGTTAAAGGCTATTTCCTATCAAAAATCATGTATGGCAAAGACCGCCTAACATCTCCTTTATTGCGCATGAAAGATGGCAAATACCACAAAGAAGGTGAATTCACTCCTGTAAGCTGGGATGTTGCACTTGATACTATGGCCGACAAATGGAAAGCCAGTATTGCCAAAAAAGGCCCAACCTCAGTAGGTATGTTTGGTTCTGGACAATGGACAATTTGGGAAGGCTACGCTGCAGCTAAACTGCATAAAGCCGGCTTTTTAACTAACAACCTCGATCCAAATGCTCGCCACTGTATGGCATCTGCGGTAGGCGGTTTTATGCGTACCTTTGGTATTGATGAACCAATGGGATGTTATGACGACTTAGAAGCGGCTGATCATTTCGTGCTTTGGGGGGCGAACATGGCTGAGATGCACCCTATTTTATGGGCACGTCTTACTGACCGTCGTTTAAGCCATAAAGATGCTCGCGTTCATGTGTTATCAACCTTTGAAAACCGCAGCTTTGATCTTGCTGATAACCCAATGATTTTCAAACCACAAACGGACTTAGTCTTACTTAACTATATTGCTAACTACATTATTCAAAATAATGCCGTAAACAAAGACTTCGTTACCAAGCACACCAAATTTGCCCTTGGTGTCACCGACATTGGTTATGGTTTACGTCCTGAGCATCCGCTACAGAAAAAAGCTAAAAACCCTGACAACGGTGGAGCAACCCCAATTAGCTTCGAGGAATATGCTAAATTTGTTAGCACTTACACCGCTGAGTACGCATCTAAAATGAGTGGTGTACCGGTTGAAAGCCTTGAAACTATGGCCAAAGCTTATGCCGATCCTAACATCAAAGTGATGAGCTTGTGGACCATGGGTATTAACCAGCACACCCGTGGAGTGTGGGCTAATAACATGCTTTACAACATCCACTTGTTAACCGGTAAAATTGCCACACCAGGGAACAGTCCGTTTTCATTAACAGGTCAACCTTCAGCTTGTGGTACTGCACGTGAAGTCGGAACATTTGCCCATCGTCTACCTGCTGACATGGTGGTAAATAACGATAAGCACCGTGAAATTACCGAAAAACTATGGCAACTTCCTGCAGGCGCTATTCCGCCAAAACCAGGTTACCATGCCGTACTTCAAAGCCGTATGCTTAAAGATGGTAAGCTCAATTGTTACTGGACTATGTGTACTAACAATATGCAAGCTGGCCCTAACATCAATGATGAAATTTACCCAGGGTTCCGTAACCCTGAAAACTTTATTGTTGTATCAGACCCATACCCAACCGTAACCGCAACCGCCGCCGACCTTATCCTCCCAACAGCAATGTGGGTAGAAAAAGAAGGTGCTTACGGTAACGCCGAACGCCGTACCCATATGTGGCATCAACAAGTGCCTACACCTGAAGGCGCAAAATCTGATCTATGGCAATTAGTTGAGTTCTCAAAACGCTTTAAAGTATCTGAAGTTTGGCCAGCTGAACTTATCGCTAAAAAGCCTGAGTATGCAGATAAAACCTTATACGACATTCTGTTTGCAAATGGTGTTGTGAATAAGTTCCCTGCATCTGAATGTAAAGGCGCCTATAACGACGAGAGCAAAGACTTCGGCTTCTATCTGCAAAAAGGTCTGTTTGAAGAATATGCGCAGTTTGGCCGTGGCCATGCGCACGATTTGGATACCTTTGACAACTACCATGAAAACCGTGGTAAACGTTGGCCTGTTGTTGACGGTAAAGAAACACTACGTCGCTTTGTTGAAGGCAGCGATCCCTACGTTAAGGCTGGCGAAGGGTTTAACTTCTATGGCAAGCCAGACGGTAAAGCTGTCATTTTTGCACTGCCATATGAGCCTGCAGCAGAAGAGCCTAACAGCGAATATGATTTATGGATGTCAACGGGTCGTGTTCTTGAACACTGGCACACTGCATCGATGACCGCCCGTGTACCCGAGCTACACAAAGCTTATCCTGATGCACAAATCTTTATGCATCCTGAAGATGCTAAAGCGCGCGGCGTCAATCGTGGTGATGAAGTCATTGTGGCCTCACCACGCGGTGAAATCAAAACACGCGTTGAAACCAAAGGCCGTAACAAGCCACCTAGAGGTGTGGTGTTCATGCCATTCTTCGATGCTAGACAGCTTGTAAACAAACTATTGTTAGATGCAACTGACCCGTTATCGAAAGAGACTGACTTCAAAAAATGCCCTGTTAAGGTCATGAAAGCATAAGTCAGGTACACCATTAAAGATGTGGTGAGTTTAGGATAATTAGCGTGACTTGATTAGCCGCTCACCACGACAAGAATTTGAAACATTCATCTAGGATGTTACGGAGTAAAACATGAAAATATTATTGAGTGTGGCGACATTAGTCCTTGGTTTAACCGCCTTTGGTGGACAAGCTGAAACCGCGTCTGTAGAGGTTAAATCATTACGCCAGGCTGAAGTCAGTACAACATTATCTGCTGATGCTGTGCCGACTTACCCAAGTAAAGGCAAAGCGATTGAACGTACCTTTATCCATCAGCCACCATTGATCCCACATAAAGACAGCTATTCTATTACCACCAAAAAGAATGGGTGCCTAACCTGTCATAGCACAGAAAAAGCGACCAAGATGAAAGCCACTGCGGTTGATAAATCTCATCTTGAGGCTGATGGAAAATTTAACAATGAATACTACTTCTGTGTTCAGTGTCATGTCGCACAAGCTGACAATAAAGACGCTATCGTGGGCAACAACCACAGCAAATAAGCTTGATGAATAACTAAAAAATGCCACTTCATTTGAAGTGGCATTTTTATTGGTTAAATATCTAATCTTAAATGAGGTTTCTGGTTATGGCATCACAACATTAAACCAAAAATTGTAATCATCTAACATGGCTAAAAATGAGTTAAATAAAGCTTTATCACCAGCCATTTTAAGATCGCCATTCTTAATCGCATCATCAAAAGACATTTCTTTTAATTGAATACGATTCATGGTTTTCATACTCATGACCAACGCCACATCTGGGTCTTTCACCTGATTTTTACTATGATGTAAAACTGCATTTTCAACGGTCAATGTGAAGTTTTGCTTCAGATCAGTAAAGTCGATATTAATATCAATATTTTTACCTTCCGCTTTAGCTGGATCAAGCCTAACGGCAAGATAGTCAAACAACATTTCTGGGGTCATAGCGCGAATAGTATCTGGTGTAGCCGTTTGAGTGCCACCAGCTGAAGGAATGCCGTTGCGTAACTCATAAGCGCCTTGTAAATACACCGAGCGCCATGGGCCTGACTCAGCTTGATATCCTAACTGCTCAAGGCTATCTGCCAGTAATTCTTTAGCTTCCGTACTATTAACGTTCGCAAACACAGCATGTTTCATGACTTCAGCAACCCAACGGTATTCACCTTTGGTAAATGAGTCACGCGCTTTAGCAATCACCGCTTTTTCACCGCCCATATATTCCATATATTTTTTGGCGACTTGCTCTGGCGGTAAATTATTTAAATTTGCTGGATTACCATCATACCACCCCATATAACGTTGATATACCGCACGGCTGTTATGGCGTAAGGTGCCGTAATAGCCTCGTGTAGCCCAGTTTTGCTCAAGTTCGGCAGGCAATTTGATCATTTCTGAAATCTCTTCCCCCGTATAACCTTGATTCATTAACCTTACAGATTGATCATGGGTAAACTTATAAATATCACGTTGCTTTTTAAAGTAAGGAACAATATTTTTACTTTCCCATAATGGCCAATGATGACTTTGGAACTTGACCTCAACCTTATCACCCCAAAGGTTAATAGTTTCATCTAAAAAGCTGGACCAAATTAGCGCATCACGCACCTGAGCACCACGCAGGGTTAAAATATTATGCATGGTATTGGTAGTATTTTCTGCCATCCATAATGCTTTAAACTGTGGGAACCAAGTATTCATTTCAGCTGGCGCTTCCGTACCGGGCGTCATCTGAAATACCATTTCAACACCATCAACGGTCACTGATTCACCCGTTTTGGTAATTTCTTTGCTCGGCACAAGCAATCCTGCTAAACCAGTAGAAACCGTCATGCCTAAACCACCGTTAACACCGCCTTTGGCATTTCGAGGTAACAAGGCCCCGTACATATATACAGCACGACGTCCCATGGCATTACCCGCTATCACATTCTCAGAAACCGCATGCTCTGTAAAATGTTCTGGCGCGATCACTTGCACTTTACCCGAGGCCACATCATCGGCTGTTGCAAGGCCAGTTGCACCGCCGTAGTGATCAATATGACTATGGCTATAGACAATGGCAACCACAGGGCGTGGACCGAGTTGTTGATTAATAAAATCCAGAGCCGCTTTAGCTGTTTCAGGTGAGATAAGTGGATCAAATACGATCCAACCCGTTTTCCCTTTAATAAAGGTAATATTACTTAAATCGAAACTCCGAATCTGATAAATATTTTCACGAACCTCAAATAGACCATGCTGCATCACTAATTGAGAATTTCGCCACAAACTTGGATTCACGGTATCAGGGGCGGATTTTTCTTCACTGATGTAGGTCTTGTATTGCTCAAGATCCCAAACAACATTTCCTTTAGCATCCTTAATAGTAACAACATCAGGCTTGGCAATAAAACCACGTTTGGCATTTTCAAAATCTTGTTTATCACTAAATGGCAACGCTTCTAGTACAGCATTATTAGCTTGTTTTGTATGGTCGGTGGCGGGTTTAGGTTGGGTTGCAGCAACAGTATCAAATGAAACTGCAAGTGAAAGCATGGCAGCAGAAAGATGTAACAACTTCATGTAAAACTCCTTTTCACAAAAACTTATTGAATCTGATTAAATTTAAACCACTTTACAGTTTAATTCTATTATTTAATTTTTATCTTGCTTTACAAATGTTCACTACTGCCATTCTTCAAATTTTAAGCATAAAAAAACCGCTGCAAGCAGCGGTTTTTTAAACTGTTAAATTAAGAATTACTTCTTAGCTTCAGCAGCTTTACGTTCTTTAACTTGAGCAACAACTTTCTCAGAAACGCTGTTTGGACATGGTGAGTAGTGAGCGAACTCCATAGAGAACTGACCACGACCAGAAGTCATTGTACGTAGTGAACCGATGTAACCGAACATTTCTGATAACGGTACGTCAGCCTTGATACGAACACCAGTAACGCCAGCGTTTTGATCTTTGATCATACCGCGACGACGGTTTAAGTCACCAATTACGTCACCAACGTTATCGTCTGGGCTGAACACGTCAACTTTCATGATAGGCTCAAGAAGTTGTGGCTTAGCTTTAGCGATTGATTGACGGAAAGCGCCTTTAGCAGCGATTTCGAACGCGATTGCTGATGAGTCAACTGCGTGGAATGCACCGTCAGTTAATTCAAATTCAACGTCTAACACTGGGAAGCCAGCGATAGTACCTGTGTTCATCATGCTACCGAAACCTTTCTGAACCGCAGGCCAGAATTCTTTAGGTACGTTACCACCAACAACTGATGATTTGAACACGAAGCCAGTGTTTGCTTCACCTGGACGGATCTTATAGTCGATCTTACCGAATTGACCAGAACCACCAGACTGTTTCTTGTGCGTGTAGCTATCTTCAACTTCTGCTGTGATAGTTTCACGGTAAGCAACTTGAGGCTCACCAACGATTAGTTCAACACCATAAGTACGCTTAAGGATGTCTACTTTAATGTCTAAGTGAAGCTCACCCATACCTTTAAGGATGGTTTCGCCTGAGTCTTCGTCAGTTTCTACGCGGAAAGATGGATCTTCTGCAATCATTTTACCGATAGCGATACCCATTTTCTCTGAACCACCTTTATCTTTTGGCGCTACAGCGATAGAGATAACTGGCTCTGGGAATACCATGGCTTCAAGCGTACATGGGTGCTTAGGATCACATAGTGTGTGACCTGTTTGTACGTTCTTCATACCAACGATAGCGATAATGTCACCCGCTTGCGCAGATTCAATTTCGATACGGTCATCGGCATACATCTCAACCATACGGCCAACACGCTCAGATTTCCCAGTGAACGAGTTAAGGATGGTGTCACCCTTTTTAAGACGACCAGAATAGATACGTACGAATGTTAATGCACCGAAACGGTCATCCATGATCTTGAATGCTAGTGCTTTTAATGGCAAGTCAGCATCAACGATGGCGAATTCGCCGTTTTCAACACCTTCTTCGTCAGTAAGAGGTTGTGGATCAACTTCATCTGGTGCAGGTAAGTAATCAACAACAGCATCAAGCAATAACTGCATGCCTTTGTTCTTGAACGCACTACCACAGTATGTTGGGAAGAATGCCATTGTACGAGTACCCGCACGGATACAACGCTTGATGTCTTCCATAGATGGCTCAACGCCTTCCATGTATGCTTCCATTACGTCATCGTCTTGCTCTACAGCAGTTTCGATTAGCATTTCACGGTATTCTTCAACTAAGTCAACCATGTCAGCTGGCACATCTTGAACTACGAAGTTTTCTGGTAAACCAGAATCATCCCAAATGTGTGCTTTACGAGTTAATAGGTCAACAACACCAGTGAACTCGTCTTCGATACCGATAGGTAGAACCATAACCAATGGGTTAGCTGCTAAAACGTCTTTAGTTTGCTTAACAACACGTAGGAAGTCAGCACCCATACGGTCTAACTTGTTTACGAAGATGATACGCGAAACTTCAGAATCGTTAGCATAACGCCAGTTGGTTTCTGATTGAGGCTCAACACCACCAGAACCACAGAATACGCCGATACCGCCGTCAAGTACTTTAAGCGAACGATATACTTCAACTGTGAAGTCAACGTGGCCTGGAGTATCGATAACGTTGAAACGGTGGTCATTCCAGAAACAGCTTACTGCTGCTGACTGGATAGTAATACCGCGCTCAGCTTCCTGTACCATGAAGTCAGTAGTAGATTCACCATCGTGAACTTCACCGATTTTGTGGATCTTACCGGTTAGCTTAAGGATACGCTCGGTGGTCGTGGTTTTACCCGCGTCAACGTGAGCGAAGATACCAATGTTTCTGTATTTGGATAATTCGGTCATGATTCAACTTTAATGATTAGTTTAAGAAGTAGACGGAGCATGCGAAAAAACTACCGACACACCGCACATCAGGTTATTTAAGGCGCATATTGTAAATTGGAACCTTGCTGGGCGCAAATGGCAGTTGCAATATTTATGATGTTTCGTCAAAAAAAATACGTTTTTTAGACCTTTAATCTATATAAAACAATAAAATAAAAATAATCGAATATTTTTTAAGCAAACAGTAAAAAAACCTAAGTTTTAGCAAAAAGAGTCCATTCGAGCATTCCTGTGTCAGATACAGAGGTTGATATTAAAAAATGCGCTCGATTTGAACAAAAAAATACCCGCTAATAGCGGGTATTTTTATCACAAGATAACAACATTATTTTTCTGCCATCTTGTAGGTTTAATTAAGCCTCAACTGGCGAAATCACAAATAACAGATCGTTTTGGGAAACTTGCTGACCGTTACTATTTAAAATACGCTCAATTCGGTATGTCTGATCTTCAGGATACAACACCGCATCTTGACGGTTGAACCCCGCCAAGGTGACTTGAGAGAACATTTTCATCGCTTCAGTAAGTGCTAGTGTTTGGTCAACCGTTACTATGTCGCCTTCCTTAACAAAATCAGCTTCACCTGGTGCTGGAGAGCTATAGAAAATACCCGCGCCCTGTGCCAACACTTTAAGCTCATTACTTTCACCAACACGCAGTGATTCAGTATCCACTTTAACGGTTTCGGCAGCCGCTTCCATTTCAGCGATAAGCTCAGGAATATCTAACTCGGCCATTAAGCGTGGTAAGTAATTGGTATCGTAAACACCTTCGTTAAAGGTGGTATCCTTCAGAATACGTTTCAATAACGGAATGTTAGTCGCAATACCTTTGATCACTACAGTATCTAGATAGTCATACATTTTCTTGACGACATCTTCACGATCGCTACCGCGAATAATGATCTGCGCGATTAAGCTGTCATAGTATGGCGAGACTTCTTTACCGGTTTCAGCAATCGAAATCAGCTCAACATCATCACGCTGTGGCATGATGCATTCAGTAATTTTACCTGGGTTAGGCAGCAATTGCAGAATACCATGGCTGTCTAAGGCGGCTTTTTCGGCCGTGACACGCACTTCCATGGCATAACCTTGCTCAACCGGCTCTAGCTTCTCAATTGAGCGACCTGCGGCGATATCAAACTGTGCGCTGACGATATCAATACCTGAGGTAGCTTCAGTGACTGGATGCTCAACCTGTAAACGGGTGTTCATTTCCATGAAGTACACTTCGTTAGCATCTAAGTTATAGATAAACTCAACGGTACCAGCGCCCATATAGTCAGTAGCATCACCTAAGGCACGGGTGTAATTCATCACCTTTTGCTTCAACTCTTCTGGCAACATAGTTGAACCAGATTCTTCAATCACTTTCTGGTTATTACGTTGTACAGAACAATCACGAATACCCAGTACTTTGGTATTACCAAACTTGTCACGCAGTAACTGCACTTCAATGTGGCGTAACGAGGTAACGTATTTCTCTAGGTATAAGTCGCCATTACCAAATGCCGCCGCAGCTTCTGTTGCGGTTTTTTGGAATAAACCAATCATGTCTTCAGGACGTTTAACAACCTGAATACCTTTACCACCACCACCTTGAACGGCTTTAAGTAGCACAGGATAACCAATTTCAAGCGCCACATTCACCGCTTGTTCAGCGTTAGTCAAAATACCATGGCTACCTGGAACAACCGGTACATTTTGCGCTTGTGAAGTATGGATAGCATTAGACTTGTTACCCATAGTCGTCATTGAGTGCACGCTTGGACCAACAAAGTTTACGCCGTTGTTAACACATAACGCGGCAAACTGCGGGCTTTCAGATAAGAAACCAATACCTGGGTGAAGCGCATCAACATCTTCATAATCTGCAACGCGTAACACCGAGTATGCATTTAAGTAACTTTCATCTGAAGTGTTACCACCAATACATACTAGCTTGTCGTTCTCTTTCAACATATCCGCTGGTACTGAGGTCATATCAGGATCTGATGCAACCAATACCACGTTGATGTTGTTGTCATGGGCTTTACGAATTAATTTAACCGCGGTACAACCACGAGCATGGATCAAGACTTTGTTGATTGGCTTCATTAGGGCACGAGGATCATCTTGAAGAATCACTTCTTCAACCTCAACGACCTCAGGCACTAATGTTGATAAAGCTTGACCAATAACATCTTCGATATGGGCTGTTGGTAACGGCATTAATGGATCAATACCGCTTAGCTGGCCATCCAAAGTGTCACTGAATGGGTTATAAACCAGACTTGTCATTGCCCCAGGTACTTTGGATAAGTAGTTAGACAACGTCGCGGTAGATGGTAAATATGCAGGCACAACCATTTGACCCGCAAATGGCATGTTCGTCCCTGACAAATAATAGGTTTGCACTAATGGATGGGTCACGAAACTCGCTTGCGCACCACCGGTACAGTCACCAAAGCCAAACATCAAGACTGGTAATTCATTATCACGAATAAAGCGCGTGATACGGTCATTCACTACCGCCATTGAGAACAGTGCTGCTGCACCTTCTTTCGTTTGCATACCACCTGAACTGATAAAACAAATCACCGGTAATTTACGCTTCGCACATTCAATTAATAGCGCACTGAACTTTTCAGCACTGGCCATATCGAATGCACCCGCTTGGAATGCAGTATTTGATACCGCAACACCAACACGTAATTTTTTACCGTTATGTTTAAAATCAGCCAAACCAGTGATTAAACCGCATGGACGAATTTTCTTATCGATAGCATCTTCAATCGACAAACGGAATCCTGGGAAGTTAAGCAAGTTTGCCGACATTTTGTCAGCATTGATCTCGTCAAACTGAGTGAAGAACTTAGCAATAACGCTCTCCCAACCCATTTTGCCTTTTTGCTTTTCTTCACGAAGCACTTTCTGGATTAACAAATCTTGATAACCCATGGTCAAGCGGTTCCAGAAGTCTTTACGACGACCAATACGCACAGGGTTAATTGCCCCAGTGTACTTATCGTGCTCGTCTTCACTGTCGAAGTATTCTGGTAATAAACGCTCGAAGAAGTAGGTTAAAATAACGAATAATGAATCGTTAAGTTGTGGGAAACCGACACTCTTCCATTGCTCTACGCGGGTTAATAGCTCAGCACGGTTAGACTGTGCCATAAAGTATTTAAGCCATTTGTAGAACTTAGCTTTGTCATTAGCTTCATCATTAGTTGATAACGCGATATCAATCGACTTGTGTAATAACTTATCAACCGAAGTACGGGCTAAGCTTTTAGACATCATCGCTTCTTTAGAAATCGACGCTAAGCTACCGACGACGTTATCATATAGGGCGTTGAAGATAAGAATGTTATGACATTGCCAAATGAAGTCTTCACGCAGCTCGTCATTTACAACCACATCCAATACCGTCAGTTGGTTCAGCTCTGGCCAAGGCGCTTGGGTAGCAGACTTAGGTAATGACTCTAAATGCTGAATTAAGCCTTTAAAGTTGTTTGCAGCGTTGCTTTTCCAGCGATGATACAAGGACCAACCAATGTTGAACAATAAAGCCTTACGGGCTTTTTTATAGTTCTCTTTTGGTTCACCTAAAATAAAGCGCGTAATCACGTTACGCTCGGTCGACACTTCACTGCGCTTAGCAGTAAAGTTGCCCCATAACTTGTTGAGCTCTTCGTCATAAACCAATTTATCTGGGTTAGTTAACCAAGCTTGGAATACACGTTCTTGCTCTTGCTTGATACGCTCAAGTAAGTCACCTTCAGGTACGCTAACTTTCGATAAACGACCATACTGCTCTAATGAAATAGAGTGAATGCGGCTGCGTAAAGTTAAGTAACGTAAATAACGGTATGCACTACCAAAAATGTTGTGGTGCATCGTCGGGTTGCTAGCGACAGCCAAACCTGTGTTATTTTCAAGTGTCATCAGATTTTTAGACGGCGCTAAAAAACGCTGTAAACTGCGATCGTAGTGTTCTTTTAAATCGTCAGACTCACGCACAAAGTTTACTGCAGCACGTTCAATGGCTTCAATAGAACTGATAATGGCACGACGTAAGTTATGCTGACGTTCGTCTTTATCACTTGGGGTGAAGTCAACAATGCCGTCAATGCAACCCGCGGTATACAACTCTTCAGGTGATACCCCAACTGACTTAGCACATTCCTGCCAAGATAAGTTGTACTTACGTGCAATACTTTGTAAGCCCTGAGGTTGAATAGTATTGAAAATACCATCACGAATAGACAATAAAATGTTGGCGGCAGCCAGTGGAATAGCACCACCAGAATAGCCAGCACCAATAACAATACCTACAGTAGGCACGTCAACGTTGGCACTTTCGGCAATCGCTTTAGAAATGGTATGTGCTTGGTTTTGACTATTAGCCACTTCACCAGCATCAGCACCTGGGGTGTCGATAAGGAAAACAATCGGCATAGACAGCTCAGCAAAGTGACGGATCGCTTTACAGGCCGCTAAATGATGTTCTGGCATCCAAGCACCGTTTGCAGTACTGCGCTCTTGGGCAATAAAACCAACGCGGCGAGTACGCGTACCGAAGTTTAGTTCCACTTCAGCACGGTAAAATGACCCTATGTGGCTTTCTGAGATGATTTTGCCTTTAAGGTCAGCAATCATACGCTTAGCGCCGGGACGATTTTTATCTTGAGATGGTAAAATAACTTTGTTGACGTATCCGTCAACATCTAAAGATGCCAAACCTTTTAAGTTTGATTGAATTGCATCTTCAGTTAATAACCCTTTAATTTCTTCCGACAAACTCTGCTTACTATGAGCAGGAAATAACGAAAAATCTTTTGCCAAGTGTTCAGCTTGTAAAAATAATGGATCTGCTGAAAGTACTTGGGTCTTGTTAGCGGGCTGCTTTTTGCTGGTCATCCTTAGATCCTCTGCGTCGTTAGCCTCTGAAATTTTTAGCCCGTAAATATAACTTTGTTAATAGCCTAATTACCATATAAACTACCTTGAACGCTTCGTTCCATTTTTGAGACAGTGAGGGCAAGATGCCGGATTTGAACGGTATGATGCTGTTTACAGCGGTAGTAAGGGCTAACGGATTCTCTCAAGCTGCACGAGACATCGGACAACCTAAATCAACAATTAGCCGAAAAGTTGCACAACTTGAAGAAGAATTAGGGGTCCGTTTATTACAAAGAGACTCTAGAAATATCAGTCTAACGCAAATTGGCGCACTGTTTTTTCAGCATTGTGAAACCATCAGTCAAGAAATTGAAGCCGCAAAAGCGATAATTGAAAACACCCATAGTGACATTGCAGGCTCCCTAAGAATTGCCATTCCGGTGTCTTTTTCTCAAGAAGTCATTGGCCATTTATGCTCAAGTTTTATGCGGCTATACCCTAATATTGAATTGGATATTCAGTTTACCGATAACGACATAGGTTTAGTCGGCGAAGGTTACGATATCGCAATAAAGTATGGCCCATTACAATCGTCTGATTTAGTGGCAAGATTGCTTTTTGAACGTCAACCAATTTTAGTTGCCAGCCCCAATTACATCAAAAAACACGGTGCCCCCGCCACGCCACAAGAGTTAACTAAGCACCAAGGCATTTTATTAGGCACCAGCTTATCGGCGCCGATTTGGTCTATTGGTAAAGGCAATCGTAAAATCATGGCGACATTTCAGCGTAAAGTGAGGGTTAATAGCGCCAAAATGGTAAAACGTTTCGCACTGGATGATTTTGGCATCGCCCTGCTGTCCAACACCAGTTGTAAACAAGAGATTGCATCTGGCAGCCTAGTGCCTATATTACAAGAGTGGCCAATGGATCCGATTAAAGTATACGGGGTGTATTCTAGCCGCAGACAACTCGCATCAAATATCAGTGCCTTTTTAGACTTTATCTCTAAACGATACAGCAACCAAGAATCACTGACTTCAATCGTTAAGTAAGCCGCTGCCATTTATAGGCCTTTTTATGCTATAACCAAATAACCATTGCCTGATATGTGCCGCCAGAACAAGGACCGACAAGATGATATCCAAGCACTTACTGAGCTTAACAACCTTATTACTTATAACCACTAGCGCGATGACTCAGGCCAATACCCTATCAAAAGATGTGGAAGAGTTACGTGTGCCACTGGCCAGTAAAGCCATGCCGCAAGTGGTGGAACGTTACCAAGGCATCTCTGAAAGCTTAAGTAACAAACTCCTGAGCGAAACTAACGAGTTAACCATGACTCAAATGGTTGCTAATGAAGGTCAGCGTTTATGGCAGCAAGCCGTTCGAGATGTGCAATCAGGTAATACCGATGATCGCACCTTGTACTGGAGTCGTCTTATCATGCGCGCCAGCCTAAAAACTCAACCCGCGGGTTTTAACATGGCAAGTTGGCAGCGTGAAATACTGGTCAGTGCAATAGAAACATCGTCGCGCGGCTTTAGTGATATCGATTTCAAACCCGACAGCCGCATCAAAATTTTGCTAACAGGATTTGACCCGTTCTTTCTAGACAAAGACATTGGCCAAAGTAACCCCTCAGGGGTAACGGCTTTAGCCTTGGATGGTTACACATTTAACGTTAATGGTAAAAAAGCCCAAATTGAAACAGTGATGATCCCGGTGCGTTTTGCCGATTTTGATAACGGTATGATTGAATCGTTATTAACCCCGATTTATCGTGACAACAGTGTGGATATGATTTTTACCGTCAGTATGGGACGTGAACAATTTGATATTGAACGTTTCCCCTCTCGAAATCGCACCGCCGCCGCCCCAGATAACCTAAATGTGTTAACCGGTGCATCAACAACCAAGCCTATTGCCCCATTACTGAATAACAAAAGCTTAAATGGTCCTGAATTTGTGGAGTTTTCTCTTCCCGTTGCCGCCATGCAACAGGTCAAAGGCAAATGGGCCGTTAATGATAACCATCAGGTCAGCACGGTTTCAGGTGGGCAATTTGATGCAAAATCCCTTAATGAGTTACAGAACGTCATCTCTGTAGAGGGATCTGGCGGGGGATATCTTTCAAATGAAATCTCTTACCGAAGCATATTACTTATGCAACAATTTAATCGAAACCTACCCGTCGGACATATTCACACCCCTAAAGTGAAGGGACATGACGCTGAAGTTGAACACCAGATTGTTGAACAAATTAAGGCTATGGTTGCTGCCGCAGCTGCAACTTTGTAATATCAAGCACCTTGTTAATGTATCGATTTTCTCAATAGGTTATTTCTGCAAATGCAGCAGTATTTTAATAAGCATTTACGTCATATTGGTCACGCGCTGGGGTTGGTTAATACCAAACCCAGCACAGCTAAAGCGCGTGTACCAAAACCGCAAATAATCACGCCACTGCAACAAACTATTTTGGATAAAATAGAAGTCGATTACCAACTCGCTGAGCACTACTTTAATAAATCATTCCCTCGCCCAGAAGTGCAATTCACCTTAAGGGGAAAAAGTGCTGGCACCGCACATTTACAGTTAAATAAATTGCGCTTTAATCCTGTATTGTTAGCGGAAAATGTCAGCGCCTTTTTAGATGATGTCGTCCCTCACGAAATCAGCCACCTAGTCTGTTTTCAAGTCTTTGGTCGCGTAAAACCCCACGGTGCAGAATGGCAAAGCATTATGCGTAAGGTTTATCAACGTGTTCCTAAAACCACCCATAAATTAGACACGCTATCGGTTCACGGTAAACAATTTGAGTATTTTTGTGGCTGCGGCAGTGTGCAACTTAGCGTTAGACGACATAACAATGTTGTGCGTGGTAAAACCCAATATCGCTGTAAAACTTGCCAAATTATGCTACAAAGCGATCCTGTTTAACGCATACGCCTATGCTGGCAAAGTAAATAACTGTCACTCATATCTGCATGCTAAAACCGTAACCGTTTTCTATTTGCAAGCAGTTCAAAATGACACTTAGCTAACAAGGTTAACGTTAGCACATTATTGATTGATTATTTATTGCCTTAATGGCAGATTTGATAACTCCTGTTACCAAACAAAGCCATACAAAGGATCTGTATGATAAATAACATCAACAAAACACAAAGCTACCTCGGCATCACTTGGATATTGTCTATATTCAATATTATATTTTTAATTCCTGTCGCTGCAGTCTTAATCGCCTTCACTTTTTCAAGCCATGGTTTTCCACTTGAATTTATGTTTGAAAATTGGGGGCTATCTGCTTATATCTGCATTTCATTTATCAGTTCAATTATTTTTATTTTAAAAAGTAAATCGTTCGAGTCTCACAATTTTAAATCGACATTTATGTATAGTTTACTGCCAAATATCAGCATGACACTTTTTGTACTGTTTATTTTATTCATTTCAAGTAAACCAGTAGTTATGACTATCTCCTCGCATTAACGGCTCAATAAATAGCCTTAAAATCAATATTGAGCAGAATTCATCCCCCATCATTGCATCAGTCGAAAGTATCCCTTACCATCACGCAAAAATGACAGACAAGCTGTGTCTTTTAGCCGCTTGAGTCTGCAGAATTCATCATATTTAAGGTCAGCGCTATTATGCTTTTTCCAACTATCAAAATGCGTTCAATCGTATTTTGCAGCTTGCTATGTGTTTTCATTGCTCCTATTACCGCTCACTCTGCTTCACACCCAACGAGTTTTAATCAGGCTAAAAAAATGATCCGCAAGATCTACCAAAATAATTTGCCTTTGCAGAGCTTTTACTGTGGTTGCGATATCACCATAGCCGGTAAAGTATGGCAGCCAGAACTGGAAAAGTGCGGCTATCAAGTGCGTAAGCAGCAAGTTCGCGCCAACCGTATTGAATGGGAACACGTAGTTCCAGCGTGGGAATTTGGTCATCAACTGCAATGCTGGCAGCAAGGTGGGCGTAAAAATTGTGGTAAAACCAGCCCTGAGTTTAACAAAATGGAATCCGACTTACACAACCTTACTCCAGCCATTGGTGAAGTGAACGGCGATCGCAGTAATTTTCGTTTTAGTCAATGGAATGGCAAAGCCGACCAATACGGTCAATGTGACATGATTGTAGACTTCAAAGGTAGAAAAGTGCAGCCACCAGCAAAAAGTCGTGGCGCGATTGCCAGAACCTACTTTTATATGCAGCAATCATACAAGTTACAAATTTCATCTAGCCAGCGCCAACTTTTCCAAGCATGGGATAAAATGTACCCCGTGGATAAAAATGAATGTAAACGTGATAAGTTAATTGCTAATGCGCAAGGCAATCATAATGATTTTGTCTACAAACAATGTCAGAATCTAGGCTTTAACTAATAACACTCAGCTCGGATAACGCAACCTATGAGAATCCCAAAGATTTACCAAGCGATTGATGCCTTAAATATCGGTCAAATTGTTGCTTTAGATGAAGATGGCGCAGCGCATATTGGCAGAGTGTTACGCATGAATGAAGGCGATCAAATCAGCCTTTTTTGTGGTGATGGTAATGATTATTTAGCTGAAATAACTCAATCCAGTAAGAAAAATGTCTCAGTAAAGGTCTTATCTGCAACGGCGAATTTAACCGAGTCACCATTAGATTTACACCTCGGGCAAGTCATCTCTCGCGGTGATAGAATGGACTTTACCATTCAAAAATCGGTAGAGTTAGGCGTAACCACTATTACCCCGTTATTTTCTGAACGCTGTGGTGTTAAGCTTAGTGGCGAACGTTTAGAGAAAAAGATCCAACAGTGGCAAAAAATTGTTATCAGTGCTTGTGAACAATCGGGCCGCAGTGTTGTGCCACAGGTGCGCCCAGCAATGGATTTAATAGATTGGTGCCAAGAACAAACCCAGGCATTAAAGCTGAATTTACATCCGCGAGCCGCTCACGGTATTAATGGCTTAACCCAATTAGGCCAACACAATAAAGTGCGTTTGCTTATCGGCCCTGAAGGTGGCTTATCGGATCAAGAAATTAGCATGACTGAACAATTTAGTTTTACAGACGTATTGTTAGGCCCAAGAGTGCTTCGCACCGAAACTGCTGCACTCACGGCAATAACGGCATTACAACTCAAATTTGGTGATATCGGTTAATGAGCCCAGCTCACACCCAACAACATAATCACATTTTAAGGATATCTACATGATCAAGCTCGGCATCGTGATGGACCCAATCAGCGACATCAACATCAAAAAAGACTCAAGCTTCGCCATGTTACTTACTGCCCAATCTCGCGGCTACCAGTTGTTCTATATGGAAATGCAAGATTTGGCGATGGTTAACGGTAAAGCAATGGGTAATATGCGCCCGTTAACCGTTTACAATGATGCAGCTAAATGGTTTGAGCTGGGCGAAGCAACAGATACCCCTTTATCTGACCTAGATGTGGTGTTAATGCGTAAAGACCCGCCGTTTGATACTGAATTTATCTATGCAACTTACATGCTTGAGCGTGCCGAAGAGGAAGGCACACTTATTGTCAATAAACCGCAAAGCTTGCGTGATGCCAATGAAAAACTGTTCACTGCGTGGTTTTCAGAGTTCACGCCAGAAACCATCGTTACCCGAGATGCCAAACGCATTCGTGCGTTTCACCAACAAAAGTCTGACATTATCATCAAACCGTTAGACGGCATGGGCGGCAGTTCTATTTTCAGAATTAAGCAAGATGATCCCAATGTGGGCGTGATTATTGAAACCTTAACCAACCACGGCCAACAATACGCTATGGCTCAGGCTTTTATTCCTGAAATCACTTTAGGTGATAAACGCATTTTAGTGGTTGACGGTGAGCCGGTACCATACTCACTGGCACGCATTCCGATGAAAGGAGAAACCCGTGGTAATTTAGCGGCAGGAGGCAGCGGCGTTGCCCAACCCTTATCAGAAAGTGATTGGAAAATTGCCCGAGCACTGGGCCCAGAATTAAAAAAACGCGGCTTAATATTTGTCGGTTTAGATGTGATTGGTGATAAACTCACCGAGATAAATGTAACCAGCCCAACCTGTATACGTGAAATAGAAGCCGCATTCGACGTAGACATTACCGGAATGCTGATGGATGCCATCGAGGCTCGTGTAAACAACGCTTAATAATCAGGAATTTTCATGCTGTTTTTAAACACTTACCGTGGTTTTATTGCTGCATTCATTTTGGCATGTAGCCAATTCGTTGCCATAAATGCTGACGCTAATGACAATGATTTAGCAACACAAAAGCAAGCTTTAGCAAGTACGCCAGCGGCGATTGCAATGGCAAACAATGCGCAAAACATTTCTCAATCTCGTCCTAAAAATATCATTATTATGATAGGCGATGGAATGGGGCCCGCTTACACCTCGGGATACCGTTACTATAAAGATAATCCTGAAACCGAAGAAGTTGAGCAAACAGTATTTGACCGCCTTCTGGTTGGCATGGCCAGCACCTATCCTGCCAGAGTCAGCGGTTATGTAACTGATTCGGCCGCGGCGGCAACAGCGTTATCAACCGGTTTTAAAAGTTACAATGGCGCGATCAGTGTTGATGTAGAAAAACGTCAACTTGCCACCTTACTTGAAAAAGCCAAAGCACTGGGATTATCTACGGGTGTCGCTGTCAGCTCACAAGTTAACCACGCCACACCAGCGGCTTTTTTAACCCACAGTGAAAGCCGTAAAAACTACACGGAAATTGCTGAGCGCTATCTTGATACCGACGCAGATGTCATTTTAGGGGGGGGACAACGTTATTTTTCAGAAGAACTGCTCAACAAGTTCACCGCGAAAGGTTACCAGCACATCACAGAAATGAGCCAACTTGACTCAGTTACCACACCTAAGGTGTTGGGTTTATTCGCAGACGTACAATTACCTTGGGTAATCAATGATAAACAAGCTAATCAGCTCAGTTTACTAACACAAAAGTCACTCGAATTACTGTCTCAAAACCCAAACGGCTTCGTGTTATTGGTTGAAGGCAGCTTAATTGACTGGGCTGGACACAGTAACGATATCGCTACCGCCATGGCTGAAATGGATGGCTTTGCCCACAGTATCGAGGTGGTTGAGCAATTTGTGCGCGAGCAAAAAGACACTTTAATGATAGTCACCGCTGATCATAATACAGGAGGGTTATCTGTGGGTGCTAACGGTGAATATGTGTGGAAGCCGGAAGTATTACATCAGGTAAAAGCCAGCCCAGACATGATTGCCGCGCAAGCGATTGCCGCACAGGAATGGCAGCCGATAGTGACAAATTTATTAGGGTTTGAACCAAAAATTCAAGAATTTGCCACACTGACTAATGCCCGTATGCAAGGTAATGAAGCCATGGCGATTGCCTTACGTAAGCTTATCGACATCTATTCAAATACCGGTTGGACAACAGAAGGTCACACGGGCGATGATGTGCAAGTATTTGCTGCTGGCCCTGGTGCAAAACTATTTTCAGGCCATCAAGACAATACCGATATTGCCAACAAGATTTTTAGCTTACTGCCCTCATCTGCGCAGTAACGCAACATGATTGCTAGCAAAGTAGAATGAATGATTATATGGTCTAAATTTAGCCACATAAGATTACCTTTGAAGCGACCCCTGTCGCTTCAAATTTTTTAACGGCTCCGCTAAAAAACTGATAGTAGGTCAACGTGTTAACAAATCCATCTCAATTAATATTAAGAAACAGCGACGAATTTGCCGGTCTTAACCTGCTTATCATTAATTATGAGTCCGATACGTTAGCGCAGCAGTGCCTCGAAAGCGCCAAACAGGTTACCGCCTTGGCGTTAGACTTTCACCATCACCTGGCCTTAGCACCTTTAGCAAATGACAACCTGCGCTGTTACTTTGGCCACAAATTACCCGACACGCTTGATGGTGAAAAATTTGATGCTGTCATAGTGTATTTCCCTAAAGCCAAGCCCTTAGCAGAATACTTATTTACCCTAGCAGCCACTCATCTTAGTGACGACGGTTTATTACTTGTCGTCGGTGAAAACAAAGGCGGGATTAAATCTGTTAGCAAATTACTGCCCGATTTTTTCAGCCCTGCAACCAAGCTTGATAATGCGCGACACAGTTTACTATATCGGGCCTTTTTAACCCGTTCTGCGCCTACATTAGTGATGCAAGATTGGATCAGCGAATATACTTTAACGACTCCGCAAGGTGATATTACTATTTGTAACTTTGTTGGGGTATTTAGCGAGAAAAAGCTCGACCTTGGCACAGAGTTACTGCTGTCTCACCTTCCAAAATTAAGCGGGCGTGTATTAGATTTTGGCTGTGGCGCAGGCGTAATTACCGTGGCATTACTCAAACAATACCCGGACCTGAACATTGAATGTATCGATATCAATGCAATGGCACTGGCATCATGTCAGTTGACCTTAAACGCCAACAACATGCAGGCTAAAGTGTACCCATCGGACGGGTTTAACCAAATTAGCGATAAGTTTGACGGCATTATTTCTAACCCACCTTTTCATGATGGTTTAGACAGTACCTTTGCTATCGCCAATGCGTTTGTTAGCCAAAGCGCCGCACGTTTAAATCCCAAAGGGGTTTGGCAAATTGTGGCAAATAGACATTTACCCTATGCCGATAACATTGCCAAGGCTTTTGGCTCAGTCATAGTGCCTGCGGAAAACAACAAGTATAAATTGTACTTTCAAAAACTCTGAACCTGAAAGCTAGGTTAAAGGACACACTTTACAGCCCGCTACAGTCATTGATGCTGGATTATCAAGCTGAATTCGGCTAGATTTAGGCTATGTTGATATTTATCAAACCTAATATCTCAAATAAAAACAATAAACAAAGGATGTTATGTTAGAACCTACTCTTGCCGTATTAAGTGCAGACCTATCAAAGGTCGAGCTGAGGCTTACCCCAAATACTCACGGGCCGATTTCAACTGAGGATGTCACTCAGTTACTTAAGCAGCCTGAATTTGCGATGTTATTTCCGATCACCCCAGCTATTGATAAAGCCGTCAACGAAGTTAACGCCCTTTGTGGTCAAAATCCTGGTAAACACGAACTTTTTTTCACTATTGCTGAACGTAAAGATGGCACGATCAATATTAAAGTCAGCGATGACAAAATGCATGCATCAATGACAATCACCTCTGCATGGGGTGGAAAAGACATTGTATTAGCTGATGTGTTGAACACCCTTAAAAACCATAAAATTAAAATGGGCTTAAGTAAGCCTAAAATCATGGCGTTGATGCAAAGGTTAGATATTTTACCGCCTGGCGAAAGCTGTGAAGGTGAAATTGCCACGGGCAAAGCTCCTGTTAATGGCGAACACGCCATATTAACCCGGAAAGTCCCGTTAGCCCGAGAAAGACTATTGCAACCTCAGGAGCGCGAAGATGGCTCTGTCGATATGCGAAACCTCGGCGCGCAGGTTACCGTTAAACCCAATGATGTGTTAATGATTAAAAAGCCAGCTACCGATGGTGTAGCGGGTTATAACGTGCATGGTGATACCTTAAACCAAATCCCCGGCAAAGATCAGTTAATGATCCCCGGTGATGGTACCGCTTTGCATCCTAACGATGCCAATAAACTGATCGCCACTGTATCGGGTCAGCCGGTAGAAAACCGTAAAGGCATGCAAGTTGATGACGTACTACAAATTAAAAATGTCGATGTAAAATACGGTCATGTCGATTTTAAAGGCAGTATTTTAATCACGGGTGATGTGCACGAAGGCATGGAAGTGAAGTCCAGCGGTGATATTACCGTAATGGGCTTTGTCGACTCCGCCACCCTTGAAGCTGAGGGCGACGTTATTGTCAGTAAAGGTGTCATTGGCCGATTAATTAAAGACCATGAGTTAAGCACCAAAATTTCAGCTCAGGGACAAATTTGTGCTCAGTTTGTGCAATATTCTGAGTTAAAAGCCCAGGGTGAAATCCTAGTCACTAAACAATTATTACATAGCCACTCAGAATCTGGCAGCACTATTACCGTCAGTGATGCAACGGGTAAACGGGGTGACTTAGTCGGCGGTAAAGCAACCGCTGCTAAAGGTATTCATGCTATTGCCTTTGGTGCAACGGCGGGAACAAAAACCGAATTATTCTGTGGTATGCAACAACAAGAACTAAAGCAAAGCTTAAAAGCATTAGATGAAAGTGTTAAGCAATTAGTTGTCGCTGGGCTTGATATCGAATCAAGATTAAGAAAACTACCACCCAAGACAGAATGGCAAAATGATGCAGGGATGATTGAGCAAGTGAAAATGATGCTTGATCAAAAAAATCAGATTGCCGCTGAACGTTTGAAAGAAGAAATTGAATTCGAACAAATTAAAAATGAAGTCGAAGATTATTACGATAAATATTTTATTAAAGCAGGCCGAAATATATTCGCCAACGTTGAGGTGCATATTGGTAATGCCCAAAACCGTACTCAACGTGAGCACGGCCCTTGTGTTGTAAAAAACATTAATGCTGAAATCAGTTATGACTACAGCAAGTAAATCAGGAAGCCACTAACGTTATGAACACGTATTATCCTGCTAAGTGTGTTCACAGCCATGGATAATGTCCACTGGCCAGCCATCGTGCAACTGCATTTGCACGATGAGCTCATCTACATAAACACCCCTCAAGCGTGGCAAGACTTTCTTATCACTGATGCGATCCATCTGGTGACCGAAGACCTACTGATTGACAGTAGCGGCCAAAGCTATTCATTTTGTCAGCAAGCAAATCAGCACAGTCTTACCCCCTCTGGTAAGTTAACCGTCAGCCAGTTTATCCCTGTAGTACAACAATTTGCTCAATTACAGGGGCATTGCTGCAGCAGTAAGCTGATGTTTACCAGCTTCGAACAAGGTTTTGCGATAATAGATCAGCTAGATTGATTGAGCTATTGCTAACCCTCTGGCAAAATAGGGCTAATTTTAGTGAGTGAGCTTGAGAGTGTGCATGGAGTTATTAAATATTGAGTGTTTGGGTAAACGGTTACGTTTAGAAGGCTCAATGGCAGGTTGGCAACAGTTATTCTGGGACAATCAACTGGTATCGCAAAAATCAGCCTCACCAGATAACCAAGTATTTAATATTCATCAATTTGAGTTAACCTTACAGCCATCGTCGCCCCCTTCAGATGAGGCTTTATCACAACCGCTCCAAACTGACACCCTAGTTGAAACTCACCTAAAAAAAATTCCCGTCCGTCTTGAAGTCGACGTTAAATGGCAGCCATTTAATCTTCAATATTGTGTATTAATTGATGAAGAACAGGTTAGTCAAGGACAGCGCACCACTAAAGATATTGAACAACAAGTACCTGAAATCCCAACACCCAAAGCCAACAAAATCAGCATAGTGGGCTTAGCCTCATTAGGTTTTAAACTATTAAAAAGCGCTAAGGTGGTGAAAGCCTTGTTAGCGGGTGCCAGCGTGGCAGCTTATTCATGGTTATTCTCTATCGAGTTCGCACTCGCTCTTATTGCCTGTTTGGTATTTCATGAGTATGGCCATATCAAAGCCATGAAGCACTTCGGAATGAAAACCAAAGGCATCTATTTAATTCCATTTATGGGAGGTTTAGCCTTAAGCGATGAGCGTATTAACACCCGCTGGCAAGACGTGGTTATCTCCATCATGGGGCCAACATTTGGTTTGTTTTTATCTATCGCTTGCTTGGTAGCTTACTGGATCACCGGCAACGTTTTCTTTGCCGGCTTAGCCGCCTTTAACGCTTTACTCAACCTGTTTAATCTATTGCCTATTTTACCACTAGACGGCGGTCATATTTTAAAAAGCATCAGCTTTTCAATGAACAGCCTTGCAGGGTTAGTCGCCTGTATCGCAGGCGCTGCCATTGGGGTGTACATCAGTTACAGTTTAGGATTAGCCCTATTAGGCTTTTTATTGCTTATTGGCAGTTTAGAAATCGTTTTCGAATGGCGAGGACGTCATCACAGTCATTTACTGCCGCTTGACCGTTATGGACAGATCTTTTCAACGGTTTGGTATTTGCTTACCGTAGGAAGTTTAGTCGCGATCATTTGGATGGTAGCCGGCACTGGCGATGATATGCTGCGTATGCCACTAGAAATCTTAAAAAGCTAATTGAAGTGAGTTGAGGCTGTATTCAACAACATCAACTCATAAAGTGCATAACCAATCCTGCGCAGGCTTTAATAGAAGCCAACTTTAAAAACACTGGTTTTAATTAGCGTTATTAATGAACTATAACCCGAACAGTATAAAGCTTAATGCGCCTTTCAATATTTGTCGCTATTTTTTAACGGGTAATTTTTGTGACCAATAATTCATGTTAATCAATTACCTGCTGCAGGAATGTTCAGGATGAACTGAATGTCGCGATCACATGGATGTGAAAGAGCGACCTTTAGTCAGATAATACAGCGAGATGCCCCAAGCACGTCCCTGCGGGCTTAACCAAAAGATCCCTGTTTTGGATACTCGCTGGATCATCTGCACCTGAAATTTCATCTCTTCGATTTAGCTCCACTCGTAACGACTATCAAAAGTAAAATATGAAGATAAATCTAGTGAATCTTTGAATGATTCATTTGAATTGAGGACATCGAGAATCTTTACTCCTAGAACCCGTGAGCTAGGCATGAATGTCACGCTAGCATTCGTTGGGCCAAGGACGGCCCATCGGAAGCGATAGAGATTTTTGATAATGGCCTGTGCAGACTGTAAAAACAGCTAAAAGCTGGATCGATCCCCATCGAAAATATGCGCTTTCAGCATTTTTAGTCTGGGCCGGCAGAGTGTTCCAAGAGGGAATTGCTGTTTATTCCCTTTTGGCCTGTACAGGATGGAATCCAGCAATGTTGCTCCTCTCTTTTTATAGAATCAAGTCAAATACCACGACTTGCCTCGGCCGTTTAGGCCGCAAAAGAAAACCAAACTTAAATCTCAAACACATTGGTCATCACTTTATACAACTCTGTCCCTTGATGCACTGACGCCGAGGCGAAGTGCAAAATAGGCACGCAGTCTTTATCTAAACTCAGCGATGTAAACGCCTTGTCTGAACCATATAAATCTAAACGTAATATATTCACCAACGCATTGCCAGCCAATAATGGCTCGCCCACTTTAGCGCAATACTCGACCATGCCAGATTGCGGTGCATGAAATTTTTTATAATCCTTTAAGTAACATGCATAACGCGGCATTTCAGCAGGTTGAACAGTTTCTTGAATAACACCTCGATGGCTTAAATACGCCATAATACCTTTAGCATCGACCAGCGCATCAGCCATATCAATCCTCTCTTGACTAGCAAGTTCAAGAGTAAAAGCTGCCACAGGCACATCGAAATGACGGCCTTGACTGGCCGCATATTCAGTGAGTTGCCACCAGGGACAAAAAGCCGCCTCGTCCATGGCGCCGCCAAAACTGTTAGGTATGATCAAACTGTAAGGTATGGAGAAAAATTTAGCCGAGTCCATGTCGTATTCTGGGCAGTACAAATGTTTACAGGATTTTGGCCCAGTGTGCAGATCTAAAACAATATCAGCACTGTGAGCCAAAGATTGTAAATTCACCGCTAAACGGTGACCTGTGGTGATGCCCCAAGGCTGTTGTAGCTTGGTATGACAAGCCTCTGTTAGCGTCGCTTTAAACGATTTAATCAGCTCGTCATTAGGTAAATCTTGATGCTGTTTATACCAGGCTGCTATGTCGATTTTATGATCTAAATATTCACGATTCCAGTTAACCCCTGTAATGGGGTCAAATCGACCTAAGGTAAACTCACCACTTTTTTGGTTAATACCTAGCGGGTTCGCCAAAGGGGCAAATACGATATCCCCTAATACATGACAGTTTTCTAACAGGGTCATCAGCTGGTAAATCACGGCATTACCTATCAATTAATATGAAAAATAGAAATGAGATACTAATAAATATTAGATAGAATGCGACTTATAAGAATTAAATGTATCCTGTGTAAAAATCACCTTTTTTATAGAGGGATACTAAATTTCAACTCTATTTTCTAAATAGTGAGGACAGTTTTGGATGATAATAAACGTTAATAGGATACTTTTCTAAGTAACTGTACAATCCATGTCACCCAATCACTATTGTAGTGGCTCATCAAAACTGGCTTACAATATAGATTTAAAATAGATATAGGAATGTCAGCTAACGTATCTTTGTTAACATTAAGCTAGTGACCATTAGAGACTTCTTCAGCTAGCCAATTGCGGACATTAAGCCTTTGCTGTGCGTTTATATAATAGTTTGATCAAAAAACTACACGATTTAAGGTCATTTACATGCTAATGTTTGATCTTTTTATTCGATCGGTTTTACAAACACAAACTAAAACTCCCTACCTTTTCTGTTCAAGGGTTTCGTTCAGCTTTTCCCTCAAACGATTTACCCACTTGCTCTTGTATTCATCTTCGCTTAACACTTTACCCTTTTCTTTCAATCTTGGGTGATTACAAGGCACAAAACAGTTAGTTCTTTCTCGAATGAACTGATGCTTGTTTAGGGCATACAATTACCCCAGGAAGCTGAAATAGCCGTCGCCAATATGAATAAGCTAAATGTTCCTGATCTTCAGCTACGCACTCTGGACAATATCGATAATAACGAGGCCACTTAGTACTTGAAGCATTCACCCCAATGCTTGTCATAACATGCGACTTATCATTATAAATCAAGCTATAACGCACATCCTGAATACGCGATGGCTCAACAAACGATTGAAAAAAAGGAAGTATAGAATGTCGTTGAATGACCTCATTATCACTTATTAACCAGATATGGTCGACATGAGATAACAACGCTTGAACATGCCCTTGTAAGAGAGCAGAAGGAATAATATTTCTAGATCCGAAAAGAACGTCTAACGCGACTTTATCATCTCTTAATCCTTGCCTTGAAACAAAGCGCGCTAAAATGCTAACTAGCAACTCATCATCATGTGCTATAGGAAATTGCAAAATCATAACAGACCTCATTAAATGAGATCGGTTTAGAAGATTTTAGTTATTCACAATCACTGCGATTAAGCGATTCTATTAACGACTTTTTCTCTTCATCACTTAACGAAGCGATTAAAATAGCCAACTCTGCACTATGGTCATCTTCACAAAAAAAATAGTTAAGAGGTACTTTTAATTCACCCGCCATTTTTCTAAGCGTTTGAATATCAGGTACATGCCTACCTTTCTCATAGTGGTTCATTCGGCCACTGGCAGAACTTTCATCCATACCGACTCTTACACCAAGTTCTTTTTGTGAAATGCCGAGTTTTTTCCGAGCCTGCTTAAGGCGATCTGGAATTGGGTTGTTATGCACTTTATTTTCATCATAAAAATCTCTCATACTTAGATTGTCTAAGTTTTACTTATTTCTGTATACTTAGCAATCCTAAGTTTTTAATTTTTTAAGATCGGAACATGATTAACGAAACGATTTCTTTGAACCAAAAATTCAGAAAGCTATTAATACAGGTTGAGGGAAGCTCAATAGGCAGGAAACAACTTATTGAATTAGCAGAAAATCTATTTAAATTATCGAAGATCCAAGCGCAGCGCTTGGTTGCAAGAAATATTCATGTCCTAACAACAAAAGATTTAATCATTGCGACAGGCAAAAACAATGCACGGGTTTATCAAATTCTCCCCGAACTTCTCGCAATTTTACAAAAAAATGAGCATGAGAAAACAACTAAAACTCAGGCTAAAAAAAGCGTATCCACTAATGAATTAATAACAGAAGAAACTAAGACAAGTACTGAATTGAAGATGGTACTAGGTGAAATCCAAGCTTATCAAGATTACCTAGAACAATTTCCTCAACAAAACAAAACCATTTTGTCACTGCTTAACAAGACCAGAGATCATGCATCAGACCTATATGGCCGCCTTAATGCTATCAACAAAATAATTAAGGCTACTGAAATAGAAGACAACATGACATGTTAAGAGACTGGCAAAATCGCTGTATCAAACATGCGACTGAAACCTATACCCAACAAACTGGATATCTCATGCTTGCTTGTCCTGGTGCGGGTAAAACTATAACAGCTGCCCATATTGCTAAATCACTCATCGACAATAATAAAGTGGATTATGTCGTCTGCTTTTCACCATCACGTATAGTTTGCCAAAGCATTGAGCAAACGTTTGAACACGTATTACATAGAAAATTTAATGGCCGTTTAGGGGCTTTAGGGATATCGAGAACCTACCACTCTTTAATCAATACAACCGAACTAATTAGTGATTTAAGTAATAGCAGAGTTTTAGTTATTTTTGATGAAATACATCATTGTGCAGGCGACGGTGATTCACCCTCAAATGTTTGGGGAATGCAGTTACTCGTAACAATCCAAAACTTAGCCACTTACACATTGTCGTTAACGGGTACACCTTGGCGTACCGATACTCTCCCAATCCCTTTCGCAAGATATACCGATCCTGAAGGTAATATTTTGTGTGATTTTTCATACGACATTGTTGAAGCCATTAAAGATAATGTATGTCGTATGCCACAAATAACTGCAATTGATCTTCAACATGTTGTGGTAAAGAGAAACCAACAACTTCAAACATATGACAATCTACAAAACCTTCTAGAAGAAGGCGATGTTAGCTATCAAGCCGTAATTAAACATCCAGAGGTAATCAAACATTTGTTGTCTCAAAGTGTTGAGCAACTAAATAGTCTTAGGAACAGCTCACCCAATGCAGGTGGCTTAATCGTTGCGTCGTCATACCTTCATGCTTTGCAAATTCAATCTATTCTATCTGGTCACTTCAACAAAGAATCAACCCTAGTATCGTGCAGGCTAGATGACTCACCAGAATTGATTGAGTATTTCAAAAATAATCAATCGGAATGGATTATCAGCATCGCGATGATAAGTGAAGGAACAGATATACCCAGACTGCAAGTTTGCTGCAATCTCACAGATGTCACTACTGAGCTCTACTTTCGACAGATATTAGGAAGGATACTCCGCGTAACACAAACGCAAAGTCATTTTGCATATATGTTCATGCTAGCAGAGCCAAAATTAGTTGAATATGCAAAGCGATTAGATGAAGCCGTACCTGGAACCTACACCTATCAAAAATCAGCTCATTTACTGGACAGCATAGATAATTCAACACCTAAGGAATTGCCCAAAAAATCTTCATCTTCTAACGATAATAAAACTAGTACAGGACTTGATTTTGATACTCTCGACACCAACACTCATCAACTTGGGAGCAAAAAAAAAGTTAATGAGCTGGTATTGTCTTCGTTTAAATCACAGATTCTTTCGAGTTATCTAAATTATGCTTAATCAATCGTATCGCTTTATTGATTAATTAATGCATATTCTCATGCATCGCGATCACCTAATACCATCCATCGCGATCACTCAATACCATCGATGCCGATCACTTTTCAGTCAAAATAGTATTGAGTGATCGGCTTGAATAGTACAGTTCATTTTTTGTACTTTTTGTCTACCCAGTAGGTGTTTTTAACCGTTATTCTTTTCATTTTTGATGATGAGAATGACCATGCCAACGGCACCTATTTCAATGCGTAAACTTAAAGAAATTTTAAGACTAAAATACTGTGCGTTTATAATATAGTTTGATATTTTTTGGCAATTTTGGTGAGGAAGCCGGTTAAGGACTAACACATTTCTGCCCCAAAGTTACTCAGAGTAAATGCTTTACACAACTCAGTGGACGTATTTTTACCCTACTAAATCTAATTCAACTTTCATCAAGGAAGTTGTTCTTTTATCGATGACAATAAGTCGAAAATTGAACATGGAAACTACAGGTGAAGCTAAATGGGTAATGAGGATTGGATAACCATTTTAATCAAAACGTTCAAGATTATTGACGCATAAGGTAAATTTTTTCAGCGAATTATTAAGGTCCGACTGTTAAAACCTCATACTTTAAGCATGCGTAGTGTCAATAGGTTACTTTTTTAACACTTAATTGGTGTCAATAAGTTACAAAATCAGTATACTGCTATAAGCAATTGAGGAGGTTTTAATGTCAGTATCACAGCAAGTAACCAGCTATATAATGCACCAGCGATATGGTCGTGTATTCACGCTTGATGATTTCATGAAAAGTTCAAACCTTGAATCAAACCGAGCGGCGGTCACTGCACTAAGTCGCTGTGTTGACATGAAGTTAGTCAAACGTTTATCTCGTGGAGTCTATTACAAACCTCAAAAAAGCCGTTTCGGCACTCTGCCTGTAGATACACAAGAACTGATAAAAGCTCTCAGCCGAAAAAAACATGCTGAATTCGTAGTATCAGGTGCAACCGCTGTCAACGCTTTAGGTTTATCAACACAGCTCCCAATGGTTAGGAGTTATATGATGACAGAGCGTGTCAGAGCAGATCTTAAATCCGTCAATATAAAAATCGAATATAGTAAAGCACTTGATCATTTTTCGAAGCACTTAAAAATCAGCGATAAAGCGCAGAAGAAACAAGCTTTTATATTTTGGAGTGCGCTACATTACATAGGCAAGGACAGATTCTCGGATTATGGAAGTCTGTACATTTCACGTTTTAACAAAACCTTAAGCTGTAATGTTAGACAAAAATTTTTGCAGGCTCTTCCGCCATCAATGAATTGGGCCAAAAAGGAAATAGGACATTAAATTGAGCAAATATTTAGCACTACCAGCTTCTGAAAAACGTGAAGCATTATTGGCTGCAGAGGAACAGCATAAGAGTAAACTTCCTGCATACATAATCGAGAAGGATTTTTGGGTTACACAGATTTTAAACATCCTCTACACAAAGATTGCACCTACTTTTGCTGAGAAATGTGATAAGCCATTTCTCTTTAAAGGTGGGACTAGTCTTTCTAAAGGCTACGGCCTAATTAATAGAATGTCTGAGGATATCGACCTATCTTTTTCTTTAAACCTCCTTGGTTGTCAGCCTATCGATTTAGTGAGATTTACCAGTAGAAGAGCCAGACAAGTTGAAGCTATTGCAATCGATACAAAGGCTGAAGAATTAATAAAAAAACAGCTGATTAACCAACTTACTGAACATTTACAAGCACTGGATTCAGAAGTCAAAATTGAAATTGAGTCTGATGCACCACTTAACATCGCCATATACTACCCTAAAGCTCTAAACGAAGATGAATATGGAAGTGCTGCTCAACAAAGAGTTTTGCTCGAAACTGGAGGCCGTTCTGACAATCATCCAGACAAATTCATTAAAATAAACCATATGTTGGGCGAGGCTATACCAGAGCTTTTAGATGAGAGTTTTGATGTTTTAACCTTGTCACCTGAAAGAACAATTTTAGAAAAGATGTTCGCAATACACACGAACCATGTGAAAGAATCCTTGGCTGATAAACATGCTCGACATCTGTATGATATTATCGAAATTGACTCCAGTTACCCAGATTGGTGTACAAATAAAGCCTTGTTCGAGGTTGTAGTTAACTTTTGTGATGTCTACTACAAATGGCACGCTGATTCATGCTCAACAGCCTTGAAGGGACCTTTAATGCTTACCCCTCAGAATTCAGATATGACGGATAAGTATAAAAAGGATTGGGAAAGCATGGCAGATATGTTTCCTAAGGCTGAACTGCCCTATTCATTCGAAGATTTAATAGATAACGTCAAATCGATTGAAGTTAAAGCAAATGGTAGCTTCTACGCTTGATTTACCGTATACGCAAGCTGAACTACTTTTAGCCTCTTCTTATCTAAAATATAGCCACTCGACTAAGTGGCTATTTATCACATCTATATATTGTAGTGGATGAGTGAAACTGACCATTACTTTGGAGATTATTTCGATACTTTACATTAGTAGAAGTTATCCCAAACGTCTCGGTCTTATGTAATTTGTAACAAGGTTTTGTCCATCTTTGAGTCAGCGAGATCTTCGCTGACTCAGTTATGCCCCAAAGTTTGTTTGGAAATATGGCCTGCGGCACTAACGTCGTGGCGCTTCGCCCACACCAGACCAAAGGGGCAAAACGCTTGCGCCCCTTTGGAAACCCTCAGCGCCCCAGACGAAAAATGCTGAAAAGCGCATAATTTTCGATGGGGATCGATCCAGCTTTAAACCTCATCTGTTTCCCGCTTCGTTTATTTTCAAAAAGCCCTAACGCTTCCGATGGGCCGTCCATGGCCCAACGAAAGCTAGCTTGGCATCCCTGCCAAGCTCACGGCCTTTTTTCTATTACCTCAATTCAAATTGAATCTGCAAGTTTTAAATTGTACTTTGTCGGCTTTTAATGTTTTTACTTTTAGCCATATAAAATATTCAAATGATATGAAATTAGTTCGGTTATATCATCCTGACAGAGGTTTTTTTTATGATATCTTTGCGTCTTGATCTTTGGCTGTTTGTTCATAAATTTCGAGGTTGCTTTTTATCTCTCGAAATTCAACAGGCTCGTTAAGTTAAATTACCTAAGATATTGGGGACAATATGCAGTACATAAACGCAGTTATTTCAAAGTTATTGACCCTTTTAATAATCATAACTTCTATTGTTGGGTGTAGTTTGGGGAAAAATTTGGCCCCAAACGAGATAGTACCTAATCAAGTGGTTAACCCTAAAGATAGCATCATACGCGACATAGAAACTCCAGGATATGACCCTACTCCGCGAATACTGGTTTCGACCATACCTCTAAACGGTATTATGATTCGCAATAAAGCGGGCAGTAATATCAGTAGAATCAATTATCAGGCTGAAAATAATCGTTGGATTGCAGAGTATTTTATGGAGAAAAAATGGAAACCAATAAACTATAAGTCGATCATGATTGGGAAGAACAATGATATTCCAGCCTATATTGAAGTTGGCAGCATGAGGGCCGAACCGTGCATTCAACACTACTATATATTGACAAATAATGCCGATGCAATTGACATAGAGGGGTTCAATACCTGTGGCGCTTATGCCGAGCTTCTCACGGAATTTCTTAAGTCTTATTCACTGCCTAAAGGTACTAAGGCTTACGAGGTAAAAACTAATTCATCTTGGCCAAGCGTATTCCCCCGATAGTGTTAAGGAGGGAATGGATAAATTTGCCATTTAACCATGTATTTTGCCAACGAGGCTTCAAAGTAAAACTCTTTCGTCGCTCAAGTTAGTGCTTTGCTCTGGGGGCAGCAAACGGTGCCTTAGCGAGGCGGTAGCCAACAATATTCTTAACACAATAGATGAACACGTCCGATGAAAAATGGAATTATTAATGCCAGGGCTCTTTTTGTCATGGCGTTTGGTGGGGTAAATTTAGGGTAAACTTTTTAAAAAGTAAATTGAAACACAGCCTTTTATAAAACGTTTCTGTCCAAAACCGTGTTGGTGAATCAGACTTGCCTAGTCTGGTTCATGCGTAAAACCCCGCCATTTTTGCGCAGGCTTTGGGCTAACGCGCTTTGGTCCAAACTCGTGTCAGGCCGATCAGTTCTGGCACGTTTATGCCCCAAAGTTGGTTAGCCTTCGAATGAAGGCTTGATTACATTTTTATCTAAGTAGTAGCTACGGGAAAGTGTGTTCTGTATTCTGTGTTGTAGATTCTTAGCTATCAATCGCCTCCGGCGGGGTATGTGCAGACACTGCTGAAGCACGCCTCAAGTACATCCCTGTAGGCTCAACGAAAACATCCCTGTTTTCGACGGCTTCAGCCATATCTGCACTGGATAATTTTCTTCTTCGATTTAGGCTGAAGAGTTAGGTTTCTGGCTTGAAATACCCCAAAATCATCTAGAGTAAACACTCATTCCCACCCTACTAATGTGAGTTTTCCCCAATAAAAGTAATGATTGTCAACTAGTATTTTTACTTCACTGTAAACTTAAAAAACCCAAAGAAACGACAATGCCGATTCTAATTTAATCAATTTAAAATCAGGTGGTTAACTCTTTGTTTGGCGTTTGCGCAAAATAACTATTTAGTAAAGATTACATAACTCGATCTAATTGGTTAGTTTATTTATCCAGGAAAAGTGTAGCAGCTATTACGACTAAGATAGTAAAAAACAAACCAAATGGTATATGACGTGTATAAAGTAATATTTCAACATTCTCTCGCAGTGATGAAAATTTTCGTTCGTCAACCTGAGTCGCATCGTTGCCACAGATTGTTGGAACCCAAAATTTTTCTATAAAACAATTTTCGCGATTGAAAAAGTCATGTCCACCTTTATAAAAACGGTTTATAACTTGCGAGCCTTCAAAACCACTCCTTCCAGCCATCCCCATATCAACGCATGCATAATGACTGAGAATTAAAACATTGTCGTTATATCCACATTCATTGAAAATATTTTTGATAAAGTACCTTCTACTTAAATTATTAAAGCAATAGTCTGATTTCATAACAGAGCTAACGAGAAAAAGTTTCTTTATATTTAGGTCACAGCTAATGGGGAGTGATTCAAGTGCTTTAACTACAGCGTAAGTACCGAAACTATGTGCAAACACTGTAAGTTGAGCATCAGGATATTGCTCCGATAACCTTTCTAGCTCTGCCGTTAACTTTCTAATAACTATTTCTCTATATTTAGGTAGTAGTAATTGAATAGCTGAGAAGTAGTTGTATTTAAAATTTTCAACGACGAAATCATCTTCATGCTTACTGATAGCACTTTCTAGCTTGTTTTGCCAATGACCAAGAGTCCTGATACCATGAACAGATAAAATTACTTTTTTTCCAGCAACCCGGATTTTTGAAGTGTTTGATGATTGATCCCAAGCTATTTTATTTGCCAAAACTACTTTCCAATCACTTAATTCAAAATCATATAAAGAAAAACTAAGATTTTCGAAATTTGAACGCTGTTCCTTCTTTAAGTTTTCATAAGATGTTAACCCGATAATTTGTTTCGGGAGGTTATATTTTTTTGGGCTTGATTGTATTTTTTTTAGTAGTGATATCCCACCATTTTCTAAAGCTCTTCCATTCTTTGTCATAGGTAAGTTTAAGTCGAGAATAACCATAGAGTAGACTTTAACCTTCATTAGGTTTGTTGCCTCATTTACAGATATCACATGCTCTATATCTTTCTCACTAATCTTTAGACCTAATAGCTCATCTTTTACTATGCCAAATTTTTCCAGATTATCTTCGACTATTAAGTATTTACTCATCAGTTAGCCCATCTACAATTTTTATTAGGTCTTCTTCCCAACTCTTACTTTGTGTGTTGTAGTACACGCATCCTGAAAAAATATTAGGAAAATCATTATTAAGGTCAATACTCAGCTTATCTATGCTTACTGCATCGCTATGGCGACCAAAGATATCGAATTGAGTAACTACGATTACAGGTACAAATTTTTTCCGATACTGCATTTTTGCCATGATATCCCTACCAGCCAAAGCTTTAAGAGCTGGTTTTTCTCCAGGCTTTGGATCAAAATTAGGCATAGACATATCGAGAATAATGATATCAAAATCAAGTTTTTTTATTTTTTTTGCTGTCCCTGCATATGAAACTGAGTAATCAAAGTCGGAATTTTTATAATTTTCTTTTAGAACATCAACTATATCAGTAGCTTTATCTAATTGATCTTCCGCAATAAGGAAGTTAATATGTTTCATCAAAAACCCCTATTTCATCTAAGTGTATTTCCACGCCAAAATCTCGATTGTCTAGATAAACCGTTATTATATTGTTTGATTTGATATCATTTGTAATAACTTTCTTTATCTTAAATAGTCCACTTCCCGACTCTTTGTTTGCATCATCAATATAAGTTGAATTAATTTTTTCATTAATGGCTTTGACTTTACCTTGACTAATACTACAGTCATTAGGGTTAACTTTGTTAACAATTTTCAGCCTTAATTTATTGTTTATGATGTCAATACATATTTTTATTTTTATTGGCTCTTCATCTTTTGAGTGCACTACTGTATTGTCAAGTAAAATTAGAAAAATCATTACAAACTTTCTAAAGTGCTCACCTTTAATGAATTGTTTATTAAGATCTTGGGCGTTGATATCAAATGTTCTATTAGGGTGAAGTTCAAGTATCATTTCTTTTGCTGCATCTATAGATGAGCCAAGAAGGAAGCTTTGGCTTGTCTCATTTTTCCATGCCATCCACTCCATTAACTCATCGACTTTCTCATTCATTTCTCTTTGAGCAAGCTTTACTTTTCTTGTTAATTCATCAAACCTGTATCTAGAGTTTGTGATTTCACATCTGAGCGCGTCAAATAAGTCATTAATACTTTTTCTATAGTCGTTGTTAATATAATCCTTAAGCGAATCTAATGATTCATTAGTAGAACTGACTAAGTTATCAAGAATTAAATCTAAAATGTCTTCAATGGGTGTTTCTTTAGAAATGTTGCTAATTAAGTGTTCAACGAATTCTTGGTCAGTTAAGTAATTAAAAGCTTTTTCTTTATCGCTAAATTCACCTGTATTTATGTGTATGTAATGCTTGATTTCTTGAATTTTCTTATCTAACCCTATAGAAAAGCTTCTAAATGCATCATCTAAAACGCTACGAGTTTGTGGTGAAATATACGGGTTTTGGTCAAACCAATATTTATTTTTTTCGAAATGCCCTTTATCTGTTTTTAAATAAGATAGTTTGTGCTTTTTAGCTGGGCCCCATAATAAGTTAACAATACCACCGTGTCGAATGTTCATGTTTAGAAAATAGTCCAGACCATTTGTTGGACTTAATGTGAAAGCATCTCTAACTTGAAGATAAAAATCTAAAACGGATACAAAATAACTATTATTGCTCAATATAACAGTGCCCTTTTTCGTAGTTACATTGGTATAGTCGCTCTCGCTAATCTTTTCTTTTTCAGATTCTTTAATTGACTTGAATGTTTTGTCAAGGCGTTTGGTTAAACTATTTTTTACTGAAAGAAAGTCAACTTCTATCTTTCCTGCGCCACACTCAGTGACACAAGTTTCTTTAATTAACTTTTCAAAATTTCTAAATAGATCTTCTCTCAGTTCAGCATTATCCAACTTAGACAAAAGTGACTTTAATATATAAAATCTAAAAATATATACTTCCTCTGAAGATTCAAATATATCTATTTTCTCTAATGCTGGAGGTAAAAGAACCTCTTTGAAAAAATATGTGAATTCATCACCGTCTGGTATATGAATGTTTTTTGCTTCATCAATTCCCATTGAATCTAATATATCTTCACATAAGAGGCCTAAAATTTCGCCATCCTTGTAACCTAATAGTTTGTAGTGCTGATTGGATATGATTGCTCTGTCCACTAATTGAAATTCAGTTAGACCATCTTTGTCTTCGTTGTAAATGTAATCATAAACTTCTTTTGTTGGTAATAGGTTCTGACCTTTTCCATCAATAATTAATCTTGCTAGACTATGAATTGCTTTGTCATAGTGTCCCAAATTGTAATAGCAAGAGATTAATTTTGATTGTGCATATTCAGAGAATAGAAAGTCTTTATTTCTGCTTAATTCTTCATAATAAGGAATTGCATCATCAAAATTAGCGTTTTTGTAATATCTATCTCCAATTATTTTTAACTTACGGCTGCCATCAACTAAATCAAAATTATCATTATTTTGATAATCTTCTAACAAAATTTTCTGTGAAATATGCTCTAAAGGCAACTTGCTTACAAGATCTAGCTTTGTAAATGGATTAAGTAAAGAGCTATATATATCTATGTATGCATACAACTTTTCGGTATTAAATTGGTCTAGACTGTGAGAAAATTTATCACAATGCAACTTTATAAAGTATGACCAATCAGTATGATAAAATCGGAGGTAATATTTTTGTAGCGTTATAATTGATTTTCGTTTGTCTGAAGAAGTATATAACTCTGCGATTTCATTGCATATAATACCAAGTAAGTTATTTAGTCCAGATTTCAAATCGCATCTTATAAGTGATTTTATATAAATTTCATTTATAGAAACTAAGTTTGATTTTTTTGAAAGTAATTTTTCAGACTCGCTTATTACATCGTGGTATTTACCTTTAATATAAAGGTCGCAAATACGAATTAGTTCTTCATCATGATTATCTTTATTGATTTTCGACTTCGTTATTAGTGCAACTATATTTTTTAATGGCTTATCATCGATATCGTTGACTAGTTTTTTAATGGCATCAAGATGTCTTGATAATTTAATACCATTTAAGTACGTTGACTGAAGTATTCGTCTAAAACCTAAGTATCTATCTACTATATTGTTGGCCGAGTTTTCTGAAATGATATCAGAATAGTTGTCGTATTTTTTTGATGGTGAAAAGAAATGGGAGAAACAAATTATATCGTTATTACCATTAACTCCAAACTCTTCTGATTGATGCTGTATTGAAAAAGAATATCTTTCAAAAGATACGCTTTTATCACACCTGATAAATGGATAATTTGAGTAAACTTCTGATAGACTGTCTGATTTATTTAAGTTGAAATATTCAATCACTTCATTTCTAAAATCATCTGATTCACTATGTAGACCTTTTTCAGACAGAAGATTCAATTTAGATGAAATATACCAATTACTAAATCCAAAATCACTAAATATCTGTTCTAGCTTAAGTTCGGCGATATCCAGTTTCGAAGATAATAATAATATATCATATTCATCAGAAAGCTTTATGAAACTAGATATTTCAGCAGAAAACGAACTCAAAATGGTTGCTTCAAATGCAACATCAAAATCTAGACCATGTATCGAATCCATATATCGAAAATTGCTTTTGATACAAAAAGTAGGGGGGAATTTACAATCCACAGCACGATCTCGAGTACTTTCTTCCTTGAGCATGTTGGTAAGCTTATGCAATGACTCTTTCTCTGGAAGTGCGCGAGTTATTGATAATGTTATTGTTGGATCAACTCTGTTTGTCATCGGTTTCCCATCAACTGTTACAACTTTACTTGACGGTTTTTTTTTCAATCCTACAACCTGCTTAATAATTTTAGATTGCAGGCTTAATCCTTTTTTTCTAGTTCTTTTCTTCGTCATAATTCTACCTAAAACCTTATATTATCGATGTCAAGATAATTTATATCGTTTAACTATTTAGTGCCCGAAATCGATTTATTCTGATGATGGCTAGTAGCCTTATTGATATAAAATGTATATCAATTAAGTGCATAGTATTTCATTCGCTTGAGTAGCCAATTGGGCGAAACTGTTGTGTGGCAGTATAGTTCAAGCTTAGGCATAGATACGTGCCTGTTTACGAGCACTCTTTGGCAGCTAGTTTTTTATTTCTGTAATATTATATTGAATCGAGTTGGCAGCAGTTATATCTTGATTTTCACTATTCTCGACGACAGCTATTTGGTTACCAATATAGGAAGCTAACTTGCTTTCTGCTTTTTCCTAACTTTTAGTCTGTCCTTCAAATCTAAGTTTAATTTCATTGTGAGAATCTCTTGCCGTTCTTAATATGTTTTTTAATTCTGTAGCTCGGCTTCTAGCCCTCGCAGATTTTAAGTGGGTCTGAATTTTTGCCGAATTAGTGAAGACAATAAAACTATTAATCCAAGAATACCTAACGCAGTACTTGATAAGTGCTCTTGTAAGAATGAGGTGCCGAGTAGCCCACCAACCAAGTATTGGCCTATTATTAAAAGGTTTCCTGCATATTTGTTTTTTGAGCATTTTTTCTTGATTACTTAAGTAAGATTCTAGCTCTACTAGCCTATTCTCTATGTGTCCTAAGGGTACAGATGTAGGGGGATAGTCTCTTTTTGCTGAGCCAAATCCAGACATAAAACCTGCAATGCCAGTTATGAAGCCACTTGCGATAAGCATCAAATCCATGTAATTCAAACTCACTTAACTCTCCTTGTATAGCCAACAGAATATTTGCTTAAACTAGATTTTATCCATTTTAAAACAATAGCTTGTTGGTGGTCAAACTTGTTGTACTAGTTTTTGTTCAGGTTCACTTTTCTCATTATCTACATCAAACATTAAATGCAGATTTTGGCTGTAGTAAATCCCAAGAACAGTAGACATATTTTAGCCTTTCTTTGCCCAAACCCAAATTATCCCAATTCATATTTTGAGAACGCAAGCTTTAAACTATTTTTGTCCAGGTACGGCTTAGAGTGAACGCTCTAAATCGTTATTGCCCCATTGTTAGTTAGCGCCTAACTCATTCATCATTCATTTATTTAGGCATTTCCAATACTACTACTTATGCGAGATGGTGGTGGGAGCCTGTTCCTACAAACACGTCAAATAGTAACTCTTACGTGTGCTTTCTCATATAACCACTTACAAAACATGATATTAGCATAGATCTGGGTTAGTATGTCTGAACAATCATCGGTTAATCGGTTCGGTCTACAAGTTATGTATCTATCAGAATTAAAAGCACAGCATTTCAGACAGTTTGAAAATTTTTCTATGGCCTTCAACAAGGGACTAAACTTACTTGTTGGTGAAAATAATGCAGGTAAAAGCTCTGTTATCGATGCAATTCGACTCGTCCTTGATACAACTTCAGCGGAGTGGGTTAACCTGAAGAGTACTGACTTCCTAAATGGCAAAAATGAGTTACAAATCCAGTTAAAGTTTGAGGACTTATCCCTACGCGAGTCTGGCTTATTTTTAGAACATTTAACAAATGAAGAAGTAACCCCTGGAGTTGATAAATCAGTTCTATTCATAACTCTTTCAGCAAAACTCGCCCCAAACCCTTTCAAAAAATCTCAATTTATAAAGACCGAAATCCGTTCTGGTATCAATAATGATGGCCCTATAATTGAAAGAGACTTTCGTGAGTACCTCGCTGCTACTTATTTAAAACCCCTACGTGATGCCGAAGCCGAACTATCTGCTGGACGCTCGTCTAGGCTATCTCAAATTTTAGGAAGTAACGCCAGTTTAGCTGGGGATACGAGCGCAACTCAGCGTATTATTGAACTACTTACTGATGCAAGTAAGGAAATTCAGTCAGACGCCGCAATCCAAACTGCGCAAGACAATATAGCTACCCTGCTGAACTCTTTAACATTCAGAGCGAATGTATTTACGCCAGTCTTAAGTTTGTTAGGAAGCAAGGACTACGCAGACATGAGCGAATCAGAAAAATCATTCGCTCTTAAATCCATTTTAGAAAAACTAACCCTTGAACTTGATGCTTCAGGTATTAAGCACGGATTGGGTTATAGCAGTCTGTTATTTATGGCTACCGAGTTAATGCTAATAAAGCAAGAGGAAGAGCAATACCCTCTGTTGCTAGTAGAAGAGCCTGAAGCTCACCTTCACCCTCAGTTACAGTTGAAGTTTATTAATTATCTTCGAACTGAAAATAGCCAACTACAATGCATTTTATCCACCCACAGTCCCGTACTTGCATCAAAAGCCCCCTTAGATAGTTTAATCCTAATGCAAGAAGGCCAAGCTTTCCCTCTAAGAAAGGGATGCACAGCACTCGAAGACGAAGATTATGTTTTCCTTGAGAAATTTTTGGATTCCACAAAGGCAAATATGTTTTTTGCAAAAGGTGTATTGCTAGTTGAAGGGGTTGCAGAGGTAGTTTTAATCCCCAAAATAGCGGAATTACTTGGACGGCCTTTAGAAGACTATGGAGTGTCGCTAGTAAGCGTAAATGGTTTATCAAGGAAGCGCTACGCTAAGGCTTATCGATCCAGCCCTACCTCAGTAAATCCACAACCATTACCTATCAAGGTAGCTTGTATCACGGATTTAGATTTGTGGCCACATGAAGCCGAAGATACTGGTGATAACGATTATGGTTTTAAAACCAAAAAACAGCCAAAACCAAGTGGTAAAGGCGGAAACTTGAAGTATTGGCTTAATGAACTCAGCCCTGCCGAAGTAGATGCAAAAAGAGCTAAAAAGTCCGAGTTTGATGGAGAGCTAGTTAAAACGTTTATATCTAATGACTGGACGTTTGAGTTCTGCCTTGCAAAGTACGGACTGAGCGAAGAGCTATACCAAGCGATAAATAACAGCATGGATGGCTACGATGCACTAAATACTGATGCACAAATAAGAGCTGTCCAGCTGTATGGCGTTATCGAAGGTAAAGGAGATGGGAAAAGTGAAGTTAGTTATTCACTGGCTGATATCCTATCTAAGTACAAAGACCGCCCTCTAGATCTAAAAGCAAAGTTACCATCCTATATTGTTGATGCTATTGAGTATGTAACAGAACCGTTTCCTTTAGAAATGGAGCAGCAACAAGATGATTGAGATCAATGATATAGATATCCGCACAGTTGAGAGAGAGCTGGATGTAACGTTTGATACTACAAGAAAACAGATAATCAAAACATTCAATGACGTGCAGGCCTGCCCAGGTAGTGGCAAAACAACAATGGTGGCAGCCAAGCTTCTCATCATTGCCAAAAAGTGGAAACAAGCGCACCAAGGTGTATGCGTACTAACTCATACTAATGTGGCCAAGGGTGAAATAATAGACCGTCTTGAGCGGAGTGTTGATGGTCAAAAGCTACTGTCATACCCTCATTTTATTGGCACAATTCAAGAGTTTGTAAATAGATTCCTTGCGGTACCATACCTGCGCTCAGAAGGTTATAACGTAAACCAAGTTGACGACGATATTTGTTGTAATAAAGGGTGGCACCTTCTCTCTAGAGGAACTAGAATCTTCCTAGAACGAAATCACATATCTTCATTGCAAAACCTACAATATAAGCTCATTGACGGTGAGCTGATATTATCCGTGCCTGGGTTTAGAAGAATTTCAACATCAGCAAGCTACCAGAATTTAGAGTCTGTTAAATCTAGTTTAATCAGTGATGGGTACTTTTATTATCATGAGATGTATGCGTTTGCTAGGAAGTACATCCTAAATAATTCATCGATTAAAGGCTCACTTCAGTCTCGCTTCCCCGTTGTGTTTGTTGATGAGATGCAAGATACCCAGAGGTTCCAAGATGAATTGCTAAACGAAATATTCCAACATGACAATGTTAGCTTCCAAAGATTTGGCGATCCTGACCAAGCTATTTATAGTAGTGGGGAAGAGGGAAATCAAACTTACAATCAAGTTACCTTAGAGAAAGTCGAAGACAGTCACCGCTTTAACCATTCTGTTGCGCTGCTGGCAAAAAATTTAAGTTACAACCGTATCAATCTGAACTCAGATACAGCTGCACCAGAACAAGTCTTACACACAATTTTTTTGGTTGACGAGAAATCGCGACACAACGTTTTTGAGAGTTTTGCAGAATTGTGTGCACAAGCAGTCCCCGCAGACTGTAAAAGTCCAATTAAAACTGTCGGTGCCGTTGGTGTTAGAAAGGATGATGGATTAACCATTTGTAACTATCTCAACTCATTTGATAAGGGGAATTCAACAAATACGTTTAAGCCAAGCAAACTTATTCATTACTTTTATGAAGGGAGTCGCCTAAAAGATGGGCATCAAGGATATCGTCTAATTCTTGATGGAATTGTCAGATGCGGTCGAATATCTAATTCTAAACTATCACACCAAGATGGCACTCAATCTGGATACTCAACCACATATATACGTAAATACCTGAGAGAATCGGGTTTAACCATTGACTTTAATATCTTGATTAAGTCATTGATTGAAAATGAAATAACAGAGGGTGCATGGAACCAGTCAGTCACTACTTTATTCAGTTATTTGAACTTGGATGACTTGACCCAAATTCAAGAGTTTATCTATTTTGAAGGTGATACGTCCCTCGCAGATACTGTCAACAATGTCTGCGCTAACAAGGTTTATACAGACGTTGCAGGACGAATAATCGAAAATGAAGTTGCAACAATTCATGCAGTTAAAGGTGAAACACATGCTGCTACGTTGGTCTTGGAAACAAAATTCCGTTCAAATGATTTAAAGTCATTAATTGACTATATTCTAGCCGAAAACATTACGAAACCAACAGCCGCTACAAAAATCAAGTTCATGAAGCAGTTATATGTCGCCTTCTCAAGGCCTGAGCACTTGCTTTGCTTGGCTATGGATAAGTCTGGGTTCCCTGTACAGCATGTTGGGAAGCAGGAATACGCAGGCTGGAAAATTTGTGACCTTACAATGGTGTAATTTTCTATGTGGTAGAAGCTAATTGTGAATTGGGGGAACGTAAATATACAGTGTGCATTTTTCTCGTAAACTCGACGAATCACTGTAATTCTTTGAGCTTGTTCTGGGTATTGACATACTTTTCCTAATCCTAAGCGGACGAGTTAGAGTTTTGTATCTAACTCGTTTTTGTCCAACTTCGAGTCAGCGAGATCTACGCTGACTCACTTTTGCCCCAAAATGAGTTAAGGCTCGCCCTATTAGGTCAAATAATTTATTGGCTTGGGTATACAAAAAGTAATGGGCGTGCTCCTCAAAGAAATATGGTCTAAGCCCATTGGCTTTCAATGGTTACCTTTAAGGTTTCTCTGTTTACATTATTGGATACGTGAGTTATATCATATGGTTAAATCTTAATGGATGGAGTAAAGCAGTTGTTTGATGATGATAAAGTACTAAATCTTGGGAAGACATATACTTATACTGTTTCAGTAAGGGATATGGACAAGCTTTTTGCTGGTAAGCTTATCCTTTCTCCAGATAGGTGTACTTTGAGGGTAATGGGGGAGAGAAGGCCATCATACGATTTTAGTGAATCGACAAAGATCGAATGCAGTGCGTTTGATATGAACTTCCTTTTATTTGAATTATCTAATCATTATCAGAGTAGCCAATGTTTACAGTCTGCTGTTGATGAGCAAGTCGGTTTCTTTGAGTATGAATTTGAGGTGGGTTTTGTTGTATGTTTCGAAGGCCACTTTCACTCGTTTGATGAGGCAATAGGCTTTTGTGTTAAATCTGAAATGACTAAAAAGTGGATCGGTTATACAGAGCTACAGCAAGAGCTTGTTGAAAAGTTTCAAACTCGCACCCTTAACCCAATATCTGATTCCCTAGAGTTTAATCAAATACTGAAAGGCTATGGACAACTTAGGTTATTTTATCATTTCCAATCCCACCATAATGTGTACGAGTTTAGTTCAGGGTTGAACTTTCCACCTAAGCTTAGTATCCAATTTGATTCATCAGTATCGATGAGCGATTTGCATTTTGAATATATGAAGTTTTATCACTTAATGACTTTGCTCATTGGCTCGGACTTTAAAGTAAATGAAATTACCTTAACATCTGGAAGTCAGACATTTTCATCTAATACAAGTGTTTACTTCCCAACGACTAATCGAACTCATGAGCGTGACTATCCTGTATTCCCTCTTGGGTTGAACTTGAGATTTAATGATCAAGGTCTTCCTGAGTTTCCGCTGGAGGCGTTTAGTAATTACTACCTTCTAGAAGAAAAAGATAGAATCATTTTTACTAGGTATCTTAGATATCAAAGAATGAAATCTGATGAGGAGAAGTTTTTAGGATTTTTTCGACTGCTAGAAAGCCTAACAACTAAATCCAGTACGTATGTAGAGTCTGAATCTTTAAAGGCTTTTTTGAAAGAATCTAAAGCATGTATTCTGGAAAAATTGAAAGGTAAAGGCACAAGTAAGGATATCAAAAAGTTAATTTCTCGAATTGATAGGTTAAACATGATGAAGTATAACACTTCCAAGTGTATAGAAGACTTCCTCAAAAAATTACCAAATGAAATTAGGACATCAATAGCAGTTACAGATAAGGATGTTCAAGGTATTGTTAATCTAAGGAATAACATTACCCATGCTTATGCTTACACAATTGATGATAGAGAATTAGAGAAATACACGTCTTTCATTAACGCTCTTCTCTATCTAGCGTTGCTTGAAAAAATTGGTATCCACCCAGAATTAGGGTCTAAGGTCGTTTACAGGCTAGATGGGTATCACCATATTCAAAATCACAATTATTAAAGATTACGCTAGTCTTTAGCACATGGTGTGGCGGATGACTAAAACAGATCATCAATTGATAGGTGAACTATATAATTTGACGTACCTGAGGTTATCCGACTTTCATTACTTCGTAACGCGTTTTTGTCCATTTTCAAGTTAGCATGGATAATACATTTCTGTCGGATAGACGACACTTGTTACCAAGTGCCGCCCTCCTAAGAACCCAGCGTGCAACTTTCACTGCACTAGGCTCAAGCCTCCACAAAGGTATCGTTTGATACCCAGCAACTTATAAAGCAGTGAGAGCAGGTTCATTCCAAGCGTTACGAGCTTGCCTTTTCGATTTTCTCCTAGCCAAGTATTCTTGGTAACTAAACGAGCCGCGTTGTTGAAGTAGCATCTGCCACTGAGTAGTTGTTCTGTATGTTTTCATCACCTGCTCCAAATTTATCATTGAGCAGGTATTTTTAGACAATCAGCACATCGATGCTAGGTGTACTTCGCTAGACGCATACACTCAATTATACAAAGGCTTTACAAATTATTTTCAATTACCTTAAATTATTTGTTGTTGGAATATTATCAAAATTGCTGAAATTTGTTCCACTGAAGGCAATGCCAGGTTTGGCGAGGGAAGTGACGATAGGGAACTCAGAGCATTCCTTGATATATAGTTAGGAGTCTGGCGAGTATCCGCATCGTCGTAGACTCCTCACTACAAGCGGCATTTGAGCTTGACTAATCAATCGAATATAAGGGGGGGAATTAGGTTTAAGCCGTGTTATAATCAAGCTGCTTATCAGCTCCTTCTATAGCTTTCTCTAGCATCTTCACTCCTTTAGCAAGAATCGGATTATCATCAAGCATTTTCTGATGTTTGCGAGATGTCGATAGCGCCGTATTTAGTAACATATCTAATTGCGACTCTTGTATGATGCGTTCTATCGTTCTGATGTATCTTTTGGTAGTAGCAACACGTACATGCCCAAGATGCTGCTTCAAGATGGTATGAGCGTCATTCACAATAAGTTGATTCATATAGCTCAAACTCGCTAGTAACCCGTTATTTTTGAGATATCGGTAAAGCATCTGAGTAACACCTGTGTGCCTAAGTATGTGCGAATGAGCCTCGATATTAATACGTTTTGCGCATTCTTGTATCTTGTTCTGGTAATCTCTTACTGATACTGGGGTGCCGTTTCTTTTCAACCATGTAGGAGACTCCTTCGCCGTGCGCCTAGTATTTAGGGCATACTTGGTTTTGCAATATCTGTCACGATATTTTTTTAATCGCTGATTATATGTTAACCCACTCTCTGGTTTCTCATATACATGGTGAAAAACCTCCATCATATTGACTGGAGCTAACAAACTTTTGGTCTTGCCGCCCTTGGCTATATACCTAAGTCTTTGACTGGTGAGGTTGTCGCGTTTCATCTCTAGATAGCTAGACCACTTAGGATTCAATTTATTGCTGCCCAGCGGGAAGCAATTGATCAAAGCCGATATTCTTAAGCATGTCACTAATTCGGTATACGCCATTACCGCATATACTGAATCGACTTTATGTAGCTCTGCATAGAGTAACCAGAATTGCTCCATACTCAGTATGGAGTCCTTATAATCATCGTGGCGTTCCTTCCAGTTTTGATCAATGGCGGTTTCCGTTTCTCCAACTTGTTCATTTCTGTGATCGGTATGCGATAGAATGTTATCATCCTGGCTTTGATCAATAACCACCTCGTTCGTTTGGGGCATCATCATTTCGTGTTCAACACCTTGCAAGGTAAGGAATCGATAGAACTGACGCCACGCTTTCACGTACTGTTCGATACTATCTCCAAGCCACCCCCCTTCGTAGTACATACTGTTAATAAGGGGCTCCATATTGCCAACGTATGTCGCTGTCAAATAATGCACACCAATACTGCCATCAGTCTGAACTTGTTTTGCCAATTGATTAATCAAGTAAGTCACGCGCTGAACAGCATCAATTACGCTCTTCATCCCACATTTTTTTCTAAGCTTTGTGTCTACTTGCTGCGGATACCTGTGCTTACAGATTGCATAACGTAGTATCAACCTATCGGGTGTGTGAGTACATTCATCAAATGCAATTGGGTAATCAATGCCATCCTCATATCTCAGGTATACACTCATACATCCAACCCCACACTGATATTGTCTGCTTTAAAACCTGCATTGATGGCTGCTTGCAGCCCATCCTCCTCTACCAACAAAATAACCTTGTATTTAGCTCGTGTTAGCGCTGTATACAACCAACTTCGCTCAACCATAATGCACTTTTCTACAACTACTATGACAGCACCAAACTCAGAGCCTTGAGCAGCATGACAGGTAATCCCATAAGCATGTTGTAAATGGTAAGTACCGCTCTCATCGTCCTGAATATCGCGTCTTGTCAACATAACCTGCTCACCATTGAACGATGCAACCAGCACTGGAACCTCAACACCTTCTATTTCAGTCATTGATTCTGCTTCAACAATCCCCGTTGAGCCATTTACCAGCCCAAGTTCAGCATCATTCACCTTATATATCACACTTGCTAATTTTTTCGTTAGCATAGGCTTCTTTTAATTCATCTCGTGTCATCACTCACCTCTTACTACAATCATTTCATCAAAGTCTTCAACTCGAAGGTTTGGGAATTCGAGAGATTCTGCTTTATTCAACAAAAACTCTTCATCCATTCGCTTTGACGGTTCTCTGCGATTATTACGAGCTTTCAAAGTGGTGATAGCTACAAGAAATACAACCACACATATCTTTATGGTGGTCTTCGCACGATGCTTGTTTATTAGTGATATCCATTCTAGACGACTGGTATATGATAGATTCGTCGCATCAATGATCACTGAATGCATTTCTGGAAAAATATTCGAATAATCTTTAGCCCAAGTAGTTTTTCCTGCACAAGGTGGCCCTACAAGCAAATAAACGCGAGAAGGTAATGAGCGACGCAACGCTTCATTAAGCTCCTCTCTAGAGAGTTCCCACGCTTTTTCTCTTACGGCGAAATCGTTGAAATGATATTGCCCATTCTTCCATAAGTGCCTGTCGGGGGAGATTACTATCGCCTCACTGAATATACCTCTCTCGGATTTTGACACTCTAGATGCAAAGTTAACGACATCAAACATATGGTCGCTTTGCAGACGTACTTTTTGCTTTAAAACTCCAACCGTTTCTTGCAATGATACGATTTGTTTCTCTTGATTGATAAGTTCCAAGCACACTTGTCTACGCCCTTCATCAGCCTCCGCTTTTTCCTTCTGCAGTTTGTTGACGACTGTATCTTCGCAGTAACTATCGAAGTCCTTCTGGAATCTTTGAACCGAATCACGAACCACATGGTATTTAGCTAATGCTGTAGCATCCTTGAGCTTGCCTTTGTTGTAAAAGTACGTTCTATTAACCCTTGCCGCCTTTAGCACTTCTGCTGCACTAGCAATGGTTTTTTTGCCATTTGCTATAGCTTCAATTTTTAGTTTCCCAAATTCAGATTCTAGATCTGAAACACGCTGATCGTGAGTTCTACTATCACGCTTAGTCTGGGGCTTTTCTTCTTTAGACATCAAAATACCCCTGCTCTCGTTCACTTGCATAGAGCTGCTTTAACAATCCCCCGTAGTTTTCTTTGAATTGTTTTGAATCATTAAGCGCTTCTGATTCCGCTATCACTGGGTAGTAGGTTTCTACAAAGTGCTTTGCATCTTCATCAATGTTGTTGACATCACCAGTGATCTTTCGATACACATTGGTATACCAATCAAATTGTTTTAGAAGCGGCATGGAATACTGTTTAGTAAGCAGTGCGTCATTGCAAGATGCCCCTATACATTGCGCAGGGTTCGGTAGTTGAGGTAAAGCTCCAAACATTGCTCTACTAACACCCGCTTTGTCTCGCTCCAGCTTGTTACTTATTGCAGTGCATGGACTATCACTACTATGATTTGTAGCTCTCATGCAAATGACCCCCATTGGAGTTAGCAAGGTATGTGTTTGCTCATTTTGCATATCATCAAAAATTAGCTGAGTTAGAGTATCGACAAGGCGCTTATGTACATCCGCCTCAGTAAGACTGTTGTTTGTTAATCCTAACTCCTTAATCATTTCCGTTCGAATTTCAGATTCTAAGTAAGCTGCGCCTTTTAGTAGTTCCTCGCCTTTGCTACCTGAAATTTCTCCATCAGCAATAGCTTTAGCTATATTGTGTGCTGTTTGTGATTGCATTTCGAGGATTTGCTTCTTTCGCTCCTCTTGCACAAATCGATTATGCATAATGTATTGCTCAGGCATTAGGTTGTTTGAGTGACCGAATAGCTTTTTAAGGATTAAGATTGCTAAAGTGCTACTCCTTCCAACATAACCAGCGAGTGTTGCTCTTATGCAATGACATGTTGCTTCATCATCATTATCAGAAATAGTATCTAGTTTTATACCAATGGTTGATGCAAATTTTTTTAGATATGAATTTAACGTATCCCCTTTATTTATTCTTAACGTTTTATGGCTTGAAGCCTTTCCTCTATGGGCATAAACTTTAATCTGAAGCAAAGAATCTTCATCTTTATCCAATCGCAACCAGTTGAGTAATTTTAGAGCTTTAACTGTAGGCTCACCAATAGGAATAAGGATGGTGTTCTTTGTTTTTTTTAAATCTGCACGAATAAACCAAATGCGATAATGTTCGCTATAGTGCAGGCAGTCAGCCTTGAGGTTACGTAGATCACTATTTCTTAATCCTGTAGTTAGCGCCAATATCCATATAGCAGCATTTCGAGCTAGCTCAAAAAGCTCTTTAAACCAGTTAACCTTCAGCCATATACGGTCTTTAGTGTTATCGTCTTTAAAGATATGTCGCTTTAGTATTGGGTATGATTTTAATAACTCTGAATGCTCTTTTAACAGTTTTTTAAAAGTTATGTCCTCGCCAATCTGTCTCGTTAAAGTATATGTATCTAAATCACCTTTCCCAACTGAAAAGTCTCGTATGTACTTCATAATTTTTAAACCATGCGCTTCAAAGTCTTTGTCAACCATCTCTACTCCTCCTTCCGTAGATACCGTTAACCCATCAAAAAATGGCATCGCTATTTTCACAATGTTTGATACTGCCTGATCCGTTAGTGCAGCGAAGGGTTTCTTTGTTCTAACGACATCAGTTAGTATTTCAGAATGATTGTAGTACCATGCATGTAGAGACACACCTTCATTAGTCCAAGGAGTTATGAACCCTCCACAAACCAAAGCAAGATGCTCGTTGTATTGGAATTTCTCAATCCAATCTAAGGCGGTGATAGCTCGACGGCTCAGCGTGCCATAGCTTTGGTAGATAAAAGTTAGAGCTAGTGAAATGTCATTGGGCGATAGCTCTTCAAAACTTGTGAAGGGAGAACCTGGTTTGGCCTTTAACAATGGGTTATTATCCACTTCCAAAGTTGGAACTATTTTAGTTATAATTTCCATAATGCAAGTTCTGGCATAGCTTGGAGACGTACCGTGGAATTTCACGGTTAAGACCAACAGTATTTTAAGAATAGTCTGCAAAGGTAAATAGCTTTCTGAAGGAATAAATTTTTCGAAATGCAAATTATAAGCTTCCCCTTCTAACTCCCAAGTAGTGGCCTCAAATGGCGAGGAAGTAACCGACGAAATATCCTCTTTCGAGTATATAGATATTACTTTATGTAGCCATGCCCATTGAGCCTTACCGCGCTCAAAATCACTATTATTGTGGCTTTGAATACTTATATTGTTTATAAATTCCTGTTCCATGCTAATAACTTAGTTTAAGATTGGTGGGACAAGTGGCATGTTATTCATATCCGCTTCAGATGCAAGCTGATAGCCTTTTTCGACAATCAGTTCGCCATCAGGATGTTCTGTTCTAAACCTCTCTAACGTATCGATTGCGATAGCTTTTCTATCTGCCAAAAGATCATCTACTGGCTTAGGTAGACTATCGTATTGGATCATTCGAGCGCATATTCTCGGTATATTTCGTGCATATACCGTAGCTCTTTCACAACCTAGACATAGATCGTAATGCGTACAACGACCAGAAATAGGAATATCATGGCTTGGATTGAATTGATCATCACAATCACAGAGGTATACTGGGACGCGATTGGATTGCTCTGACTCTTCATGTTTAATTTTTCCTTTGAATAATAATGCTTCTTCGAGCATTTTATTTGTCAAAGCTACCACCGCACTGCTATATGCTAGGTGGCCTGCCCCTGTTTTCATTATGTAGGATGTTATCGTGGTATCAAAAGATTCATGGTCTAGGGCATTACGCAAATCTCTTGCAAGTTCCTCTGGGCTGGTAGCTTCTTCAATTGCAGCGGCTAGCTTGGCTCCAGTATAAACTTTACGAAATTTGACAGTGGATAAAAACTCAATTCTCTTGTCATCATCTGAGTATATCGGATACATATTACAAAACTCGCGCACGCCACCAAGCTGGCTCATTGAGCCAGAGTAAAAAGTATCGTTTCTAGAGTACTCATTGAGTCTATCAAACAACTCTAAAACCTTAAAAAGGTGTGAATCAATCGGAACTCTAATATCTATTCTTTTTCTTTGCCTTCCTTTTTGCTTCCAGCCAGATAAACGAAGAACTTTTCGTTTTAGAAGTAAAGCCGTATCAGCACCTAACTCAACATCAAAAGAGTCCTTCCAATAAGTTCCTTTATTATATTTACCAAGTGTTTTGATAACTTCAAAATTCACCCCTGTTTGAGCCATTATATATACGGCTATAGCGACTTGGTTGATTTTTGCTCGAAAAAAAATTATATTTTCGAAGGGAAGTCCTTTCATTCCACCATCGTCAACTGAATTAGCAAGTAGCCCGTATTTATCTGACAAATACTCCCTAAATCCCTTGCCCAACTCTGGTGAATTCCGGTCAATCATAATTATGACCTTCCCAAACCAATTACCACTTGGAAATTGCAATTGATTTGGCAGGTCTGCTTGCTTTAGAAAAACAAGTAAATTAGCAAGCACTGTTTTATAAGCATCTATCGGATTACAATGAAAAAGCTCAATTATTTTGGCTATAGATGAGTTGAGTCTACCTACGCCTTCAGGAAGTACTAAAACTCCTCTTTGAAAAAGTTCACTTGGATCTGCTTCATCGAGTTCTTCAAACCTTTCTTTCATGAGTTCAATTCGATGCATTGCGAAAGCTAAGATTTGCATCATTTCCCTATCAGAATAAGTATTTGTCTCAAATAGAGTTTCAATATCATCGATAGATTTATTTTGAGGAGTATTTCTACGGCCTTGAGAAAAGACTTTGTAGCTAAGTTCATGTTCGCTGATGGATGGATGAAGAGACAATATATCTCTTATATGATGAGAGGCGTCTTTGTTTGTGTTTTTAAACTCATCGTATAAGAATCTATTAACTTGAGACAGTTCAGTGAAATTATCTCTAAGTGATAAGAACTTAATAAACGACTTGAGCGCCGACATTTTTTTTCCAACAAGCCTCACTGTACGTTTCTGTATGGTGACCCATTTTATGAATGCTCGTGCCAAACCTCTTTTAATCTCAATCGAAAGACCGTCTTTAGAGTCGCAAGCCCAAACTTTAGATTGTGCTCCGCCAATGACGTGTAATCCAAGCAGGGCTGTAGTTTCGCTATTGCGCACAAACCACACCTTAGCTTTCTTTAAGCGATCCGCAACATCTATCAAAATAAAATCTTGATAAAGGGGTAACGTATCATCGCTAATAATCACTCCCTTGTTTGCTGAGGATGCTTTAGTAGCGCCTAAACGATTTAATTTTTTCTTTGCCATAGTACCCTATATGATAAATCACGCACTTATGCATTAAGGCTAGTAAAAAAATGGATACTGTCAAGTCGTATCCTATTTACTTTATTTACGTATTATGCACTTCAGCGCCATGCACATTGGCCTGTACATACACTGTCGGAGCACGGTTATCTGTGCCTTTAAAAGTAAATAAAGGCACGCTGAGTACTTGGCCTGCGGCAAGTTCACCGACATTCGGAGCGCTAGTTATTGCTTTGGTCATTAATGACTCCGTCACCCATTACTCAAACAGGTTTTGATGTAATGCTAACACCACTTGCGCAGCTTCTGCTTCATCCACTAGCACACATAAGTTATGTGGGCTGGCACCTTGGCAAATCATTCGCACATTGTGCTTTTCTAATACCTGAAACACTCGACTGCAAATGCCCGCTGTTGAGGCGATTTTATTACCAATAATCGCCACTAAGGCTAGCTTATCTTCAACGCGAACACGGCAATGTTGTGACAATTCTTGCAATAAAGATTCACTTAACAATCCCTGACCACTGGAATCTGAACCTGTTTTGTCTAACGTAAGTGAGACGTTTACCTCTGAGGTAGTAATCAAATCGACCGAGATTTTATGACGCGCTAATGTGGCAAAAGTTTCAGCTAAAAAACCCTGGGCATGGAGCATTTGTAAACTGTGAAGATTTAATAAGGTTTGATCGCGACGTAATGCCACCGCGCGGTAAACTGGCGTATCTTCGACTTGATGGCGGATCCAAGTTCCACCGGCTTCAGGGTCTTTACTTGAGCCGACAAACACCTGAATTTTCTGGCGAACGGCAGGTAAGATAGTGGCAGGATGCAAGACTTTGGCACCAAAAGTGGCCATTTCAGCGGCTTCGTTAAAACTGATTTCTGCAATTGGGCGCGCATTGGGGGCTAAACGCGGGTCAGTAGTATAAATACCTGCAACGTCAGTCCAAATTTCAACAGCATGGGCTGATAACGCTTCTGCTAATAGCGCTGCAGAGTAATCACTGCCACCACGGCCTAATGTGGTTGTACGCCCCTGTTCGTCAGCACCAATAAAGCCTTGAGTCACTATCACTTGATTGGCTAATAAGGGCTGTAAAAAATCACCGGACAAGTTGGCAATTTGTTCAATTTGCGGCTCAGCTCGGCCAAAATGGCTATCAGTACGTAATACCTGACGCACATCAAACGCACTTGATGCAGTCCCCTTTTCACGGATAACCGCGGCAAATAGCACTGATGAACACTGTTCACCCATTGAAAGCAATTCATCCATTAGGGCTTTGCTGCGATCGAGTACCAATGATTCGCTTAACACTGACATCCGGCTCAGTAATTTATCAATTTGTGCGGCAATATCTTGCGGGCGGCCCAGCTCGTCAATAATACGATATTGAATTTGCGCGACCTGCTTTAATAAACTTAAACGACGTTCGTCATTTACGTTGGCGCTGGTAAGTTCCACCAGCAAATTCGTCACACCACTTGATGCACTAACGACTACAACACGGGTATTAGGATTAGATAAAACGATATCCGCGCAACGACTCATTGCAGGGTAATCTGCAACAGAGGTTCCACCAAACTTGGCTACAACTAATTGATTTAACGACATGAAATACGCTCCGAACTAAACTTCGTTCGAAGAGCCTGGTGCAAAGATAACGCACCCTTAAAGAAGGGAAACAGCAATCACCACCAGAAGCTCTCCACCAAAAAAACAGGTGACAATCGTTAGGATTCAACCCAATCGACCGATAAATAAAATAACCAAATTTGATTTATCTCGGCGTTAATCTCCCTCGTAAGCGGTCATGGGAATTGGTCTTCCTCAAGCTTACTACCTAGTTAACGCTCCTCTTCTGTGCCTCCATTAAGGAGGGATGTGCAAAATAGCAATAAACCTATGGCTAAGTCAATGGACAAAATATCAACTTGAAGCGTTAAAAAATAAATGCACTATTTTATGTTCCACACAATGAAACAATCGCTTGATGATGGGACAGATAAAAAATGACAAATTACAGCGGTATTGGTGTGGATGGGATGAGCATAATGTGTAAATCAGTCATAGGTATTAGAAAATCAATACTATTTGTTAATTTTATTGTCTCATAAAAAAATTAACAAATGTGCGAGAGCGGAATTTACTACAACTCAGGTAAATCACTGACTAATTTCAAACGCTGATGAAACAATCCCATAGGTACTTCATCTCGGTGAGGCTCAAAGCAAGCGATTAGTGATAGTAAGCCTTGATTTACATAATAAATAGCATGCTGCCCAAACTCTCTACCCAGCTCAAGCGCTTGATCTTTATCTATAAATATAGCCCAGCTTTTTTCCATATGCGACAAATCAGGAGCCGCACCAATCAAGCAGCGATACGGACTTCGGTATTCGAGAATCTTTGATTGAAGCGCCCTGTCTCTCAAACGGTTCTGGCTTGGGGTTAACACGCTACCTAGGGGATTATGTGCTGTAACAATTGCAAAAGAAAAATCATTGGATAAAGGCTGAGTAAGTAAAAATTCAGTTTTTTGATAATCCTGCCACAGCATGTCGATAACATTTTCCATAATAAATCTCACCAAATAAGCCGAAAACAGTGTAGCAGATAGGTTTAAATAACGAAAGATTTGTGACGTCAGTCACAATACAGAAAAGACACAAAGACTATATAAATCAATTAAATAAATTAAATATACGACTTTAACTAAACCTTTGTTAATAATTTTATTAACAATTCATTTGTTAACAAATACAGAAAAAGGGTACAATAACCATCAGTAGCTCATAAATCGTCACAAAAAGCCTACTTCAGCGATATTTTGTAACGTTTCTATTTATGATTTATTGAGCTAAAGTTTTACCACTGCACAATAAATGTTCTACTTTTAAAGGCCTGTGAGTAAATACAGAGGTTTAGTTAACATCTACAGGAACTTTTAACGTATTTTAAGTTCACAGTGTATAGCAGCGGTATTACCCTTTTTTGACAAAGACGTTTTTAACGGCTTGTGTAAAACTCATTCGGATATCAAATGAGAGAGTGTTTAAGTTCAGGGTAGACATAGTTAAACACCCAATAATAGAGATTTTTACGTGTGCAGAAGCGCAGACGGACAACGCTAGCCTAGATGCTAGATAACGAATTTTATCATTTTTATTTTAGGTAACTTATTATGCAAAACCCACATATTTTAATTGTTGAAGATGAAGCTGTAACTCGTAACACCTTACGTAGCATTTTTGAAGCTGAAGGCTATGTTGTCACTGAAGCAAATGACGGCGCTGAAATGCACAAAGCAATGCAAGAAAACAAAATTAACTTAGTGGTGATGGACATTAACTTACCGGGTAAAAATGGTTTGTTATTGGCTCGCGAACTTCGTGAAATCAACAATATCGGCTTAATCTTCTTAACCGGTCGTGATAATGAAGTTGATAAAATTTTAGGTTTAGAAATTGGCGCAGATGATTACATCACTAAACCATTTAACCCTAGAGAATTAACTATTCGTGCACGCAACTTGTTAACTCGCGTGAACAGTGCTGGCACTGACAACGAAGAAAAGGGTTCAGTTGAGCACTATCGTTTCAACGGTTGGAGCTTAGAAATCAACAGCCGTTCTTTAGTTAACCCACAAGGTGAGTCTTACAAGCTTCCTCGCAGCGAATTCCGCGCGATGCTTCACTTTGTTGAAAACCCAGGCAAAATTTTAACTCGTGCCGACCTGTTAATGAAAATGACTGGCCGTGAGCTTAAGCCACACGACCGTACGGTTGACGTGACTATTCGTCGTATTCGTAAGCACTTTGAAAGCCTAGCGGACACGCCGGAAATCATCGCGACAATCCACGGCGAAGGCTATCGTTTTTGTGGTCAATTAGAAGACTAATTATCATTTTCGATGCGATTTGGATCAGATGAAAAAAACCGAGCATTAATGCTCGGTTTTTTTATGCTTATCCTAATTCTAAACCTTGCTGGGTTAAGATTATTGATGCAAATATTGACTAAACTTGACGGTTTTTCTGCGCCCAAAAACCTAACAGCATAAAACTGCCCAATACAATTAATAGCATCCAATAACCAGGCATTAATTTAAGTTGTTTTGCCAGTATTGGAGTTAATGTGACAATGGCTAATCCATAACCAAATGCATTAATCATTACAAACACCAATGTGCGCACAATAAAGCCCTGGCCTGTTAATAATCGTCTAACAATACGATTGATATCAACAGCAAACATCACTATCACACAAGCCACAATGGCGGTGCTCACTTCACTTACCCATGGCAACATAAAGCTTGCCAGCTGATTTAACATCGAAATAATTTGATTCAAATACACCTCATATCTACTATTGCGCTATCAACTCCTTGATATCACACTACTGGGTCATTGTTATGGTTAATAAGTTACTATTGCTAACACGAGAAAACGAGGTTTATCGTGATTTATTAATAAAACGCAATTTAACGGATTTAGTCATCTTAGGCGACTCCCCTAATAGTATAACCGAAGCGAATATTTGGTTTGCTGAACCATCTCTTGCCACACCTTTACTGAACCACGCTAGGCAGTTACGTTGGTTGCAATCAACCTTTGCAGGGGTGGATAAGCTGATGTCACCAAAGCTTAGACAAGATTATCAATTAACCAATGTGCGCGGCATATTTGGCCCATTAATGAGTGAATATCTATTTGGGTATTTACTGGCGCACAATAGGCAGCATCAGCATTACCATCAACTGCAACAACAAAGACAGTGGCAACCTGGTCATTATAAAACCCTTCAAGGTCAACAACTGTTATTACTAGGCACAGGCTCTATCGCACAACATATCGCGACGACGGCAAAACACTTTGGCATGACGGTTATAGGGATTAACCGACAAGGGCAAGCCATATCAGGTTTCGATCTGGTCGATAAGATTGATAATTTATTGCTGCATTTGCCTGAAGCTGACGTCATTGCCAGTGTGTTACCGGATACGCCTGCAACCAAAAATATTCTCAACCGTCACAGTTTAGCCCGACTAAAATCTGATGCTGTATTGTTTAATTTAGGACGAGGCAATGTGCTCGACCTCGATGCATTGGCCGCACAATTAGTACTAAAGCCTGATCAGCAGGCGATTTTAGATGTTTTCAACCAAGAACCCTTACCCAGCAATCATCCCATCTGGCTAGCGGCAAACGCCATCATCACACCACATGTCGCCGCCCCAAGCTTTCCGCAGCAAATTATTGATGTTTTTAGTCAAAATTACGCTTTATGGTGTAATGATCAACCATTAAATTTTCGCGTTGATTTTGAAAAAGGTTATTAATTATCAATCTGTTATAAATACATCATAATGAGTAAACCTGACTAAAAGTGATAAATGTATCATTTTTACTCAAAAGTTATTGCCAATGATAACTGTTTTCATTTAGAATTAGATTCATTGAAGAACGCTATGTTGTTTATAACTTATTTCACTAGATGTAGAGGCTAATATGTACGTTTGTCTTTGTCATGCAATTACAGATAAGCAAATTAAAGAGGCAGTTAGCCAAGGCGATTGCTCATTGGCTGATGTTAAAAAACGTCTAGGCGTGGCAGATCAATGTGGAAAATGTGCCAGAATGGCAAATCAAATTATCCAAACTCAATTAGAGTTCGAGCCAAACTTTTACGAAGTGGCATAACGTTAACATTTTATCCTTGATATTCTTGCGCAGAGTGTTTAAGCGCTCATCGCAATACTCGCAGAACCTCCCTCGGCTGAATAACTTTACCCCTGTAAGTTAACATATTTTCATTGCACAGTTTACGAGCAAAAAATCCGCTTAATTCTGGTAACTTTTTTGTCGATGCAATTGACGATTTAATCAAATAAACAGCGACATCAGCATTGCTCATATTTATAAACTGACAATTAAAACTAGATGCCTGTACAGCTCTACAACACCTTGAACCGCCAATAATAAAGCTCTGTTGTCAGTGAGCTATGCCAAGTTTTGCAGTAAACCTCAGCTTGATAAGTGTTTATTATGTCAATTTGAGGTTATCGACTGATTGATAAAATGCTTATCAATAAAAAAGCCCACGTGTTCACGTGAGCTTTTATGGTTTATCAGAGAATAAAGTTTATGACAATAAGCTATTCTTCACTGATCTGTGGCTCTGAAGCGGTATCATCAATAGCCAGTTCTACTGTTTCAATATCGACACTATCAACGCGCTGCAAGCCTCTTGGCAATTTAGCTCCTCTACGTCCACGTTCACCACGATAATGCTCTAAATCGCTGGCTTTAAGTGTTAGCTTGCGCTTACCAGCCCAAAGGGTCACTGCAGCACCATTAGGCACAACATTTAAATGCAGTAATAGCTCTTCACGATTTTTGGCACGTTCACTTGGAATACCGATAATCTTGTTCCCTTTACCTTTAGATAATTGCGGTAAAGCATCTAAACTGAACATCAACATACGGCCTTCACTGGTGATCGCCAGTAATGATTGATCTTTGTCTTTACTGATCAATTTTGGCGTCATGACCTGTGCGTTAGCAGGTAAAGATAATAATGCTTTACCTGCTTTATTACGGCTAACCATGTCTGCATAGGCTCCAATAAACCCATAACCCGCATCACTGGCTAATAAATAGCACTGTTCATCTTCACCCATGATAACGTGTTGCATTACCGCACCAGGTGCCATATTAAAGCGGGTGGTGATGGGTTCGCCCTGACTTCTGGCTGATGGTAGTGTGTGGCTGTCGGTGGCAAAGGCTCGACCGGATGAGTCCACAAATACGGCGGCTTGATTACTTTTCCCCATGGCACTGCATAGGTAACTGTCACCCGCTTTATAGTTTAATCCTTGTGCATCAACATCATGGCCTTTAGCGCAGCGCACCCAACCCTTTTCTGACAACACAACAGTCACCGCTTCCGTTGGGGTTAACTCTTGCTCGGTTAATGCTTTAGATTCTTTACGCTCAATAATCGGTGAGCGACGGTTGTCGCCAAAGGTTTCACCATCTTGAATAAGCTCTTTTTTAACCAGGGTTTTTAAACGACGATCTGAACTTAAAATCAATTCCAGTTTGTCACGCTCAGCCATCAATTCATTTTGTTCAGCGGTAATTTTAAACTCTTCTAGCTTGGCAAGATGACGTAATTTTAACTCTAAAATTGATTCTGCTTGTTTATCACTTAAGTTAAAGCGAGCCATTAATTCCGCTTTAGGCTCATCATGGAAGCGAATGATTTCAATCACTTCGTCTATATTCAAAAACGCAATCATTAACGCTTCTAAAATGTGTAATCGCGCTAACACCTTATCTAAACGGTATTGTAAACGGCGAGTCACGGTTGATACCCGATACTCTAGCCATTCGGTTAACATGGGCAGCAAGCCTTTGACTTGCGGACGTCCATCTAGTCCTAACACGTTTAAGTTGATGCGAAAGCTTTTTTCTAAATCGGTTGTCGCAAATAAGTGCGCCATCAATTGATCGCAATCAACCCGATTAGAGCGCGGTACAACAACTAATCTAACTGGGTTCTCGTGATCAGACTCATCACGTAAATCACTGACCATGGGCAGTTTTTTTGCCTGCATTTGAGCCGCGATTTGTTCTAAAATTTTGCCACTACCTGCCTGATGAGGCAGCGAGGTAATGATGATTTCGTGGTTATCGACATGATAAACCGCACGCATTTTGATAGAACCGCGACCGGTTTGATATATTTTTTCGATGTCAGTACTTGGGGTAATGATTTCGGCTTCTGTTGGGTAATCAGGGCCCGGTACCAACTCCATTAAGCGCGCAAGGTCAGTTTTAGGATTATCCAATAACTCAACACAGGCAGATACTAACTCACGCACGTTATGCGGCGGAATATCGGTAGCCATGCCGACAGCAATCCCCGTAATACCGTTTAATAAAATGTGCGGTAATCGTGCAGGTAATGTTTTAGGTTCTTTTAAGGTACCGTCAAAGTTAACGCCCCACTCTACTGTACCCTGGCCTAATTCAGACAATAGTACTTCAGAGAATTTTGACAATTTTGCTTCGGTATAACGCATTGCCGCAAATGATTTAGGATCGTCTGGCGCCCCCCAGTTACCCTGACCATCTACCAGCGGATAACGATACGAGAACGGCTGGGCCATTAATACCATCGCTTCGTAACATGCGCTGTCACCGTGTGGGTGATACTTACCTAATACGTCACCAACTGTACGGGCTGACTTTTTAGGCTTTGATTGGGCGGATAGCCCAAGTTCGCTCATTGCATAAATAATGCGTCGCTGAACAGGCTTTAAGCCGTCACCAATATGCGGTAATGCACGATCCATAATCACGTACATTGAATAGTTTAAATAAGCCTCTTCGGTGAATCGGCGCAGTGGCATTTGCTCTACGCCATCTAAGCTTAATTCAATCGCATCACTCATCGGTGCTTTCCTGTGTTTGATCAGCGGCTTTATAGAACAAACGGTACACGTTGCCTTTTAAGTCATCTGAAATATAAATTGCGCCATCTGGTGCGGTTAGCAAATCAAATGGTCGAGCGACGGGAAACTCTCCGTCTAAAAAGCTCACAACGGTTTCCCGATCTGAGATAGTGGTTTTAGGTTGGCTGTGATCTAGGGTTAACATCACAATTTGATAACCCACTTTGCTTGAGCGATTCCATGAACCATTTTCAGCTAAAAACAACTGCTGTTGGTAACGCTCAGGAAATTGCTTACCATGATAAAAATGCACCCCTGTTGGTGCAACATGGGCGGGTAATTCGAAAACTGGCGGAGTAATTTTTAAATTAGTGGGTTTGTCGTAAGCAGGCTCTTTGACATCAGCAGCATGAATATAAGGAAACCCAAAATGCGCACCTTTTACATCAATGCGATTAATTTCATCGGCAGGTAAATTATCACCCATCCAGTTGCGCCCAAGATCGGCAAACCACATTTGATTTGTCCCCGGTTCCCAATCAAAACCTGTGACACTGCGAACGCCTAATGCAACTTGCTCGCTCGCCCCAGTTTGCACGTTAATCGCTAAAATACTGCCATAAGGAGCAGGTGCCTCGCATACGTTACAAGGCATGCCTAAAGCGATATATAAACGCCCATCGGGCCCAAAGCGCATTGCTCGGGTATAACGTTTTTCTAAATCAGGTAAGTTGGTATACACTTCTTTCGCACGAGATGGCCGGCGTAAACGCTCTTCAATCTCTTCGTATTTGATGATGCGGTCTTCTTCACTGACGTACAAATCACCTTTATAGAAAGCAAGCGCATCTGGGTTTTCCAACCCTTTAGCCACCACATATCGCTTATCCACCTGACCATCTTGATCGTTATCCACTAAAGCGTAAATCGTACCGTTTTTTTGTGACCCCACAAATAACGTACCATTATCACCTAAGGCCATTTGCTTAATATCACCTAAATCAGAGGCGTATAAAGACAAGCCAAATCCTTTAGTGACGGTAATCATGACCGATTGAGTTGCATGAGCATAACCGACAATAACCGTGCTCAGCCCAAGCAATACACAGGCTTTAACGATCCATTCCCAACCATACACGAATGACTTCGATTTGATATACAACATCTAATTATTCTTTTGCCTCTAATTCTTATTATTGGCGGTAAAAAACTGCTGGAATAACGCTTTCAATAAACACGATGTCACTAGAAGCTTGTGTTTAAATTTGCGCTAAATCCCCTTTCGTTTCTAACCAACTCTTTCTATCTGGCGAACGTTTTTTAGCAAGTAACATATCCATCAATGCGTCGGTGCCATCATCATCATCAATGGTCAATTGCACCAAACGACGGGTATTAGGATCCATGGTCGTTTCACGCAATTGCAATGGGTTCATTTCACCTAGACCTTTAAAGCGCGTGACCTGAACTTTACCCTTTTTATTTTCTGCCTTAATACGATCTAAAATGCCGGTTTTTTCTGCTTCATCAAGGGCATAAAAAACCTCTTTGCCTAAATCGATACGAAATAACGGTGGCATTGCAATATACACATGGCCTTTTTCAACTAACACGCGGTAATGCTTTAAAAATAAAGCACAAAGTAGCGTGGCAATATGTAAACCATCCGAGTCAGCATCCGCTAAAATACAAATTTTACCATAACGTAACTCATCGATGTTGGCACTGTCTGGGTCACAACCTATGGCAACTGAAATATCATGAACTTCCTGTGAAGCCAACACCTGAGCAGAGTCAACTTCCCATGTATTCAGAATTTTACCACGAAGCGGCATAATAGCTTGAAACTCACGATCTCGCGCCTGTTTGGCGCTGCCTCCCGCAGAGTCTCCTTCCACTAAAAACAGCTCTCCACGCATCGGATCCTGGCCTGAACAATCAGTCAATTTACCTGGTAAAGCGGGACCTGATGTGACCTTTTTACGCGCCACTTTTTTAGCCGCTTTTAGACGTCGCTGTGCATTACTGATACAAAGCTCGGCTAACTGCTCTGCTAACTCTGTATTTGAATTTAACCATAACGAAAAGGCATCACGCACAATGCCTGACACAAACGCAGAACTTTGACGACTAGACAGTTTTTCTTTTGTTTGCCCTGCAAACTGAGGATCTTGCATTTTAATTGAAACAATAAACGCCGCTTTATCCCAAATGTCTTCTGGTGATAATTTAATGCCACGGGGCACTAAGTTGCGAAATTCACAAAACTCACGCATTGACTCTAACAGGCCTTGTCTAAAGCCGTTAACATGCGTGCCGCCTAATGGCGTGGGAATAAGGTTAACGTAACTTTCGTTAAGACTTTCGCCGCCTTCTGGTAGCCAAGTAATCGCCCACTCTGCGGCTTCAAGTTCACCTTTAAAGCTCCCGACAAAAGGCTCTTCAGGTAATAAAGGTGAATCCTTTACGGCTTCTTTTAAGTAATCGGTTAAGCCACTTTCGTAAAACCATTCATGCACTTCACCGTTTTGCTTATTGGTGAACTTAATTCTTAGCCCTGGGCATAATACGGCTTTGGCTCGCAAAATGTAGATTAGCTTTGAAGTAGAGAAGTTAGCTGAGTCAAAATAACTGCTATCCGGCCAGAAATGCACGCTAGTACCGGTATTGCGACGACCACAGGTGCCTGTAACCGTTAGCTCTTCAACTTTGAAACCATTTTCGAAGGCCATTTCGTACACTTGAGCATCGCGACGAACAGTAATTTGCACGCGCTTTGACAGCGCGTTAACCACTGAAATACCCACCCCGTGTAAACCACCGGAGAATTGATAATTTTTATTAGAAAACTTACCACCTGCGTGCAGTTTGGTCAGAATAAGTTCGACACCAGGAATCCCCTCTTCTGGGTGAATATCCACAGGCATACCACGACCATCATCAGTCACTTCAAGGGAGTTGTCGGCGTGTAATACCACTTCAATTTTTGACGCATGACCAGCCAGTGCTTCATCGACACTGTTATCAATAACTTCTTGACCTAGATGATTGGGGCGAGTGGTATCGGTATACATGCCCGGACGGCGTTTTACCGGGTCGAGTCCATTGAGGACCTCAATTGCATCTGAAGTATATTGGTTAGTCATATTCCACACATTTTGTTATTCATTAAGCAAGGGCTTAATTTTGATTGTTAAGGCAGCTGAAGAAATCGACAAATTTTATCAAGCTGTTGCTCGTATCCCACAAAACTGTGGTCGCCATTAGGTTCGAGATGTAATTCACAGCAATGATACTTGTGCAAAGCCTGACGATAATCTAACACTTCGTCACCAGTTTGCAACAAAACCAAGAATCTATCGGGATGGCGAATGACATTTGTGTCATATTCAGCCACAGCAATACGATCTTCATCTACGACCTGATAATGTTCACCAGTGTAGGGATTATATTGGTCGCCCAAAAACTCTTCAAATAAATCATACGGTTTTACTGCAGGATTCACTAAAACAGCTTTGCCACCGTATTTTTCGGCTAAAAAACTTGCAAAATAACCGCCTAATGACGAGCCAATAAATCTTACGGGCTCACCCTCGGCAACGGCGCGTTCGGTTAATGCGGTTAATAATGCCATTGCATCATGGATTGATGTTGGTATTTGTGGCTGATGAAACGTTAAATTGGGATAATTTTGCTGGATGTATTGCGCCGTTTTCACCGCTTTATCTGATTGATTAGAGCTATTAAATCCATGTATATAAAGCAGCATATATCCTCACGCTACGGTTAAGAATCTTAACGCGTTTTCACAAGCTTTTTAAGTAAGTTTTTCGAGAGAAGTTAGTAGCCGCTGGCTTCATTGTCTGGGGTAAAATGATCACCTGCAACACGGTAAACTTCAGAACGAATGCTACCATCGCACAGCAACTCCAGCAAACGATAACCGGGTTGAACACCATCTAAAGCAAAATGATCTGATAAAGGCTTGAATTGAATACATGTGGAAGGTGTAGCCATTAGCGCCACATCACCATGCGGTCCAGCATGCTGTTGGTTAACCTGCTGATGCACATGCCCCCACAATAAACCTTTTACTTGTGGATACTGACTGACACGTTCAACAAACTCTGAGCCATTTGCCATGCAATGCTGATCTAGCCAACCACATTGCATTAATATCGGATTATGGTGCATCACCAATAACACATGTTTATCAGGCTCAGCGTTAATAGCTGCATCAATCAAAAGAAACTGCTGCTCGCCCATGAAACCACCTGGTTTACCACGAACGGTAGAGTCCAACATCAAAATTTGCCAGTTACCAGCGAGAATGCGTTGTTGCCCAAACACATCTTTACCCTGCATATGTAACGCCATCATACGCGGGTCATCATGATTACCTGGCAGGTAATGACAAGGTAAATTCACACTGGCAATTTGGCTAACAAAATTATGGTAAGACGTAGCAGAATAATCCTGGCTGATATCACCAGAAGCAATCAGTAAATCGGCTTGTTCTGGAGAGTTTACGAAGGTATCAAGTACCGCTTGCAGACTCTTTGCAGTATTCACACCCAGAAGTTGAGATTCAGGATCAGCAAAAAGGTGCGGATCCGTAATTTGGATCAATCGCACCGATTGGTTGTCTTCAAAAGTGTAATTAACAGCTGACTTCAGCACTTACTATTCCCAAAATCTATTATTTCAAGTTATTACGACGGCACAATACTGTGGCATCCAATTTTTAATAACTCTTCCAAAAATGCATTCACCTGAAATTTCTCGTCTGCCTGATGCATATGTATATTGGGATAATCATATACTGGTTTAAAACTAAAAATCTGTTGGCTAGTTAACACTTCTGCTAATTGGGCATCATGATAAACCCGAACCACAACTTTAGGCGATGATACAAATAAGCTATGGGGTAGGCAGCGTGATATTTCAATTAACTGGGTATATTTGGTATTTTCCAGCAATGTAACCGCTAAAGATCCGAATTCACCTTCAATGGTCCATAGGGTGTCATGTTCAGATTCATCCGGTAACCACTTTAGAATCAGCGCATAGTTACGCCCACATAAGGCTAAAAAAGCGCTTACGTTAGGTTGGTATTTATTTTTTTCTAGCTGATTTAACCTAGTCACCTGATTAACCGCGCCCTCTGTATGTTATCAACAACATAAAATATTTTAGTTTTCTGACTGATATTGCTGATAATTCAACATCAACCATTGGATCCCAAGTACCGTTGATGCGTTATCAATTCGTCCCGACTGTACCCATTCATAGGCTTGAGCACGGCTAACAACATGCACTTTAATGTCTTCATCTTCACTATCTAAGCCATGTAAACCTTTAGCTTGGCTGGCATCAACCCGACCAAGATATAAATAAAATCGCTCACTGGTGCCACCGGGGCTCACTAAATAACTATTGATATAGTCAATATGACTGGCGATAAGGCCGGCCTCTTCAAAGAGCTCCCGACTTGCTACTTGCTCTGGGCTTTCTCCGGGCTCGATCATACCTGCCACAAGCTCAAGAAGCCAGATTGATTTAGTCGTTGCTAATGCTGGTACGCGTAATTGTTCAATTAATACGACCTTGTCCAAAATAGGATCATAGGGCAACACCACGACGGCATGGCCGCGTTCAAATACTTCACGGATGATTTCTCCACTCCAGCCACCGGCAAACAACCGATGTTTGAAGCGATACTCATCTAATCGAAAAAAACCTTTATAAAGAACACGTTTTGACAATAATTCAAAATCATCATCAGCGGTAAAACCTTCTGTCGTTTTATTATCTTTCATGGGTATTCCGGCGTTATATCGGCTAAATGCCAAGTGAAAAGTGCAACTTACTTAAATGGTAATAGCATATTGTTATAGCGCTAACTCTAGCGTGAAATAAAATCTGTTACACTTCAAAGTTGACTTACTATGAGAAGTTTTTAATATTCAATATTCTAACAAGTAAAATTTTACTTCTAATGAGTAACCCCTTACTCTGACAACTATAAGACAACATCGCTCAGAAGCAGAATCACTTTTGAACAGACAATGTTGCATTAGAGTAAGTGATGTAACATCTGACTATAGAGTTAGTAAATGTTTATACTATTAACTAGATAGTTAACAACTAAATTATTTATGCTTGGTAAAAAGGTGTTTTACACTAGCAATCCAGCATAGTGCTAGTCGCATTAATGTAGGTAGTTTCTCTTCATTGAGCGCTTTTATCAAACTAGCCACAAACTAAAACCTTAAAAAAGTTTGTTATTTCTATAACCAAATACATAAGCATTGTCTAGAAGGGCAGAAAATGAAATTCAAAATGGGTTCTTTATACGCAGCGTTATCGTTTGCAGTGATTGCACCGACAGTACAAGCTGACGATTTAATGCAAATATACCAACAAGCGCTGACAAGCGATCCAGTCGTATTACAAGCTCAAGCACAACGTAATGCCTTATACGAAAGGATTGAAGAAAATCGTGCACCATTATTACCAACCATTAGTGCAACCGTGGGTTACGCTAAAGCATGGAACAAGTATGATGGTAAAGAGACAGTTAAGCCTGAAGGCTTTACTGGTGGGGTGCAGTTAAGCCAGTTAATTTACGATCACAGTGCTTGGGTTGGTTTAGACCTAGCAGAAATGGCAGCATCTCAAGCGGATGCAGCTTATGCAACGTCATTACAAACGCTAATTACTCGTGTCACTAAAGCTTATTTTGATGTGTTAACGGCTAAAGACACCTTTGAATTCCAAGGTGCTGAAAAAGCAGCAATTGAGCGCCAACTTGAACAAACAAAACAACGTTTCGCTGTCGGTTTAACCGCAATTACTGACGTACACGAAGCACAAGCACAATATGACCTAGCGTCTGCACAAGAAATTTTAGCTGAAAATAATCTTGCGAACAGCTATGAAGCGCTGCGTGAAATTACCGGCATCGATCATAAATCTCTGAACATTTTAGACACTAATCGCTTTTCTGCTGGCGCTCCTGCTCCAGAAAAATCAACCGACTGGTTAAAAATGGCAGAAACGAGCAATCTATCGTTATTAGCTCAACGCATTGGTAAAGATATCGCAAGTGAAACGATCAAACTTTATAACGCTGGCCATATGCCTTCATTAAGTTTAGATGCAGGTTACACCAAAGGTTTTGACCAAAGCCCAACAGAAGACTTTGATAACAGTAACATTGGTATCACTTTACGCGTGCCAATCTTTGAAGGCTTTAAAGTGTCTTCGCAAGTAAAACAAGCGCAATTCCAATATGTCGAAGCAAGTGAAAAACTTGAACAAACTCATCGTGGTGTTGTAAAAGATGTGCGTAATAACTTCAATAACGTATCGGCTTCTATCAGTTCTATCAGAGCTTATGAGCAATCTGTCGTATCTTCAGAAAGTGCTTTAAAAGCGACTCAAGCAGGTTTTGAAGTAGGTACCCGTACTATCGTTGACGTATTAAACCGTACTCGTGACTTGTACGATTCAAAGCGTAAATTATCAGATGCACGATATGGTTATATCAATTCAATTGTGGCACTAAAACAAGCTGCTGGTACATTGAATGAAGATGATGTTATCGCCATCAACAATGGCCTAATGCCTCAATAGTGTTAAGTCGCTAGTAAATAAAAACGGCCTATTATGGCCGTTTTTTTATACATAGAAATCCCTGTTTCAGATTAAAACTCACTTAATTGAATATGATTAAGCTTAGGGTATGTTGACCTTTAAGGTTTTTTGCAGTGAATTGTTGGCCATTTATACAAGACAAAAGCCTTGTTGAGTGAGTTTTGCTTAGATGACTAAGCAACACTCCACTCGTCGCGGCTAATTCGTCTTTATCTCGAAAAATACGCCTCCAGCATAGATCAGCAGTCCCTAGTCTTATTTGAATTCAAGCCATAAAAAAACCAGCCATGCTTTCGAATAGGCTGGTTTTTAATGCAAATCGTTAAGCCAAAGGCTTAACCAACAATTATGCTTGTGGACGCATCGCAGGGAACAAGATCACGTCACGAATAGTATGAGTGTTAGTGAATAACATCACTAAGCGATCAATACCAATACCCTGACCCGCTGTTGGCGGTAAACCGTGCTCAAGCGCCGTAATATAATCAGCATCATAGAACATAGCTTCGTCATCACCGGCATCTTTTGCATCAACCTGTGCTTTAAAGCGGTTGTCTTGATCTTCAGCGTCATTTAATTCGCTGAAACCGTTGGCCACTTCACGACCACCGATGAAAAACTCAAAACGGTCGGTGATAAAATCATTGTCATCATTACGACGCGCTAACGGAGAAATATCCGCAGGGTAGCCAGTAATGAAAGTAGGTTGCATCAATTTAGGCTCAGCTGTTTCACCAAAAATTTCTTCTAAAAGTTGACCACAAGTCCAGAATTTCTCTAACTTGATGCCTAAGCTCTTAGCTAAATCACGCATGAACTCAACGTCTTTAACTTGCTCGTAAGTCATTGCTTGAATGGTTGCATTATCAGGGTTGTGCAGCTGAATGGCTTCTAACATGCTTAAACGAGCATACTTACCACCAAACTCAACGGTTTCTTCTCCGTAAGGCATGCTAGTACTGCCTAATAAATCCTGGGCAATTGAGCCAAGCATTTCTTCGGTAAGATCCATTAAATCTTTGTAATCAGCGTAAGCCATATAGAATTCCATCATAGTGAATTCTGGGTTATGGCGTGGTGATAAACCTTCGTTACGGAAGTTACGGTTAATTTCGAACACACGCTCGAAACCACCTACAACTAGGCGCTTTAGATACAGCTCTGGCGCAATACGTAAGTACATGGCCATGTCTAATGCATTGTGATGAGTAATAAATGGACGTGCTGAAGCACCGCCAGGAATAACATGCATCATTGGGGTTTCAACTTCCATGAATTCTTTTTTGATCATGAAGTTACGAATAGCCGAAACCACTTTAGAACGCATTACAAATGCATTGCGCGAGTCTTCGTTAACGATTAAGTCAACATAACGCTGGCGATAACGCATTTCTTGGTCTGTTAAGCCGTGGAATTTCTCTGGTAAAGGACGCAATGCTTTGGTCAGCAATTGGTACTCTTCCATATTGACATAAAGATCGCCCTTGCCAGATAAATGCAACTGACCTTTAACACCAATAATGTCACCGATATCTAGGCCTTGATAACGTTCTTTTAAATCACCTTGAACAGACTTTTCTGCATAAGCTTGAATACGGCCAGATACGTCTTGGATCACTAAGAAAGGACCACGTTTAGCCATGATACGGCCAGCAATACTGGTTTGAAAACCTAATGCTTCTAACTCTTCCTTGGTGTTCTCACCATATTTAGCTTGTAACTCTGCGGCTTTATGGCTGCGTTGCCATGTGTTTGGGTGCGCGTTAGCTGGACAGTTAGTGCGGATATGCTCTAATTTAGCACGACGCTCTGCAATCAGTTTGTTTTCATCTTGTACTTGTTCAGTCATGGTATATTCTCGTGTTTACTTGCGAGGGCAAGCCCTCGCGCGAATGTTAATTCGATTAAAGTCCTGATTTTAGGCTGGCTTCGATAAATCTATCTAAATCGCCATCCAACACAGATTGAGTATTACGATTCTCAACCCCTGTTCGTAAATCTTTAATGCGCGAGTCATCTAAAACGTATGAACGAATTTGACTGCCCCAACCGATATCCGACTTGGCGTCTTCAGCGGCTTGCTTATCAGCATTTTGTTTATACATTTCCAACTCGTATAGCTTGGCTTTCAACTGCTTGAATGCCGAGTCACGGTTTTTATGCTGTGAGCGGTCATTCTGACACTGCACCACAGTATTGGTTGGAAGATGGGTAATACGTACCGCAGAATCCGTTTTGTTTACGTGCTGACCACCGGCACCAGATGCGCGGTAGGTGTCAATGCGTAAATCTGAAGGATTAATTTCAATTTCAATGTCATCTTCGATTTCAGGATATACAAACACTGAGCAAAATGACGTGTGGCGTTTACCTGAAGAATCAAATGGCGATTTACGCACTAAACGATGCACACCGGTTTCAGTTCTCATCCACCCAAAAGCATATTCACCGGTAAATTTAATCGTTGCGCCTTTAATGCCTGCTACATCACCTGCGGTGACCTCGATTAATTCAGGGCTAAAATCATGGGCTTCACCCCAACGCAAATACATGCGCAAGACCATATTGGCCCAATCCTGTGCTTCGGTTCCGCCTGAGCCTGATTGAATATCAAGATAACAGCTTGCTGCATCATTTTTGCCCGAAAACATGCGACGGAATTCTAAATCAGCAAGACGCGCCTCTAAGCTGGCGATTTCATCGCTGGCATCGTTGAAGGTTTCTTCGTCATCTTCTTCAATGGCTAATTCCAATAAACCTTCTACATCTTCAAGGCCGCTGTCCATATCATCAATGGTCTTAACCACAGCTTCTAATGCTGAACGCTCTTTGCCTAAGGCTTGGGCGCGTTCAGGTTCGTTCCACACTTCAGAACTTTCTAACTCTCGGCTAACCTCTTCTAAACGCTCGCTTTTCGCAGCGTAGTCAAAGGTACCCCCTAAGAAGCTCTGTGCGCTCGGCCAGCTCCTTAATCTTGAATTTTACCGGATTAACTTCAAACATGAATTTTCAACTTTAAAATAGCGGTTAACAAAAGGTATAACGGCGTATTTTACCCCAAGCTTGACACTAAACCTAGACCGAAATAGGCATAATTAACAATCTATGCTGGAATAAATTTCACTCACCTACATCAAGACCAAAATCGCTGGCTATACTGTAATAATGAACCAAGAGAAACCCACTTGTTGTTACCATGAAGATGAAGGGTTTTCTTGCCATGAAGTTGCTGAGCCATCAGGACTTTGTTACTGGCATGACCCCCGCATCATTAAGAATAAGCCTGACGATAAAGCCAGGCTTGAAGCATTCGCTCGTACTGGTGGAATGCTTCGTGGCATAAGCTTAAAGCGCGCTAACTTAAGTGGCATCGATTTAGTTAAACATCACTCTAAAACCGGGTTTGATATGACCCACGCTGAGCTTTATCGTGCCAATCTGCAAGGCGCACATATGTTTAATTTAAATCTCGAGCATGCCAGTTTAATGAAGGCTGACTTGCGAGATGCCAATGTACATTGCGCTAACTTGACCAATACCAATTTATTAGGCGTAAAGTGGAAAGGCACCAAAATTGAAAATATTTATACCGGCAAACAAATCAAACAAGAACGCATGGCAAGAGAAGCCGACAAGCTTGGGGAGGTTGAAATAGCCTTAGACTATTATGAGCAGTCTGAAGAAATTTATCGTGATTTACGCAAAGCCGCTGATCGCGAGGGCTTGTTTGCTATGGCGGGGCACTTTATGCGTAAAGAGCTGATTATGCGACGCTACCAAATGCCGAAATGGTCATCCACTCGGATTATTTCTAAGTCTATTGATCTTTTCTGTGGATACGGAGAAGCCCCTTTAAGGGTCATAGGTTTTTCAATGGTGCTGATTTTCTTTTGCGCTCTGTGCTACTTTTTCACCGGACTCAGCTACAGCAATCAAATTCATCAATTCAACTTTTCAAATCACTTTGAACAGAACATCAATCTGCTACTCAATTGCATTTACTATTCCGTGGTAACTTTTACCACCTTAGGTTATGGTGATTTCATCCCCATCGGCTACTCTAAAGCCGTTGCCGCAATTGAGGCCTTTACCGGCAGTTTTACTATCGCATTATTCGTGGTGGTATTTGTCAAAAAAATGAACCGCTAAAAAGCGGTTCAGGTTCATTTCACAGCTTAAATCTTAAACTGGTCGACCAACTTACTCAGATGATTACCTGAATTAGCGACGCTATTACTCATATCAGCAGCCTGACGGCTTGAGTCGAGTAACTGATTAACGATTTCTTGCACTGAGGTAATGTTGCGATTGATTTCTTCGGTAACCGAGCTCTGCTCGGTTGCTGCGGTCGCGATTTGAGTACTCATGTCATTAATATTGGTAACCGAAGATGTTACCGCGCCTAAGCTTTCCGAAATCGCTTTAGAGGACTCTACCGAGCGAATACCACTTTTTTGGCTTTTATCCATGGCGTCAACCGCCTGCGAAACGGAACGATGTAATTCAGTCAGCATCTCATTAATTTCAACAGTACTGGTTTGAGTTCGACTAGCCAAATTACGTACTTCATCAGCCACCACAGCAAAGCCTCGCCCTTGCTCACCCGCCCTTGCCGCCTCAATGGCAGCATTTAATGCTAACAAATTGGTTTGTTCAGCAATACCGCCAATCACACTGAGTACTGAATTAATCTTCTTCGACTGCTCACTTAGCGATTGAATATTGGTGGCCGCATCGTCGATTTGCATCATCAACTCTGAGACTTCAGACAATGAGTTATCAACACACTCTTGTGCTTGCATGACATAGCCAGATGCCGTTTGGGTAGATTCTGCAACACGATTAGTATTTTGGGCGACATCATGTGCAGTTGCAGACATTTCAGTTATTGCGGTGACTATTTGGTCAATTTCGCTGTTATGGCTATACAGCTGATCCGATATAGTTACCGTTTGTTCATTGATATTTTTAGCAGCATGTTTAACATCATTGGTGGCTACAGATACATCGCTAATGATATTTTGCAGCTTATCAACAAACACATTAAAAGCTAAGCCTAACTTGGCGATTTCATCTTTGCCTTTTACATCAAGACGCTTGGTTAAGTCACCTTCACCGCTGGCAATATCATTCAATGAATTGGCCATATTTTCGATGGGTTGCACCATCGCTTTCGCGGTAAACATGACCCCTACCGTAGTGAGTAGGCCTAAAGTTGATGTCAGAATAATAAACATCATTAAATTTTGATGCATTTGTTCGGTTTTAATTTGCTTAAAACTCGCCGTCACTTCATCAATATCATCAATATAAGCACCAGAACCTAACATCAAATTGGTATTAGGGATCATTGCACCAAAGCCTAACTTCTCTGTTAGCCCTTGGGTATTGGGTTTTTGGTAAAAGTAAGTCACATGACCATCACCATGCTGGGCAGCATTCAACAGGCCAACGACAATTTTAGTGCCGTTGGGATCGGTCATATCCATTTTATTTTGACCTTCAATATCAGGTTGCACCGCATGAAAAACACTATTGCCATCGGTATCGTAAATAAAAAAATAACCTGCTGTACCAAAGCGTAAATCACGTAATGCTTGATTCACATTACCAGCCTCACCTAAAGCGCGCTGATAACTGACCACTCCGACACCAATTTCAACCGCTTCTTTTAATTGCTTTTTACGCTCTAAAACCAACTCTTGTCTAAAGTCAGTGATATCTGCTTCTAATGAATCACTTTCGTTCACATAGAATAACACCAGAACCACACTTAAAATCAAAGTAAGAGGAACAAGAGAAAGGGCAAGCAGCTTATTACGCAGTGATAAATATTCCATAACTTGAGACCTTTTTATGACTTAATCATATATGAACAATATATGTTCAAGTATGAGTATAGACACGTTAAAGGGGCATGCGTTAAAACAGTGGTAATATATGAACTTCCATCACATTTTTTGACCTTTTATATGCCATTAAACTCCGCGGCTGTTGATGAAGCTTACCTAGATAACACCATGATATTGAAATACTAATTAGATTGAATTCATATGGGGAATGTATTTATTGAAACAAACTGGTGATGATGCCAGCAAGGGCAAAACCTACGACTAGATAGACAATATTAGGTTTAAATATTTTTAATAACCCAAAACCTAATATCGCTAAAGCCATATCAAGTGATGAATTAACCGCAGTAATAAAAACAGGTTGGTACAAGGCTGCCAATAGCAAACCAACAACCGCAGCATTTACCCCCGCCAAGCCACCAGCGATAATGGGGCGCTGACTAATCGCCCCCCAGCTATTAAGTGTGACTAACATTAGCAAAAAGCCTGGAACAAAAATCGCAATTGTCGCAATGAGTGCTCCGAAAATAGGTGATTCTTGCCAAATATCGGCGCCTAAAAAAGTGGCCATGGTAAACATTGGCCCAGGTACAGCTTGTGCTAATGCATAACCAGTTAAAAAACGGTCTTGACTGATTAGTTCACCCACATTGGCTTCCAGTAACGGCAGTACAACATGTCCGCCACCAAACACTAAACTGCCGACCTGATAAAACTGACCAAAAATTTGCCCTAGGCTATCTGGCTGAGAAGCTAGAATGAATGACGCGATTAACCCCAAAATGAAGAGAACTAACCATCCCCAATTTAATTTAATCTCAGGCGCTTCTGGTGAGATATTTTCACCGCGAGTTAACACCAGGCCGCCAATAATAGCCGCGACCACTAATACTGCTATCTGAGTCATTAAAGAAGGGAATAATATGATACAAACCGCTGTCAACATCATTAGACATTGAGCTGTTTTACGTTGGCAAAATTGTTTAAACATGCCAAAGGTTGCGTCAGCAACCACCACCACAGCAAGTAATTTAAGGCCATGAATCGCCCCTGCCACCCAATCTAATTGCAGCCAACTTGCGGTTGAAACCGCAAATAAAAACAACAACAAAAAAGACGGTAGCGTAAACCCCAAAAAGGCGGCCAAGGCCCCCATTAAACCACCTTTATGGTAGCCAATAGCAAATCCTACCTGGCTGGATCCAGGGCCTGGCATAAACTGGCTTAGTGCCACAATACTGGCATATTGTTTTTCATCTAACCAATTTAACTCATGCACAAATGTCTGTCTAAAATAGCCAATATGCGCCGCTGGACCACCAAAACTAATTAAGCCCAATGCCAGAAAACGACTAAATATTTGCCACATATATGCAGATCCTTTGATTAAGATAACAACTTAAGATTATGACATTAATATGAACATTTAATGACTAAGCGGTGTTTTTTCTAACATCACCAGCACTTCATAATGATCTGTGTGTGGAAACATATCAAATAACTGTACTTTGGTGATCCGGTACCCTGATATCATCGCCAAATCTTTTACCAAACTTTTAGGATTACAGCTTGAGTAGAGGATGGCATTAGGCGCAAACTCAGACAAAGACCGACACAAAGATTCACCAATTCCGCGTCTTGGCGGGTTAACAATGATCAACTCTGGTCTGTCATTTACATCAACACCGTTAGCAAAGTCAGTTGAATCTAATGCCCTGAAACTTATGTTGTTCAGCCCCATTTCTGTCGCTGACATTTTGGCGCATTCAATAGCTTCAGCTTCAATTTCAATGCCGGTTAACCGAATCGAATGGCTTGCACAGTGAAGACCAAATCCTCCTACACCACAGAATAAATCCCAAATATGTTGCGGCTTAAATGCGCCTACCCACTCGCGAGCAGTTTGATAAAGTTGTTGTGCTACCGCAGGGTTAGTTTGAAAAAAACTCTTAGGACGAATATACAAAGGTACATCATTAAACTTGTCGGCTAGGCGGGTTTGTTCGGTCAAGAAAATTTCTTGCTCACCCTCTAAAATGGCCATATGAGTTGGCTGCAGATTGACAGACACCAAACTGATTTTGGGGACATCTGCCATAAGTTTAGGCAATTCACGCTGAATTCGTGCAATGGCTTGATCACTTCGAAGCACAAAGCGCAGCATAAACTCACCGGAAATATAGCTTCTGGTTAACAGGATAAACTTAAGCTCACCTTTACTTTTATCCACTCGATAGGGTGGAATACCAGCTTGTTGCACAAAATGCTGTAATCGCTGCAGTAGTTGCTGCATATCATCTGGGTATAACTGACAATCACAAAGACTTACGGGTTGCCCTTGGGGATCGACAATACCTAAAATAGGCTGATGTGCCGCCCCTAACACGACCATTTTGGCTTTATTGCGAAAGTGTTTTTCTTGGCTTGCTATCGGGTCAAGCCATTGCGCTACCGGTAACGAACCAAAAAACTGTTTCAGCTTAATCATCTTATGCTGTAATTGCTGTGATATCGGCGTTTGAATATCTCGACAAGATAAGCATTGGCCATTTTCAAAATACTCACATTTCACAACTTGAAGCCTTATCCGAATTTAATACTTTTAATGCGTTATCACACAAACTTTTCAGCTGTTGCAATTGATCAATATCACCGCCAACCTTACAACGCATCATTTCAGGCACTTTCTCTGCTTGTTGGCGTAATGCTTGGCCTTCTTTAGTAAGATGTAACACACGCACTCGCTCATCTTGCTCACTGCGACCGCGGATCACTAATTTTTTTACTTCTAGACGTTTTAGTAATGGTGTTAATGTCCCAGAGTCTAAATGCAATTTTTCCCCTAAGGTTTTAACGCTGATACCAGGCTCTTTCCACAAAACCAACATGGCTAAATATTGTGGATACGTGAGTGATAACTCTTCCAACAAGGGACGATATGCGCGGATCATCGCGTTAGTCACGCTATATAAGGAAAAACACACCTGATTTTCAAGTGCTAATGGGTTGGTTGATGACATAATTATCCTCTCTCAATTTCGAGTCAGTATATCATAATCTAATTGCGCGCAATCTATAACCTTTTGGCAAGATGCATATTGATACACTATTATCATATAAAATATTGGCAAACCGCCGATAAAATGAAGTAGCACAATTTTTGTGTGTAATGAAAACGAGGTTTCTATGACAATTTCAGTAAATGCCCCAAGCAATATGCCAACTTCTATCGATTCAGCCAGCAGCCTCAAGGTTGCCGTTATGGCTAAAAATCAACAGAAAGTTGAAGGGCAAATGGCAATGCAACTTATTGAAGCTGCGGTTCCTCCTGCGCCAGTGGGAAACACAGGTCACAACATTAATACCACAGCTTAAATATGATTCATCCTGAGTGATAGAGACTTTACCTGCAAGATGACAAGATGTTAATTTGCCACTAAATTGACAATTAAGTTATGATTGTTATCTTGTAAAACAAGATGTTAATTTGCCTCTAAATTGACAATTAAGTCATGATTGTTATCTTGTAAAGTAACTATCTCGTAAAGTAACGAAGGAAATCAGCGGATGAAAAATGTATGGATACTGAGTTTAGCCAGTATAGGGTTAAGCTGCTCAGCTTTAGCAAACTCGTCCTCACCCAGTTATGACTGCAGCAAAGCCCAAGGCTCGATTGAAGAATTAATATGTCAATCTGATGAGTTATCAACGCTAGATAGACAGTTGCAGCCGTTATATTCACAAGCTATTAAGCAACTTAGCAGTGATGATGCCCAAACTTTGAAAGCCCAACAACGCGGCTGGATTAAAGGCCGTAACGACTGCTGGAAAGCAGATGACAAAACCGAATGCACCCTTACAAGTTATCAAACTCGTATCACTGAATTGCAAATTTCAACAGCAAGCATTGAGGTGCCCAGTGCAACGTATTATGTATGTAACAATGAAGCAGCATTTAAATTAAGTGTTTATTTTTATAATGATACCTTAATCCCTGCAGCGGTCTTTAGTTATAACAAGGCGCAACAACTTAGTGAACCAGCCGTAGGTTTACTTACCCGTACGGCATCCGGCGCCAAATACCAAGCTCAAAATGCAACCTTATGGACCCATCAGCAAGAAGCCACCTTGACGCTTTTTGATCAACCACCGATGAATTGCAAAATTCAGAAATAATCTAAAGTAGCATAGACTGTTAAGCATAATCTTATGCCAGTCTATTTTGCTGCTATTCCCCCCTGTAAATTTGCTTGTCCCCATCATGATTAACAACAACCAAGTGTGGCTAAACCTTATTCAAAAAACAGGCACACACACATTTTTTTACAGAAATAGCGTATCAACACAACAAAAATATTATACAAAAAACAATAACCTAACACTTAACATGCGTAAGATCACACTTCTAAAAATCCCCTGTAATCAGCTTAGCTACTCAGCTTAAAATAAAGGTATTACATGCTCTTTCCAGTGAATATTGATTCCGAGCCGTCATGTAACAACATCAAAAATCTCTTCATTCTTTGAAATATTAAGCGTTAATTATCACGCTTACAGGCATTTTTATGAAATATATATTTGTCATCAGGCATATCTGTTATGGCGGAGCAGAAACATCAACATTGCTTCTATCTAAAGCATTAGCATCACGTGGACATACCATTGAAATATGGAATTTAGGTAAGAGTACTGAGGATGATCTCAATAGATGGCTCCCCTTCTCATCAGTAAAAGCGATTAAAAAGTGGCAGTTACTTAGTTATAAAGTTAAACCTTCTGAATTATTGGTGTTAGTCAATAATGCCGCACATCGTTACGCACCCAAAAAGGGGACAGTTACGATTGTGCATGGCGATCCAACATATAAGTTAACTCAAACAACATCCTTTTTCGGCAGAGTGAAGCAACGGATTAAATTGCATCAACAGCACTATAGTCGCAATAACTTCGTGATATCTAATCAATTAGCTACCCGACTCACACCCTTTACAAAACAATCACCTGTATACCTACCAAATCCTTTTGATGCGCACTCTGTGGTCGAAAAAGCCAAACAGCCGTGTGATATTGATTTACCAAAGCATTTTATTGTCCATATTGGACGATTTGGTCCAGAAAAAAAACAAGACATGCTGTTAGCCTCATTCTTAGAGAATCAAGCACTCAACTCAACAGTGGATTTGGTCTTTATCGGGGATGAACCTCAAAAAAATGGCCCAATAACGGCAAAACTCCACTCAATGGCGAGTAAAAGTAATTTGAGTAATAAGATCCACTTTCTCGGTAACCAAGCCAACCCTTGGAATATTTTAGTAAGGGCAAAATGTCTAGTGCTATGCTCTGAATTTGAATCTATGGGGTATGTGCTGTTAGAGGCAATGGCATTAAATATCCCAATCGTTTCAACGACAACCATTGGCGCTAAAGAAGTGTTGGGCAACGACTTCCCTGGTTTAGTCAATCTTTTTCCAGTGATGAAAAATAATCAGAAAGACAATACCGATTTAGTGAATGAATCATTACAGCAAGCCACAGAAATACTGGCTGAAAAACTCATCCAAGTGATAAATAACCCGCTGGAGTTTACCAAAAAACTATCGGATGAATATAGCGTAGATATCGTTGCTAATAAATTTGAAACCTTAACTCAGATAGATGTTACCGAACAAATTAATAACCAACGAACACACGTTACAACAGTATGATTTAGTCCAATGCCCTCATCAACTAAGGGGTTAGACATGAGTATCACAATGCCTAACCCCCTCGCCCCAAACCATGTTAGTAAAAGAGGGTTGCGATACCCAAAAGCGCAAACAATACTGCACATAGTCGATGAATTAATTTCATCGGCAGCTTATCTGCACTAAAATGTCCAAGCAATACAACCGGCACATTAGCAATTAACATACCTAAGGTGGTGCCTAACACTACCATAGATAACGCATCATATTTAGCCGCAAGCACCACAGTTGCAATTTGAGTTTTATCACCCATTTCGGCAATAAAAAATAACATGAAAGTTGCAGCAAAAGCGCCGAGTTTATAAAAACGGTTATCGTCATCATCCATTTTATCTGGCACAAGCACCCAAATTGCGATGGCAAAGAAAGATGCGGCTATCAAGTAACGCGCCCATTGAGGGTCAAGCCAACCAAAGGCAAATTGACCTAGCCAAGCGGCAGCAAAATGATTAATCAATGTTGAAAGGAAGATACCAAGAATGATGGCCGATTTATTGCGAAATCTTGCAGCTAACAGTAATGCAAGTAGTTGAGTTTTATCGCCAATTTCAGCTATAGCTACCGTGAAGGTTGAAGTGAAAAGTGCTTCCACAGAAATATCCTAAAGTTGAGGGTAAAGTTTAACCAAGCACAAGCAATAGCCTACCCTCAAAGTCGCTATTACCGTACTAGGTCTTGCTTAACAAAGTATTATCTTTGTTGTTTATACCATGGCGATATGGCCAATTATGTTGATATAAACGCCTGAATTGATGATGTGTAAAAAACCAATTGAAGCTAGCTACTCCCCTAAACGAGGCGGCAATATACCCTAATATAAATATGGGATCAATATATCGAACTGTAATGCTGCACCATTGCAATGACGAGGTTTAATTAATCGCTCACAAATGTTATGTAATTGTTTCTAAACAGTGCTAAAGCCCTTTAAAGGTGTAAGTCACTTGCTTGAGTTGTTGGCATTCTGCTACTGTCGTTTGCAATTAGAATAATAATTTTTGGGACGCGTTCGTGAATTTAAAAATACTTGGATCGATTTCAATAGTCGCAGGCACCGCAATCGGTGGTGGTATGTTAGCACTACCATTGGCAACCGCAGCATTAGGCATTATACCTGCACTTCTGCTTCTTATCGTCATTTGGGGCATTTCAGCATATACAGCATTATTAATGCTAGAAATTAATTTGCGTACTGGAGTAGGTGACAATGTGCATGCTATTACCGGTAAAACATTGGGTAAAACGGGGCAGTTAATTCAAGGCGGATCATTTTTAAGCCTTTTATTTGCCCTCACCATGGTGTATTTGATGGGTGGCTCGTCTTTACTTGAAACTCGCCTTGCCCCTCTGGGGGTCGATCTGAGCAACCAAGGCGCGGTAATCCTCTTTACCCTTGTATTTGGTGGCATCATTGCAGTGGGCGTCACTTGGATTGATAAAGTATCGCGCCTTTTGTTTAGTGCAATGGTGGTGTTATTAGTCTTAGTGGTTGCCTTCTTATTACCTGATGTAAACCTAGCTGTAGTATTAACCAATACCGTCAGTGAAGTCGCTCAGGGCAGCGAATTAAACCATCTGTGGCTTGCGGCAATTCCGGTAGTATTTACCTCATTTGGATTCCATGTGTGTATTGCCACTATTGTTAGATACTTAGATGGCGATGCGGTTTCATTACGCAAAGTGTTGCTTATCGGTTCTACCATCCCTTTAGTCTGCTATATATTGTGGTTACTTGTTACCTTAGGCACATTAAGCGGTCCAACGGTACACGGATTAGAGGGATCACTACCTAAATTGGTGTTAGCGCTTCAAGGATTAGCTGAATCTGAAATTGTTAGTCAATGTATTGATATTTTTGCCAATCTAGCCCTGATAACCTCTTTCTTAGGGGTAACCATGAGTTTATTTGATTATGTTGCTGAACTGACCAGAGCAAGCAACAACTTAGTCGGTAGAATACAAACCTGGTTAATTACTTTTATTCCACCGTTGCTGTGTGCATTATTTTACCCAGATGGCTTTTTTAAAGTGCTGGGCTTTGCAGCCATTCCTTTAGTCGTGATGATTATCTTGTTACCTATTGCTATGGCACTAAAACAACGTGCGCAAAACTTAGGTGGATATCAGGTTGCTGGCGGTACACCCGCGTTAATCGTCACTGGATTAATGGGTGCGATTATCGTGATTGCACAGCTCACTGTAGCGTTAGGATAACGGCCGCAGTTATCTTGTTTGTAACGGAGTTTTTCCAACACTGTTAAGCTAGTAAAAGTTTTGTTAAAGTCAGGCTCCGGCCTGACTTTTTTATTGGTGCATACCGCCATAAAATCTCGCCCGTAACTCAATCCTAACAATAATATTAAAATGTCATCTTACTTTAGGTGATAATTTATTTATTTGGGTAAACGACCTCAAATAATGACTTAAAAAATGGACTTATCTCAATGAAAAAATGGTTACTAACGGCTGCAATTGCTGCCAGTTTTACTGCACAGGCCGATGAAGGAATGTGGCAGCCACATCAGTTACCCGCTATGGCTGATATGCTTAAAGAAAAAGGCTTAGAAATCGATGCTAAAACTATTTCTAAGCTCACAGAATTCCCAATGAATGCCGTAATCAGCTTAGGGGGTTGTACTGCCTCTTTTGTATCGCCAAAGGGGCTAGTGGTCACTAACCATCATTGCGCTTACGGGTCAATTCAATACAACTCTACCCCAGAGAAAAACCTTCTCAAAGACGGTTTTTTAGCAAAAACATACAAAGAAGAATTACCAGCAACCCCAGGCTCTCGAGTGTATGTCACCGAAGCGGTTACCGATGTCACCAGCAAAGTGACAAGTGGCCAAATGGGCAAAGTCGGTAATGATTTTTATGCTGGTATTGAACAACAAGAAAAAGCCTTAGTGGCTGAGTGTGAAAAAGACGCTGGATATCGTTGTCAGGTATACAGTTTCCACGGTGGTTTAGAATATTATCTTGTTAAACAACTTGAGATCCGTGATGTACGTTTAACCTATAACCCAGCAGGCAGTGTCGGCAAATATGGTGGCGACATTGACAACTGGATGTGGCCTCGTCACACCGGTGACTTTTCTTTCTATCGCGCTTACGTAGGTAAAGATGGCAAGCCTGCAGATTTCCATGAAGATAACGTCCCTTACGAGCCAAAAAGCTTTCTTAAAGTTTCAGCGAAAGGCGTGAGTGATGGTGATTTTGTTATGGTTGCTGGTTACCCTGGCCGCACCAATCGTTACCGCACGGCAAACGAAGTCGAAAACCAATTTGAGTGGGCTTATCCAGAAGGTAAAGTGTTACGTGAACGTTTAATTGAAATCATCAAAGATACTGCGCCAGAAGGCAGTGATGAACGCATTAAATATGAAAGTGCCATTGCAGGTCTAGCTAATTACGCTAAAAACTTCACTTCAATGATCGAGTTTTATGGTAAATCAACCATGCTTGATGATCGCAAAAGTCTTGAGCAAAAGCTTGCTAAATGGATTAAAGCAGACAAAAAACGTCAGTCTAAGTATGGCAAAGTCTTAGTTCAATTAGACAAATTAATCGCTAAAGGTGAGGAAGGTCAAGAGCGTGATTTGCTGATGAGTTATATGGGCTATAGCACAATGATCAACGCATCTGATAGCTTATATCGTCTGGCTAATGAGAAAACATTGCCGGATATGGAGCGTGAACCTGGTTATCAAGAGCGTGATATGACGCAATTTATTTCCGGCATGGAGCGTATAGAACGCCGATATGCTGCCAGCGTTGATAAAGCAATGTTAGCCGACTTAATTATTAAATATGCAGCACTACCTAGTGACCAACGCCTAGCCGCATTCGATAAAGCTTTTGGCATTGATAACAATTTTGATCAAGCTAAGTTAATCAAAACACTTGATACCATGTACGCTAACACACAACTTTCTGACAAAGAAACCCGCATGGCTTGGATAGATAAATCAGTTGCCGACTTTAAAAAGTCGAATGACCCATTTATTCAATATGCTGTGAGTACATATGAAGAGAGAATGGCGCGTGAAAAAGCGAGAAAACAACTCGCTGGCGATTTAATGAAAGTACGTCCACAGTATATGGACGCTATCATTGCTTACAACCGTGAGTTAGGTAAGCCAGTGTACGCTGATGCAAACTCTAGTTTACGAGTGTCTGTCGGTAATGTGAAAGGCTATTCTCCACAAGATGGGTTAGTCGCGGTGCCATTCACCCGCTTAGAAGGTATAGTCGCCAAAGACACAGGTGTTGATCCATTTGATGCACCCGCTAAGCAATTAGCGCTAATAAAACAGAAACAATATGGTGATTACTATGTAAAATCTATTGATTCTGTGCCAGTTAACTTCTTATCAACACTTGATACCACAGGTGGCAACTCTGGTTCACCGACCTTAAATGGCCGTGCTGAATTAGTCGGTTTATTATTTGATGGCGTGTACGAAAGTATTATTGGTGACTGGGGTTACGATGATCAATCTAACCGCTCAATTCAAGTTGATAGCCGTTATATGTTGTGGGTGATGGAGCATTTAGATAATGCAGATAATCTATTAGCAGAAATGGAAATTGTTAAGTAACCAAAATGAAAAGACTTTTTTAACCGTCTTGAGGTAATTTGCTGAGGTTAAGTGGATTACATCAAACCATTAAAGAAGTTAAATCAGTTAATTCGGCGGCCATTAATGGTCGCCGTTTTGCTTCAGCGAGATCGCCTAACGTTACCGGTCCTATCGCCGTGCGTTTTAAATCGATAACACGGTAACCTAAGGCCAAACACATTCTGCGAATTTGGCGGTTTAGCCCCTGAGTTAATACAATTTCAAATTGAGTTTCGGTTAACCACGTCACAATACAGGCTCGTGTCATCACGCTCTGCTTAGCTTGCTGATAACTGACCCCGCTGCTCATTGTATTTAAAAAGCGTTCATCAAAGGGTTTATCTACCACCACTTGGTAGGTCTTAGTGTGATGAAAGTCAGGATGCATTATTCGTTGGCTAAGGGATCCATCATTTGTTAGCAGCAGTAATCCTCGTGAATCTTTATCTAATCGGCCTGCAGGAAAGACTCTAGGGCTAGCGGGTAAAAGATGCAATAAGCTCGCGGGGTCATCTGCAAGCAACCGACAATCGACCCCTACAGGTTTATGGTATAACCAATAGACTTTAGCTTCTGGAGGACTAATCAACACACCATCCAGTCGAATATCATCAACCATTTGAGCATGAGCTTCAACACAGATAATATCGCTGTGACCAGCAACTTGGCCATTAATCAACACCCGTTGCGCTTCGATTAATCTTGCTGATTGGCGTCTTGAGGCCACACCACACAGGGCTAAATAATGTGCCAATCGATACCGAGTCATCGCGGATTAAGCTGCTGTAACATGATGGGATAATGATTGCTGCTTAACGATATGTTGACGCATGCTTAACCCTAAGCAAACACACCATAAAATATTCGCTTGAGTCAGAACCCACATACTGGAGGATACCCAGCAAAAATGGTTTGCACTGTCTTCACATGGCGGAAAATCAAGTAATGTCCAGTCCAGCATAAACATCAAATTTAATGACATCACGATTGCCAAAATGGACAGCCCGAACACAACCCGAGTCATGGTGCTTTTTTCTTTGAAAAAGTCAGCAAAACATAACAAATGCAACACTAATGAACTCAGTAAGTACACAGTTGAGACTTTGCGATGCCATTCTAAAAAGTTAATCGGGAAAATCCCCATTAACGCGATGCTTAACCCAACTAACGAGCCGACCACCGCAATAGCGCGACTCAATGGATCTAAAAAGGTAAAGTAAATCGCAAGGGTACCAAGAAAAAAACAGGCTCCAGCGGCCAATAGGGAAAGATTAAACACCACTGCGAGTTCTGAGTTCATATAATCCCCCAGCATATCTGGCCGGATATTAAAAACACTCAGTTGCATGTCCTTAGCTTCAACAAACAATGCGCAAGCCACGCCAATACCTGCGATCGCAGCGGCCGCTAATGACATAAACACTATCACCAAGTGTAAATCGTAATTTGTATGCTGTTTAATCAAGGGAGTTAAGAGTAAGAAGTCAATTAAATGAGCTTACCGTTATCTGCATAAAAGAAAAAGCCCTAAACAAGGTTTAGGGCTTTAGATGTAGCTTGCTGCACTTTGCCTACTAAACCGTTCGCTTGCGGAAAATAACAATAGTCACAGCCACAACAGCCAAAATCATGCAATACCAAGCATTTAATACCGCAGTAATAGGGCTAATGGTAAATACCGATGCAATAAGTAGTGCTTGTGCACCATGGGGAATAAGACCTTGTACAATACAGGCAAAAATATCTAACACACTGGCTGCTCGTTTAGGGTTTACACCATGTTTTTTGGCTAGATCCTTGGCAATTTCGCCTGTCACAACAATCGACACTGTATTATTGGCCACACAGGTGTTGGTTATCGCCACGATACCAGCCATGCCTAACTCTGCTGCACGAGGTGAAGCATCACCCTTTGATTTAGAGAAGCGGCTGATCAAGTTTTCAACTTGATTGTTCACAAACGTTAAACCACCTTGCTGTTGCATTAATGCTGCTAAGCCACCAACTAACATCGACAGAATAAAAATTTCCTGCATATTGGTAAAGCCTGTGTAAATATCATTACCAAACTGAATGGTATTGTAATCAGCAGCAGCCATCCCAGTTACACCGGCAAGAATAATCCCTAAGGTCAACACCACAAAAACGTTCAACCCAGCAACGGCCAAAAATAAAATCGTTAAATAAGGAATAACCTTAATAAATTCAATTTGCTGTGGTGCGATAGCCGCTTGCCCATCACCCGCTAAACCAAACGCAACCAAAGTGATAAGCGACGCCGGAATAGCAAACACAAGGTTCTCACGAAACTTATCTTTCATCTCACAGCCCTGGGTTCGCGTTGCGGCAATGGTGGTGTCAGAAATAATCGATAAGTTGTCACCAAATAATGCTCCAGACATAACAGCACCCGCCATTAAGGCATAATCTATCTGAGCTTGGTCGGCCACACCAAGTGCCACAGGAGCAACCGCTGCAATGGTACCCATAGATGTGCCCATCGCTGTGGCAATAAATGCGGCAATAACAAAAAAGCCAGGTAGAAGTAAATCTGATGGAATAAGTGATAAGCCTAATGCCACAGTAGCATCAACGCCACCGGTAGCTTTAGCCACAGATGCAAAGGCACCGGCTAATAAATAAATTAAACACATCGCGATGATATTGCTATGACCGATCCCTTCAATGAAGGTTTCAATTGCGGTGTTTAGTTTTTGTTTTGACAGTAATAACGCCAGAATAATCGCAGGTAAAATAGCAATAACGCTGGGTAATTGGTAAAACGCGTAATCAACACCTTGGCTTTGAAAATAAACTCCAGCACCAATAAATAACGTTAGAAAAACAAATAGAGGCAACAGCGCGATAAATGAAGCTGTTTGCGAGGGGTTACTTGCGGCTGGTTTAGTCAAAGTTGTCTCTCTTCTTATTTATATTGTCAGGTTGACGTAAGCAGGAATATATTCGATAACATGAATATACATCTCATATCCTACACATCCAAATCAGTTGCGCCAAGAATAAGAGAACTTATCCCAAATTGCAATCTAGACGTCTAGACTTCTTAACCTCCATTAGTGTTTTTACACAAAAAACAATTACTCGTCGCAAAAAACAACCAACGATGCCACACAAACATAACGTTTGTTGGATATTGCAGCAATATTTTGATCTTATCTTGCAACTGCCCTAGCATGAATATGCTTGAAACATGCTTAAGGTAAATGATGAAACCAGATCGCTCTGCGGCAATGAAAATGCTGATTGCCCAAGTGCTACAAGCTTTCCCATTGGATAATCCTGAATTGGCCGTATGCGGCTCAGGCAAAACGTGTGAAGGCTGCCCTAAGAAACTTTTAGAAATTGTTGATAGTGAAATACGCTATTGGCAGTCTGAACTTGATCACGGCGAAACGCCCACATTCGGTGATATTGAAAAATTGGCCAAATTATGTAAAAACGTCAATCGTGGTTTAAAGCGCAACGGGATTATCATTCCATCAGCAGTTAAACGTCTACAAGATTAATTATCACCTTTGGCCTATTTCACTTTCACTTCGATTATCTGCAAATACCCAAGGTTGCGACACTCAACTTCATCAGTAGCTTGATTGTGTTTAAAACCCTTCACTAAACGCAGATACCGCTGCGAATCATCAATCTTAACAACCGACAAATTTATCTTTTTTAAACGAAAAAAATGCCCACTAAAAAGTGCAATGCCGATCGTTTAAGGGCACTTGACCGATCTTGAAGATGAATGATAATCCCTACCAGTATTCTGGTGGGGATT
>NZ_JAPJEE010000016.1:0-97606 GCF_030731885.1 Shewanella sp. ULN5
CACTACAAGGCTTAGTTCGGGAGCCACAAGCATGCTATTAAATTCGTGGGGATCCGTCAGGGTCAGAGTAAACTTTACTCGGACTGTGTTTTAATATGAGCACCACTGGGTTTCGCAGGGGATGCCATCTCTATCGCCATCCATTTTGGTGCCTGGGCAGTTGTTGTTATAAAAAGTCGCTTCAGCACATGAGCGCATTTGGCTGCAGTGGATTTTGCCAGCTTCACATCTAAATGTTGGTTGGCTCGTGATTGGGTTGCTGTTTTGCACAGTGGGCTGCCATTCCATTTGTTTAATGTCTTGGTTTGTCAGTACTGGCGTTACGGTCATTTCTTTATATTTTTGAAAGCCCAATATACCGAGGGTTAATATGACTAAGAGAGGAATAAGCATGCCGCTTGTTGATTTTCTATTGTCTTGTCGGTGATGAACACTATTGGTTCTGCTGGTAGAGATGACTGCGACACCTTCAATATTGGCTTTTATCGCTTTGACCTTTCCATCGCTTTGACTCTCTGAAAAGTAGTTGATTTGGTCGCCAACGACTGGTTTTCTTGCCATGTGTTTGAGTATCGATATATGAATGAATATATCTTTATTAGCTGTTGAATAAGATTTGATAAAACCAAAGCCTTTGTCGGCGTTCCAACGAACAAGTTTGCCTTTTTCCATGTTCTTCAATTTCTATTCCTTAGACAATCTGCTTTCCAAACCCACAATCCACACAATTCAATGTGTAGGTTTCTTTGCGCTTAGTGACTTTGGTATTTTTACTCATGCATTGTGGGCAGGCTTGTTTCATTGGTGTGTTTTTGCTGCAATGGTTACAGTTTATGTAGTAACCGAATTTGCCATACATCGGGGTGTATTGTGTTGATTCACCGCAATGTTTGCAGCTTATTATGGGGTGTTGCTGATGCACGAATGCTGCTACGGGTGCAAGTATTGCGACAGTAGATTGAGCTAGATGATGAGTGGGCGCTGATGCTGGTTTAGGCTCTGGTGTATTTGATATAGGTTGAATTTGTTTGATTTGTACCGGAGCTGCTTCAACTTGCTGAATATTAGTATCAATATGTTGGCTAATAAGAAACTGACCGACTGAATTGAGTTCTTGTTGGTTAAAGTCGGGTCTGGTGTCGGCGACGTTCACCAAACGCAGCAGCTTGTGTTTTAGCTTCATGATATTTTTGAGTTCATCGACTAGAAATTCGGTTTTGAATAACTTGTCTGAAACCTCTTTGGGCATTGTTTTTCGGTCGATTACCGCATCACTCGATACCGCACATAAATAGTGCCAACAGCGTCCATTGAAGCCTTGCTGCTTTATCCCAAGTAACTTGCTTAATATGTCACTCTTATGGTGTTTCAATATGTCTTTTAACAAGGCTTGCTGTAGTTCTACCTGCTTGATGGGTGAGGGCATCCCTGACCATTGGTTGTTATAGCTACGAGTCCATTCACCTTGTTGATTCACTTTTACATGGCCTTTAATGCTTTTTGATTCAATCAGCACGAAGCCATAGGGATAAACGATCAAGTGATCGATTTGAGCCGTTTCATCATTAAAGCTGAATTTGAAGTCGTTGATAACCAGCACTTCAGGATTGTCTTTAAATGCACGGCGTAAAAAGAAGGCAACGTCCTGTTCTTGTTTTTGACCCGCTATCGCTTGCGGTGATGTGGCATTTTGCAGGGTTTTCGTTTTGAGTATCATTTATCAACAGTATCCATTCATAACTTGATAAAAATCATTACCATAATACCCAATTTTAGATTGATAAAGCTATGATTATTGATTGAATTTGTATAAAAATAGCAGTCAATTTAAACCGTTAATAAAATCATCCTCAACGACGCACATCCATGGTCAAAGGCTTCGCGTAACTGTCAAAGGCTTTGGCTAAAAGCGGTGAGAGTTATACCAAGGTTTATGGCATACTGGTTTGCATGATATGGATCATTCTAATTATTGTCATTGCAAGCTGCGTGTTCTTGCCTGGCTTGTGGGTCAAGCACATCATGAGCAAGTACCAACAGCCCGCTGATCGCTACCGTCAGCAAGGTAGCGGTGGTGAACTTGCTCGTCATCTTCTAGATAGTTTTGGCCTAAATGACGTTAAGGTTGAAGAGACGCCTGACGGTGATCATTATGATCCCGCGGCTAAGGCTGTTCGCCTTTCGCCGGATAACTATTCCGGTCATTCCCTAACAGCTGTGACTGTCGCTGCCCACGAGGTTGGGCATGCGCTGCAGGATTCTCGCGGCGAGTCTTTGTTTTTGATGCGGCAGAAGCTGGCTAGAGCTGCAATGGTCGCTGAGCGTATTGCCGGCATAATGATGTTCGCGGCGCCAGTGGTCTTAATGCTTACCCGTATACCACAGGCTGGCGCGTTGACCATGTTGATTGGCTTGCTGTCGATGGGGTTGAGCACTGTTGTGCATCTGGTGACCTTGCCGGTGGAGTTCGACGCCAGTTATGGCAAGGCGCTGCCCATACTAAAAGAGGGCAACTACCTGCACGATGGGGACCTAAAACATGCGGAGAAGATTCTCAAGGCTGCGGCGCTAACCTACGTGGCTGGCTCGCTGGCCAGCTTACTCAATCTTGGCCGCTGGATAGCGGTGCTGCGTCGCTAAAAGGTTTTATTTGCGAGCCTGTGTATCATGATTGTGTTCGACTAGTTAGCTAGTTGCTAGTTCGTTAAAGTAAGCTCTTTTCGAACAATATCAGCTCCTGCTGTTAATGCTTGTAACTTTCCTCTTGCGACATCTCGAGATAATGGCGCCATACCGCAATTAGTGCATGGGTACAGTTTATCTGCATCGACGTATTTGAGCGCTTCACGTAAGGTGTCGGCAACTTCTTCAGGTGTTTCAATGTTGTTAGTGGCAACATCAATAGCACCGACCATGACTTTTTTACCGCGAATAAGCTCAAGCAGTTCAATGGGCACATGGGAGTTGTGACATTCAAGCGAAATAATATCGATATTAGATTGTTGTAGCTTGGGAAAAGCTTGTTCATATTGGCGCCACTCAGTACCCAAGGTCTTTTTCCAATCTGTGTTGGCTTTAATGCCGTAGCCATAGCAAATATGCACCGCTGTTTCGCATTTAAGTCCTTCTATTGCTCGTTCTAAACAAGCAATACCCCATTCATTCACTTCATCAAAAAACACATTAAATGCTGGCTCATCAAATTGAATAATATCAACGCCTGCAGCCTCTAATTCTTTGGCTTCTTGGTTGAGAATTTTGGCAAACTCCCAAGCCAGTTTTTCACGGCTTTGATAATGGGCATCATAAAGAGTATCTATCATGGTCATAGGGCCAGGGAGCGCCCATTTGATCGGTTGATTGGTTTGTTTTCGCAGTATTTTTGCATCTTCAACAAACACAGACTTTGGCCGAGAAACCGCACCAACTACTGTTGGAACGCTGGCCTCATAGCGGTCACGAATTTTAATGGTTTTACGCTTTTCAAAATCCACACCGGTTAAGTGCTCAATAAAGGTGGTGACAAAGTGTTGGCGGGTTTGCTCACCATCGCTGACGATATCAATGCCTGCTTGCTGTTGCTCATGTAGTGATAAACGCAGCGCATCGTGCTTACCGTCAATCAACTCTTTACCCTGTAATTTCCACGGTGACCAAAGCGCTTCTGGTTCTGCCAGCCATGAAGGCTTAGGTAAGCTGCCAGCCGTTGATGTTGGCAGTAATCGTTTCACTGTATTCGTTGTCATAAGTGCTGTTGTCCGTTTTGCTAAAAGTGTTTTGATTGCGCTTGTTTATTCATGCACTGTTTTAGTGCTGCTGATTACAGTGAGTAGCTAGCAGACCATTGCTCTAAAATGGCTTGATACGGTTTGATGAAGTACTCCTCAGCAAACTTACCCTGTTTAATGGCTAATTTACTGCGCTCATCTCGGTCATAAACAATCTGAGTTAATGAGTGATCTTGATTGCTCAAGTTAGGTTGATAACAGTTACCTGCGACAGCATTAGCATTATAAATTTCAGGGCGGTATATCTTTTGAAACGTCTCCATGGTGCTGATGGTGCTGATTAACTCAAGATTGCTGTAATCATTAAGTAAATCTCCAAAGAAATAGAATGCCAAAGGCGCCACACTTTTAGGCGGCATAAAATAGCGCACTTGTAGGCCCATCTTTTTGAAATACTGCTCAGTTAACGACGACTCATTTGGTTGGTACTCATAGCCCAGTAATGGATGTTGATTGCCTGTGCGCTGATAGGTTTTGTTATCTGACACACTCAGGCATATTACGGGTGTTTTTTTAAAGTGCTGTTTATAGGTGTCTGAATTAACGAAATACTTGAACAGCTTACCGTGTAAGTCGCCGAAGGTATCAGGAATGCTAAATTGGCTTTGGCCTTTATTATGCTCAGACAGTAATACGCTAAAATCGTAATCTCGCACATAAGAAGAGAAGTTATTACCGACTATGCCTTCAATACGCTCGTTAGTTTGATGATCAATAATATGGGTTTTTAATACTTCAATCGATGGGAACGTCTGGCCACTGTTTTCAATTTCCATATCAACAGAGACAATTTCAAGTTCAACGGAATAACGGTCAGCTTTTGGATTGTCCCAATAAGCTAACGCATTAAAACTATTATCAATCATCTTTAACGCTTTACGTAAGTTCTGCTGGCGGCTTTCACCTCTGGCCAAATTAGCAAAGTTAGTGGTAATGCGAGTACTGTCTGACGGCTGGTAGTTCTCATCGAGACAGATGTTTTTAATCGTAAAAGTAAATTGGTTATTCATGATGTTCTGGTATCCCATCTTGTGTAATCAAAGCTGAATATTGGCTAATTTTTTTAGCATTTTGCTGTTTTCTGAACACTGCCAATCAGTCGTATCAAGTTTTTCTAAGCTGTGTTTGATTTATACGTGTTTCATTACTTGATGAAAATTGATTAAATTTCTGCAGCAACATGAGCGCTATTCATGTTGAGTTTTTGGAGCAGGAAATGGCTGAGATAGCGCGGTATTAAAACGCTAATAACGGGAGCGTTAAGTGTAGGCGTAAATTGCTGTAATTAACGTTCACTGCGTTGCTTAATCATTCTTGAAATGATGGCTTGCAGAACTATTGCAAAAAGGCTTATAGCAACAAAAAATTAGCGCCTCGACACCATAAGATGTCGGGGCTTTTTAATATCGATAGGGTGGAAGAGTGTTATGCACCGTGTTTCAGATTCTGTGCTAAGTATAGCGATTAGATACAAAAAATAGCCAAATTATGGCTTAATAATCAATAATGCAACTGCTGGTTGACAGATTAACAAGCTGGCTTGCTAGTGAGCAACTGGCCGATTTCTTATGCTTGTGGCTCAACTATTGATTAAAAGGATTCACTAATGATACTTGCAGATAAGATTATTAGATTAAGGAAAAAACTGGGCTGGTCGCAAGAAGAATTGGCCGAGAAAATGAATGTTTCTCGTCAGTCGGTTTCTAAATGGGAAGGGGCAAATAGCATTCCTGATTTGAATAAAATCATTTTGCTTTCACAGATTTTTGATGTGTCTACAGACTTCTTATTGAAGGATGAGAACGAGCAGTTTGAGGCTGTGAATGAAGCCAAAGAACTAGGCATTAATCATATCAGCCTAGAACAAGCGACTGAGTATGTTGAGCATAAAATTGCAATGACCAATGCTGTCACCAAAGGTGTGGTGTTGTGTGTGTGTTCTGCTATGCCGTTATTTTTCTTTATGGCGATGGCCCAAACGAATCGATTAAACATGACGGGTGATATTGCTGCGGCATTGGGTATTGTCAGTGTGTTGATTTTGGTGGCCATTGGGGTGAGCTTTTTTATCAAAACAAACCAATATCAAGATGAAATATCAACGATAGAAGATGAGCCATTTGAACTCGCTTATGGTGTTCACAGTGCGTTTTATGAAAAACGTAAACAGTTTAGACCTACTTATAATCGCCGCTTATCTGTTGCTATTTTCTGTTTTATTGTTAGCTTTGTTCCACTGCTGTGTGTGAGTATCTTTTCTTTTGAGCAAGACATTGTTTTATTAATGGTCGATGTTCTGCTGTTTATGATTGCCGTTGGTCTATGTATTATTTTGCCCGTGTCAGCTAGATATGATGCCTATAGCAATGTCTTAAATGAAACGGTTAAAGAGACTGAAACAACTAAACGCGCTAAACGCGCAGAGAAGTTGGCTGAATTTTATTGGCCCTTGTTAACCGCTATCTATCTTGGTTGGAGCTTTTGGACAATGGCTTGGGGTGTCACTTGGATCGTTTGGCCTGTCGGGGCTGTGCTGTTTGGCGCATTAGTGGGGTTAATGGAATTACTTAATAAAGACACTCCCTAGTGTGAGGTCTGTGCAATCAGTGACCAATGTTACCTGCTCAAGTTAACACTTGCGGTTTTTTGTACTGTTAATTGATATTTTATTGATTTAATCATCTATTGCCTATTGAGGTTTTGCAGTAAAGTGCGCCGCAATTAAGGCTTGGAGGATTTATGGTAACAATTGAGTTAGTGGTGGTATTGGTCGCCATTTTTATCGGCGCACGAATAGGCGGCATTGGTATTGGCTTTGCTGGCGGTTTGGGTGTGCTGGTGTTAACTCTGGGCTTAGGGATGACACCTGGCATCATTCCTATTGATGTGATTCTGATCATTATGTCTGTTATCGCAGCTATTGCGGCGATGCAAGTTGCCGGTGGTTTGCAGTTTTTAGTCAATATCGCTGAACGTGTTTTACGTAAAAATCCTAAGCAGGTGACTTTTTTAGCACCGATTGTTACTTATACCATGACACTGTTTGCGGGTACGGGGCATACGGCATTTTCTACTTTACCGGTTATCGCCGAGGTGGCGAAAGAGCAGGGAATTCGTCCTTCGCGCCCTTTAAGTATTGCGGTTGTTGCCTCGCAAATTGCGATTACCGCCTCACCGATCTCTGCAGCGGTTGTACTGATGAGCGGTATGCTTGAAAGCAAAGGCGTGGGCTATATCAGTTTATTGATGATTTGTATTCCGGCTACCTTTTTGGCTTGTATGGTGGGCGCTTTTGTTGCCCAATTTATGGGTAAAGAGTTGCAAGATGATCCGGTTTATCAAGACCGTTTAGCACAAGGTTTAGTCAGCAAACGCGATATGAATAACACTGAGTTACCTGCGGGAGCTAAACGTTCGGTAATGGTGTTTCTGGTGGCAATTGTGGCGGTGGTGTTTTACGCCACGGCAATTAGTGATGCGGTAGGTTTGATTGATAATCCAACATTGCCACGAAATGAAGCCATCATGGTGTTTATGCTCACCGCCGCCACGGCGATTACCTTGTTTTGTAAAGTCGATACCGCCGAGGTGCTTAACGCGGCGACGTTTAAATCGGGCATGAGTGCGTGTATTTGTGTTTTGGGCGTGGCGTGGCTGGGTGACACCTTTGTTGCTGGGCATTTAGAAGAGATTAAAGCGCTATCGGGCGGCTTGTTAGAAGAGCACTCGTGGATGCTGGCTATCATTTTGTTTTTAGCGAGTATGTTGCTGTATTCGCAAGCCGCAACCACAGCAGCGTTAATGCCATCGGCCTTTATGTTAGGAGTTAGCCCTGAGGCTGCGATAGCTTCTTTCGCAGCGGTCAGTGCCTTATTTGTATTGCCGACATATCCCACTTTGTTGGCGGCAGTTGAAATGGATGACACTGGGTCGACCCGAATTGGCCAATGGGTATTTAATCATCCTTTTGTGGTGCCCGGTGTGGTGTCGATTGTTAGCTCGGTGATAATTGGATTTGTATTAGCCGAGATTATTTTGTAGGCCTATTTATCTAAGACGTTTCTGTGTGCCAACATTGCACTGCAGAATAGAGGTAATTAGCTTCAAAACCAATAAACAAAAGCCCCGATACTTAATGGTATCGGGGCTTTTGGTTATTTGTTTGAGTTTTTTAGATAAATTTAATCACGACTAGTATTGCTACTTGTTACGGCTAATTTTATCCAAATACCCCATCGCGAATGCAGATAACACAAAGGTAATGTGGATCAGTAAGTACCACATGATTTTATCGTTTTCGATATTTTCGGCATTCATAAACACTTTAAGTAAGTGTATAGACGATATTGCAACAATAGATGCGGCCACTTTGTTTTTAAGTGAGCCAGAATCCATTTTGCCAAGCCAGCCGAGTTTTTCACTGTCTTCACCTACATCAAGTTGCGAGACGAAGTTTTCGTAACCTGAAAACATCACCATAACCAGTAAACCACCCACTAAAGTGATATCGATAAGAGAGAGTGTTATGAGGATTAAGTCGACTTCTTTTATTTCGAAGATGATAGGTAGAATGTGAAAGATTTCTTGGAAGAACTTTATGCCCAAGGCGAATAAAACCAGGCTTAATCCTAAGTAAATAGGCGCCATGATCCAGCGGGATGCATACATTAACTTCTCAAACATTTTTTCCATACAAAACTGACCCTTCAAATGAAATACACTAAAAACAGACAAGCGACTTAGGGTTAAACCATAAGCGAATGAACTTTAACTGTGCTTAGGCGCAGTAGCAAGCTTGAAGACATATCTTTGGTGTGTTTTGTGTTAGTGGAAGCAATTTATGCTGCACAGACTTGTCATGAGTAATAAAAAGTCATAACATGACAGTTAAATTGTGCGCAATTAAATTGCCATCTATTTAAAGTTTGTCTAATCTAAATGTCATCTGTTTAATTAATTGTGCAATATCGATAGGTACAAAATGTCGATAACACCAAAGCTAAAGCGTCAATGCAGTTAAACAACCGCGATAAGTAGAGACTGACATTTGCTTTAATGAATAACGTTTACCAAGGAATACCATGAAAACCCTATTAGTAATTGCCCAAAGCACCGCAATGCTTTTAATGACGTTGATGGGTAGTACAGCATATGCCGCATCACCTGGAAACGCTGCTGTTAATATCAATGAAGCCAGTTTTAGTTGTATTCGACAAATGACGCCAGTGCGCCATTTTTATGTTGATAATGTACTGGGCAATATTGATGCGACGTTGGCCGCGGCCAATGCCCCTGAAGGCGCAATTTATCCGACAGGTTCAGTAGTGCAGTTGGTACCGACTGAAGTGATGGTCAAGCGTGAACCAGGTACTTCTCCAGTCACTGGCGACTGGGAGTTTTTCGAATTAGAAGTCGATGAAACAGGGTCAAAAATTGCTAAACGTGGATTTATAGATGTAAATAATCGTTTTGGCGGTAATTGCTTTGCTTGTCATTTACCCGCGAAAGATAAGTGGGACTTTATCTGCGAGTCTGGGCATGGTTGTGAACCTATTCCTATTGACCACAAAATGACTGGCGCATTGCAGCGCTCCGATCCCCGTTGTGGTGAGCCCGCTTTAGAATCAGGCGACACTATGGCACTGTTCAAGCTTAAAGTGATGGTGAGTTTAGGCACCGCCAAAAAATGGTTTGAAGACTTGTTTTAATAAATTGGGTCATTTAGTGGAGACCTTGATAAATTTTTAATCTTTGCCTCAGGTTAGTTTATTACACTGCTTTAATGGGGATAAATTTAAGCGTAAGAGAGCTCAAATAATGGATGAACATCAAACAAACAAGACAGCTAAAAAACCGTTAATGGTGCTTGGCGTCATTGCCGCGATAGTGGCTTTATTAGCGGTTCTTATGATGGTGATGCCAAAGGGGTTTAAAACTACCCATGAAGAAATTGGCATGGGTAAGCCTGCGGTAGTGTTTGTGTATGATCCCAACCTGACGGTGAGTAATAGTCAAACAGAACAGATGAACGAAGCCCGTGCTCATCTTGGTGATAATGTTGTGTTTTTGCTTGCTAGAGTCGGTGATCCTAATGGCGAGAAACTGATTGCTAAATATCGCGCCAACTCAACCGAGTTACTACTTTTTGATCCTGTTGGTAATCTGGTAAAAAGACAGTATGGCGTGATAAATGCCAATGAACTAATGCTGTGGGTACGTTAACCGGTTTAGTCTGTTGGCTAGCGATTGTTAGTTCAATAAATGCCCTGATTTTACAGTAAATCAGGGCATTTTCTTTTAATAATTGATTTCGATGAATACAAGTCACTTATACTTGAGTTAGCCTCAAATCGAACATGAAACGATTGATACTGTCTGGATGGGGGATATTGGTGTGACTAGGGGCTATATCGTCGGGAGCATAAGATAGCCACGAGGTGTTAATTGTTTGAGGATGTAACAAATTCTGTGTTATTTGTTCGTTTCAGTTCATTTATAGCAATATTGCTTTATAAGTATTACTTAATATTATTTTTATCAATTTTAATAAACAGTTAAACTTAAATGATTTAACGTTATCGTTTCATTATTTGGTGTTTCTTGTTACGTTTTAATATCAATTTCTCGGTCTTATACATAACAATTTATGATCTTAGTAACATATTCGCTCTAAATCTTCATTAATATACTTTTGGAAGTGTATTTTTGCTTTACTTGTTTGCCCTTCAAGATTAAATTCGCCGCCGATAATCCTAGGGAATAACCCCCCTAAATAAACCCATTGTCTTAAACACGCTTCATTTTCACGTTAAGTAGCCATAAATTGTCCAAAATCATCCATGAAAATGTTGAAAACAGCATTGCTGCGCCTGTTATTGGTCTGACTTTTTTTGCGATCGCATCAGGCTTTTTAATGAGCCTGATTCCGTTGTCGTTATCCTATTTTGGTATCAGCCAATCACTCACGCCTTGGTTGGCGAGTGTGTTTTATTTTGGTTTGTTATTAGGGGCAACATGCATTCAAAAAGTCATTAAATACTTTGGCCATAGACGAGCATTTATTTTGTTCTTGACTCTGGTGGCGATAACCGTAGTGGTTATGTTGCTATTGCCTAACCCGGTAACATGGATAGCCGCACGTTTTGTTGCCGGTATGGCTATTGCTGGGGTATTTGTGGTGGTGGAGTCGTGGTTGTTAATGGCTAATTGCCCTAAAAAGCGTGTTAAACGTTTAGGGCTTTATATGGCCGCGCTTTATGGCGGCAGTGCAGCAGGTCAATTGGCGATTTCATTGTTTGGTACTCAGGGGATTCAGCCCTATTTGCTGGTTTTGGGGTTATTGTTTTTAGCCACACTGGCACCATTAATACTGCGATCTGGTCAGCCTGTTAGTGAAGAATTACAACGGATTAATCGCAAAGAGATCCGTCATATTAATCGACCAGCGATTATTGGATGTATCGTTTCGGGGTTATTATTAGGGCCAATTTACGGGCTAATGCCATTGTATTTATCCCAATCAACGGCTTTTTCGGGTCATACTGGCTTACTCATGGCGAGTGTAATTTTAGGTGGAATGGCTGTGCAACCTATTGCCAGTGCGCTTTCAACTCGCATGAGTAAAAGTTTATTGATGGCGATATTTTGTTTATTAGGCTGTATCGCGGTAATGGGCATACTCGAATCATCAAGTTTGGTAATGATGGTAATTAGTTTATTGCTATTAGGGGCTAGCAGTTTTGCCTTGTACCCAATAGCGATTACCTTGGCATCAGATACCTTACCGATAGAAAAAATGGTGTCAGTGACCGAGTTAATGCTGTTGTGTTATAGCGTCGGTTCAGTGCTTGGACCGTTAATGGCGACATCATTTACGGCTGCTGATGATGGGCTGGTGGTGTATTTAGGTGTGTGTTTATTGGCAACATGCATCTATATGTTAATTAAGAGTATGGCGGCCATTTCGTCAGGGCAAAAACCTATCGCAGGTTAATACCCATTGTCATAATTACGGCTCATTCTAGCGTGTGAAAATACTCGATAACGGCGTTAGATTTTTCGATTGTAGAATAACTGCTTATCGAAAAATCTGCCTTGTTATCACGCATTTTTCCTACGCGATGTTTGAAAACTTAATGACTGTGATTGGTATCAGGTGCTCAATTAGCCATTTATTTTTCGAGATGCCTAATTGTACTGATAGATAAGGTTATCGGCTCTAGGAGTGTTAATTGGCTTGCTATCTTAGCTGTTATCACTAACTATCTAAGCGCTGTCGATTTGCAGCGCTCAATAAGGACTCCGCCATGCTTTACGATCTGACTGTCGTACAATTCAGCAAAATGTTGAATAATTTAAATCATATTCTTGATAAAGGTGAAGCTTTCGCCGCCCTTAAAAGAGTGGATGTTTCGGTGTTATTGAATGCGCGCCTAGCGCCTGATCAGTTTAATCTTATTCGTCAGGTACAAATAGCCTGCGATACCGCTAAAATTGGCGTGGCGAGATTAACGGGTAACATGGATACCGTGCCTAAGCATGATGATAGCGAAACCACACTTGAAGCATTACGTGCGCGCATTGCATCAGTGCTTGAATATTTGGCAAGCTTTAATGAAGCTGACTTTGCTAATGCGGCGAATGAGCATGTGTCACAACCGCGTTGGGAAGGTAAGTACCTTACAGGGTATGAGTTTGCCATTGAACATGCCATACCAAACCTCTATTTTCACGTGACTACGGCGTATGCCATTTTGCGTCACAATGGTGTTGAAGTCGGTAAAAAAGATTATTTAGGGGCGATGCCATACAAGGCGCCAATAGTCTAAAGTCTATTGATGAATGACCTTGCACTAACTAAGTGGCGTCGCCACTTAGTTTTTATGGAGGGTAGCTTAAAAATATCAAGCCATAATGCTGTTGAGTTAAACCCTGAGTTGCCACATCTCAAATGCTTCTATGCAAAGCTGCTCTCTAAATTTGGGGTGGGCAATATCAATCAGTGCTCTAGCCCTTTCCCGTAATGATTTTCCACGTAAATTAGCCACGCCATACTCTGTAGCAATATAGTGTACATGGGCGCGTGTGGTGACGACGCCTGCACCAGGTGATAATACCGTAGCAATACGTGACACTGTGCCATTAGCTGCTGTACTGGGAAGCGCAATAACAGATCGACCACCTTCAGATAACCCTGCACCACGAATGAAATCCATTTGCCCACCCACACCTGAATATATCCGCGTGCCTAGCGAATCTGCGCAAATTTGTCCTGAGATATCCACTTGTAAGGCAGAATTGATTGCCATTACATTGGGGTTTTTACGGATAATAGAGGTGTCATTGACCTGTTCAATATCCATAAATATAACCGAGGGATTATCATCGACAAAGTCATAAAGTCGTTGGCTACCTAAGGCAAAGCCAGTAACTAATTTGCCAGGATACACTTTTTTGCGACTGTTATTGATGACACCTAACTCAACAAGATTGAGTACCCCGTCAGAAAATAGCTCCGTATGCACACCAAGATCTTTGTGCTCGGTTAGGCAGGCTAAAACCGCGTCGGGAATAGCACCAATACCCATTTGCAAGCAGTCACCATCTCGAACCAGTTTTGCGACATGTTGCCCAATGGCAAGGCTAGTCGCATCGCTGGCAGCAAGTGGGTGTTGAGGTAACGGTACACTTTGTTCGTACACCGCAGCCAGTTTATGGTAATGAATAAAGCCATCGCCATGGGTGCGTGGCATCATGGGGTTGATGTGGGCAATAATCCTCCGTGCCATTTGACAGGCCGCCAATGTTGCCTCTACTGAGATCCCTAAAGAGCAAATGCCATGTTTATCGGGAGGGGAAACCTGAATGATGGCGGTATCGATAGCTTGCTCACCAGAGCGAAATAATTTAGGCACTTCTGATAGAAAAATAGGCACATAATCGGCATCACCTTGTTGTAACAGCGTGCGCGTTGGCACGCCGCCAAAGAAACACCGATGGCGAAGATGGCCTTTTAATCGTGGATGACTGAGTGATTCGGCGTGTTCAGTGTGTAACTGTAATAACGTGAGATTTTTTCGAGTCAGTGCATGTTCGGCTAATGCATCGAGTAATATTTTTGGGGTGGCCCCCATAGAATGAGTCCATAGGGTTTCATTGTCTTCAATTAACGCTACGGCTTGCAAAGCACTACTACAAATAATAGGGGGCATTTTAATCACTCACGTTAATTATACTGTTGGTAGTGTAAGGCTAACTTGTACATTTTGACAGCATTAACCAACATGTATTTTATTTAAAACAAAGACATAAACCCCTACGCAGTGCACTCTTGTCGATTTACTTTTCTTTAGCTTGTACGTGTTTCAATGCCGCTTGTAATGCTTCATAGCGGAACCGGAATGCATTCTCATCAGGTAAGGAATCTATCACATGAAACTTACGTAATTGGTCTTGTGTTTGTTGATTTGGGCAAAGTAAAAAGACTTCGCAATCCGCATCCTGTGCATCTTTTATCGCGTTTTCAAGTGCTAAGCCTACCGTTACATCAATCATGGGGACGTCGGTTAAATCGAGGATCATCGCTTCATATTCTGCAATACTGGCGTGCTGTCTTGATATGGCTTTGGATACGCTGAAAATCATTGGTCCAGATAAGTAGAAAAACAACACCTTACCATTGGCTTGATCCAGTAAGCCGCGCTCACTTTGGGTGAGTGGCACATCGTTTTGATCGGCATCACTGATGGCTTTTACTTGCCTTGCTTGTTCGCGGCTTAAGCGTTCGATAATCAAGATATTAGAAATAAATACCCCAAGACCAACCGCGACAATGAGGTCAACAAATACCGTGAGCAGCATAACACCGTACATAATTGCCATGCCTTGAACACTGACTTTGTGGGCACGCTGAATGAAACTCCAATCTAAAATATTAAAACCGACATAAACCGCAATGCCTGCTAACACAGCCATAGGGATAGGTTCAGTTAAACCGCCAGCAACTAATACGACTAAGGCTAACACCGCCGCACGCGTAATACCTGATAAAGGTGAACGCGCCCCAACCTGAATGTTGGTCACAGTGCCCATGGTTGCACCTGCGCCAGGAAGGGCGCCAAATAAGCCTGAAATCATATTGGCTAAACCTTGCCCGCGTAATTCTTTATCTGAGTCGTGTTCTTTACGGGTAAGCGAATCACCAATAACCGCAGTCAGTAATGTATCGATACAGCCTAAAGTGCCTAATACCAGCGCATCAATGACCATCGTCATGAAAATATCTGTATTAATGTGCGGAATTACTAAAGAGGGCAATCCTGCAGGGATTTCACCGATGCGGCGAATGCTGTCAGTATCGAATACGATAATAGAGAGTATGGTAACACCGACTAAAGCGACTAACTGGGCTGGAACGTATTTACGTAGGTGTTTAGGGAACAAAAATAAGGTAGCTAAGGTGAGTAATCCTAACAATAACTCGCTAAATTGAATGTTGGCTAAAGTATCAGGTAATGAAGATAAAGTTCCGAGAACACCGCCTGCTGGTGCGGCGTGTCCTAGCAGAGGTGATAATTGCAAGATAATCAAAATGACACCAATGCCTGACATGAAACCTGATATTACACTGTAGGGCATTAAGGTGACGTATTTCCCTAGCTTTAACGTACCGATTAAAAATTGGAAACCGCCAGCCATCATCACTACCGTGAATGATATTGCCATTCCTGACTCAGGATATTTGGCCACCATACTGGTTAAAATCGCGGTCATGATCACTGTCATTGGACCGGTAGGTTCAGAAATTAGCGTTGATGAACCGCCAAATAATGAGGCAAAAAAACCAACAAGAATCGCGCCCCATAAACCGGCTTCTGCGCCTGCGCCAGATGCCACACCAAAGGCGAGTGCTAAGGGTAAGGAAATGATTGCTGTGGTGACGCCACCAAACAGATCCCCTTTGATATTGACATCTTTAAAGCGTTCTCTAAACACAATTACAATCTCTTAACCAAAAGTTCGCGAGACTTTAGCAAAAAAACGACCGATTTGTATAGCTTAGATAACCTAGCTAGGCATTGGATAGACCAGTAAAACCTAGGCATTCGCCTGATTAAAGCAGCAGTCACTTGTAGAACTGTAATCCATGTTTTAGCCAAAGAGTAAGATAGTTTGTTTGTCGGCTTATGATGATTTTTGCGATATGCTGATAACATCTCATCTATCACTTAGGTTGTAGCCATATGATGTTACCCAATGAATTCTATACCGCGAAACAGGTGAAAGAGGGTGAAATACTGGCGGCAAAGCAAGCGGGTATAAGCTTGTATAGCTTGATGCAACGAGCTGGCTCAGCTGTTTTGGACATCCTTAGACAATATTACCCAATGCCAAAGCATGTTTTAGTCTGTTGTGGTGGCGGTAATAATGGCGGTGATGGTTACGTGTTAGCTAGGCTATTGCTGAAAGCCGGAATTAAGCTAACTGTGTGGTCAACTCATCAATCGAGCCAATTAACAGGTGATGCTCATCAAGCTTATTGTGACTTTGTGGCAGCAGGTGGCAAGGTTAATGCTCAAACAACTCATGTTGCTGACGATGTAGATGTGATCGTTGATGCACTGCTGGGTACCGGTCTTAGTGGTGTGGTTAAGGAGCCAACCGCGGCCTTGATTAGTCTTATTAATATTAGTGCTGCTCAAGTGATCGCCGTCGATATTCCCTCTGGTTTGTGTGCTGATACCGGAGCGGTATTAGGCGAGTGCGTTGCGGCCAACCATACCGTGACTTTTATTGGTATCAAACAAGGGTTAGTTACTGCTAGAGCCAGAGATTACCTTGGCAAATTACATTTTCATGGGCTGGGTGTGGAGGATGAGTTCACATACCTGCAACACGCAAAAGTGTTGGCGATTGACGAATCATTATTAACCCGCGCAGTGATTACCCGTAAGCACACCGCGAATAAAGGTCACCATGGCAAGGCCATATTAGTGGGTGGTGATATGGGGATGGGCGGCGCAATTATTCTCAGTTCATCTGCTTGCGCCCGCAGTGGTGCCGGATTAACGGCTGTATTAACTCATCAAGCAAACTATTCTGCGCTGTTATCTCATTGTGCTGAAGTGATGTGTAATGACTGGTGTAAGAGTGAAGTCATTGCATCACGTATCACTTGGGCAACTGCGATTGCATTGGGCCCAGGCTTAGGCGTTAGTCCCCAAGCCAAATCACTCTTTGAACTGATTTGCCAGATCAATAAGCCTAAAGTATTTGATGCCGATGGGCTAAATCTGCTGGCATTATCTCCCAACTATGACGCTAAGCGTATTATTACCCCTCACCCAGGTGAGGCCGCGAGGTTATTGGCTTGCACTGTGGCCGACATTGAAGGTGACCGTTATGCAGCAGTGCGAGAATTGCAGCATCGATTTGGCGGTGTCACGGTTTTGAAAGGTGCTGGCACGCTGGTGTGTGACGGCAACCAAGTGTATGTCTGTTTAGCTGGAAACTCGGGGATGGCCTCTGGTGGCATGGGGGATGTATTAACCGGCGTGCTTGTCAGTTTGCTTGCTCAGGGTTACGCGCTTTTAGATGCGGCATTAATAGGAGTGCAACTGCATAGTCAAGCCGCTGATGAGGCGGTAAAGATATCGGGTAAAATCGGCTTGCTTGCTAGTGATTTAGTGCCGTTTATTCGTCAGAGTCTGAATAAGTTAACAAGTGGGTAGCTAAAATAATAAAAGAGTAAAGTCACTGAATACTTTACTCTTTTGATGCGCCAATATTATTGCTGTAATTGCGCTTTGGCTGCTTCGACTTTAGAAAAATCTAATCCTAATTCCACCACGGCTTCTTTGATAAGCGCAGGGTTTTGCATGACTAACGCCATTAATTGCTGTAACTTTTCAGCGGGAATACCTAATTGGCCAACAATACTCATTGCCATTAATGGATTTTGAGTCAACGCTTGAAATAGCTCGTTAATTTTTGCATCGCTGACATCGTGTTCTTTTAGGATGGCAATAATTGGATTCATGACATTAGCCTATATTAATGGTTGAAGTTAAGTAGAGGCTAATTCTATCACAAGTCCAACACGACACTAGGGGAATTGCTCTTTGGTGGTCAAATCTTGTACGAGTTAATTCGATAAGTACTTCTTTTTGTTGGTCAATCAGGTCTTGTTGGTTTTTTATCGGTAATATCAAAAAACATACTTATCATATTCAAAGGTTTACTATCGTAGGCACACTTTATTAGGCTAACTACTTAAGGGGTGAATGTTCAAAAGGCAGGTATTCAGCAGAATATCACGCATATTTACCGGATCTTGTTCCTTGAAACTGTTCAAACACAGTAGTGACATTGTTTTGAGTCGTTGTATATTCATAAAATTTAACCAGACTTTGTCGGTATATAATTTGTTTTAGCAAATTTTGCCGTCAATAAGCGCTATGAGTTTATCTTGATCATAAAATAAACCAGCGTGGGCTAACCAGGCATAATAAAAGATACTAATAGCTTCATTATCTGCAACTTAGTCCAAAAATGCGTATAGCCTTTCTATCTCACTTTGTTTGCCTATCGACATAATAAGGCTAATTTTTGTTAAATGAGCATTTGTTTTGTCGGACAACCGAATACATCAATTAAAGCCATTTAGGCCTACTTTTAGCGTAATAAATCATAGTTTATTAAGTGATTTTTGCTGGTTTATCAATTATTTCAGTCTGTAGCGACTTATTTAATTCATTGATAATAAAAGAATACTGCTGTAACTTTATCCTATGAAATATAGATATTGCTAGGTTGTAGATATGCATTTTAACCGTAAAATTAAAGCCGAAAGACCTTTTCAATATAAACCATCAACTGGGCCCATTTTAAGGCAATTTGAAAGTGACCGCGGCCGTATTATTAACTCTGCAGCCATTAGACGATTACAACAAAAAACTCAGGTGTTTCCACTTGAGCGCAATGCAGCAGTGCGCAGTCGGTTAACGCATTCTATGGAAGTGCAGCAAGTTGGCCGTTACATTAGCCAACTTATTTGTGATGGTCTGTCTCGTTTCGATTCAGAAGAACAACACTTCGGTTTAAAGACATTAGCGCGAGAGTTAGAGACGATCGTTGAAATGTCCTGTTTAATGCACGATGTGGGCAACCCTCCTTTTGGCCATTTTGGCGAGGCGGCGATGATTGATTGGTTGCAAAATCATATTGCAGCTGTGTACACACAGGTGCATGGCAAAACACTTCCTGAAGAAATTGCCAGAGATTTGATTCATTTTGAAGGTAATGCTCAGGGCATCCGCTTGATACATACCTTACTCAAGCTTAATCTTACCTATTCGCAAGCTTCAGGGATCATGAAATATACCCGTTGTGGTATCGAACCAAAACCCAATAAAGCGGACAATGATCCCCATAGTTATTTGAAGAAAAAAGTCGGTTATTATCTCAGTGAAAGTGGGTTTATTGCCGAGTTACAAAAAACGCTTGAGATAGCGCCCCATTGCCGTTCACCTTTTTCTTACATTATGGAAGCGGCCGATGATATTTCATACGGCATTGCTGATTTAGAAGATGCGGTCGAAAAAGGGGTATTAACGGTATCGCAGATGAAGCAGGCCTTAGTGGCAAAATTTAGTGACATAACCACTCATTTAACTGATGACGAACGTGACGTAATGAGGTTAATGCTAGATAAAGCCAGTAAAAGTGCCAAGGGTAGTGACAGCATGTTTTTTGTGTTTTTACGTGTTGGGGTGAATAGTCGTTTACCGCAACATGCCCAAAAACGCTTTATGGATAATATTGCAGCCGTGTTTAATGGCAGCTTTAATCATGCTTTGATTGAAGACAATAGCGTTAATCATATGATTGTGGAGACCTTTAAACGGGTTGCATTAGAGCAAGCGTTTTGTCACCCAGAGGTTGAAGCACGTGAGCTGCAAGGTTACCGAGTGATCAGCGGTTTACTCGAGTGCTATAAACCACTGCTTGCATTAAGTCGTCAGCAATTTAATGTATTGGTGTATGGGAAGCAAACTGACTCAGACAAACAGATTACTATTCCTATTTACCCTAAACGCTTATTTAAAAAGCTCTCTTCCAAGCATATCGCCGCCTATGAATCAGCTATGACCGACGGTATTTTAGCAGCACAAATTACCGATGAAGATTGCCGTGAGTTTTATTATCGTACTCGGCTGATTATTGATTATATCAGCGGCATGACAGATCAGTTTGCCTATGATGAGTATCGTGCTTTTCATGTCATTGATGAGTTTTGATCTTTGGTTAGCTGCACGGCAAAGCTTTTGTCTTGCATCAATGGCCAACCATTCGCGGTTAAAACTATCTTGAAGGTCAACAGACCTTGATGATTGAGTTTTTAGTAGAGGATAAGCGTGCTTGCCACATCAACCCATCATACGGTTTTTTGTTTGTATCAATGGGCTACATAACGCGAAAAATAAGCGTAACAGGTCAGTCGACTCAGGTTTCCTGACGAAGTCGTGCAAGACACTCATCTACCTTTAATGGCTTGCTTAGTAAGAAGCCTTGCACTTGATCGCAGCCACCATTCTTTAAGAATTGTAGTTGCTCATTGGTTTCAACACCTTCTGCAACCACATTTAATTCTAAGCTGTGAGCCAGGGTAATAATGGCGCTGGTTATGGCTGCATCATCGGGATCTTCAGTGATATCGCGTACGAATTCGCGATCAATCTTTAAGGTATCAATCGGGAAGCGTTTTAAATAACTTAAGCTTGAATAACCAGTGCCAAAGTCATCGATTGAAATCGTTAAGCCGATGGCTTTAAGCTGGGTTAAAATGTCGACGGAATCCTCAGGGTTACCCATGATCATTGATTCAGTTAATTCTAACTCTAACGCATTTGCGGGTAAGCCTGATACCGCTAATGCAACCTCAATGGTGGAAATAATGTTGGCTTTTAATTGTCTGGCAGACAGATTTACAGCGACTGATATATGGTTAAACCCTTCTTGATGCCAAATAGCGAGTTGTCCGCAAGCCTGGTTAATGGCCCATTGACCGATTTCATTAATCATACCGGTTTCTTCTGCCAGCGGAATAAACTCAGCCGGAGAAATAAAGCCTAGCTCTTTACTGTTCCAGCGCAATAAGGCTTCTAACCCAATAATCTTCTCTGTTTTAACATCAAATTTGGGTTGGTACACCAACGATAATTCATTCAACTCAATGGCTTGTTTTAAGCCAGCTTCTAATAACACATGACGAGTGGCATACTGGTTTAATTCAGAGGTATAAAACTGGAAGTTGTTTCGCCCCAATGCCTTAGCATGATACATGGCGGTATCGGCATATTTAATCAACGAGGTCGCATCGATGGCATCGTTGGGATACAGGCTGATACCGATAGAAGGCGAGATAGTTAGCGTTTTATCATCCAGTAAGAAAGGCGTTTCAAACGCTTGCAGCACTTTATCGGCAATAATCGTGGCCGATTCTGACTTTTTAACCCCTTCTAATATCAGGGTGAACTCATCCCCGCCCAATCTTGCGACTGTGTCGCCTTCGCGGACGGCATTAAGTAAGCGGCTAGATACCGCTTTAAGAAGAAGATCGCCAACATGGTGACCCATAGAATCATTAATATGTTTAAAGCGGTCAAGATCGAGGAACAATAGTGCCACAATATGCTGTGCTCTATGCGCTTTGGTGATGGCATGATTGAGTCGGTCTTGAAATAATGTTCGGTTAGGCAGTCCCGTTAATGGGTCAAAATTAGCCAGCACTCGTAAATCTTCTTCGGCTTTTTTACGCGCAGTGATATCGGTGAATACCGCCACAAAATGACTGGTTTCACCTTTGTTATCGATAACTTGGTTGATTTCAAGCCAGGCTAGAATGCCTTTACGATCGCGAGTTCGAATTTGAGTTTCACCCGACCAGTGCTTATGACGCAATAATTGAGCTTCAATGTCTAAGTAGAACTCTCTGGTTTGCTTACCCATGGTTAAAAATAAGAAATGTTTGCCTGCAACGTCGCGAGGTTTAAAGCCTGTGATCCTGCTAAATGCAGGGTTAACAGAGCGCACACTGTAATCTAACTCACCTACCACAACGGCCTCGTTCATACTGAACAGTACCTGTGATGAAAGTTTTAATTCATTTTCTGTTTCTTTACGGCTAGTAATATCCTTATGCGTGCCGGCCATACGTATAGGGTTATTTTTAATATCACGCTCAACCACTTGGCCTCTATCTAATAGCCAGGTGGATTTACCGTTATCCATTTCAACACGGTATTCAGCTTCAAAAAACTCACTATGTCCGTCAAGGTGTTCTTGTAATAATTTCGACACTCGATCACGATCTTCGGTATGAATATTATCAATCAGAAGTTTATCCGACTTTCCAAAACTCATCTGCGGCACCATATTAGTGCGATAGACTTTATTTTCGATAATATTCCAGTCCCACATACCGTCGCCTGAGGCCCATAATGCAAGTTTAAGGCGCTCTTCTGATGCACGAATGCTTTGTTCAAATTCCCTTTGTTTTTCATGCTTTTGGTGTCTTGCATACATAAAATATGACAACAAGCTAAAGCTTAATATCCCGTAAAGCATGTAAGCTAAATGGCTCATATAAAATGGCGGAATAACCAAAACTGGCACTGTGAGGGTATACTCGTCGTAGGAGTTTAACCCCAGTGAATGACGAACGATAAGTTCATAATTACCTGGCGGTAAATTGGTATAGGTTATTTTACTGCCGGTGGGTAATTTATGCCAAACAGAGTCAAATCCTCTTAAAAAATAGCTGTATTTACTAAGGTTTTGATAGCTAAAGTTGAGCGCACCAACCTCAAAACTGATTAGCTGTTTTTCATAGGGCATTTCAATTTTAGGGGTGTGGCTGAGATCTAAAACCGGGTAGCTACGATCACCAAGAGTATATTGAGTTAGTGCTAATTTGATTGATGGTCTTTGCAGCGGGATCTCACTTGGAACAAAGTAATTTATGCCGTTTACGCCACCAAACCACATATCACCATTGGGGTCTTTAAAGCGAGCTGCGCCATTAAACTCAAGTGCTTGTAAGCCTTCATTAGTGTTAAATGAGGTAAAGCTTTTGGTTTTAGGGTTATAGCGGGAAATTCCAACATTGGTGCTGAGCCATAAATTTTGGTCATTGTCTTCCAGCAGACTATAAACGGTATTAAAAGCCGGATCATTGTTTACATCTAAACGCTCAAATTTGAAAATGCCGTAATCAGTGGTTAATTTGTCAATTCCGCCATGTGTGGCTACCCACAAGTCACCGCTCTGGGTGCGAAGAAAATCCCTTACGCGGTTATCACTTAAGCTATAAGGGTTATTGGGTTCATTGTTGACAAACACTAATTCTTTTTCTTCGGGGTTGAGGCGAGCTAAGCCACCAATAGTCCCAATCCATAAATAACCCTCACTAAAATGTAAGGTCAGAATTTGATGCTTATAAGGAGAATATTCTTTTTGAAACCCAAAGTTATACGGCAACATTTGTTGATTATCTTGAGAGATAAAATATAAACCTAGGGTACTGGCTAACCAAATTCTGTCTTTATCATCCATGGCAAGACTGCGGAAGTTTAAGTCATTATGCAGTGCAGGGTTATGCGGCTTAATTGACACTAACGTATCTTGCGGGTCTAAAACGAACACGCCTTGGGTAGTTGCAAACCAAAGATTGTTTTGGCTGTCTTCCATAATATCATTTACATGAATATTAACTTCTGATTCAGGCACTTGCATTAACTGTGCAAATTGCCTATTGAGGTAAACATATTCATTTTTATCATTTAAATATTTAGCCCCATCACCATCAGTACCTATCCACAAGCGTTGTTTGTGGTCGCGATATATCGAACGGATCATATTACCCATTCGGGTGTTGGAGGCTGTACTGTCATACAAATGAGCAAAGTATTGATGGCTTAAGTTGATTTTATCAATACCGGAAAAACTGGTTCCTAACCATAGTGTGCCATTTGGATCTAGCATCATAGTTTGTAGATCATTTTCAGTTAAGCTATCGCGATTATTGGCTTTATTCTTATGGTAATGGCTCTGCCATTGCTTACCATCAAAATTAAGTTGGATTAGCCCCGAGCCATTGCCAATGGCCCAAATTTCGTTGGCATTAACTACGGAAAAATCTTTGATGATTTTTTGTTTTCCGGATGTGCTTGGTCGTTGCCATATCAGTTCTTTTTGATGAGTATCGAGGTTATAACGCCAAATTTTGTCATCAATAGCTAACCATACAGCAAAAATGGAGCTGGCTTGTATACGATTGACTTGTGCATCACCTGGAATGTCTAAGCGATTTATTGTATTAGTATCAATCGCATACGTACCTACTTTATCCGTGCCAACAATCACATATTTATCATCGACATTCGCTAAGCTGGTAATTTGGGGTTCTAGACTATTACCTAAGCCGACACGATTAATTTTGAAGGTTTTGAGCGACATCATAAACAGACCTGAGCGAGTGCCGATCCATAAGGTTTCGCCGATCACGGCAAGATGAGAGACTTGATTATCAGTTAAGCCGTGGTCATTACTGTAGCGTGTAAACTTACCCGTTTTTAGGTCAAGTCGGTTTAAGCCACTATTTAGGGTGCCTATCCAAAGTGCACCATCGGAGGATTGAATAATATCGGTGATGAAGTTATCTGAAATGCTTTCAGGGTCGCCAGTTCGTTTGAGGTACATTTGGAAGTCGACACCGTTATAGCTGTGTAAGCCATCCTGGGTGCCAATCCATAACATACCTGCGCTGTCCATAAACAGATCTGTGATGCTATTTTGGTTTAGGCCTTGTTCACTATTAAAATGTTCAAATTTGATCTCAGAAATACTGCCATATTTACCTTTGTATTGTGCAGTACTTGGTGTTGCATACAATAATGTTGCAAAGAATAAGCCTGTACAGACAAATGTAAATAAGCGTGAAATCAAATGACACCTTTTTATTATTGTATTTTTATCATTATTAGGAGGAGTGCTAAAAAACAATACTACCCTGTAAGGGTCAGAATTCAATCATTAATCATACATCATTGCTTTATATTTTAGCTATTCCCCCTGACACGTCATTATAGTCAACTCTAATGAATATGTAATATGAGGTTATTGTTGTTTATTTTGCAGATGATTATTGCCGTATTGCTGCATAATCGCTTCGATTTGATCGTCTTTTTTAAGCCATAAGTCGTTCAACCAACGTTGGAATTCCGCTCGGTACTCCGCTTGAGAAAAATAGGCATCAGAATCCACTTCAGGAACAGGCATCACTTCCACTTTCATGACCACTTTTTTCACTCTGCCATTCATTACACCATATAGAATATCTTCATCGGGCTTTGAGTCTGGATAGACTAAAGTGACGTTCAATAGATTGGTGAATTGTTCACCCATTGCCGATAACGTGAAGGCTATGCCACCGGCTTTGGCGCGCAATAAATGCTTGTATGGAGACTGTTGACGTTGATGTTTTTCTGAAGTAAATCGACTACCTTCAACATAGTTAATGATCGAGGTGGGTAAATGTTTGAAACGAGCACAAGCTTTGCGCGTTGTGGCTAAATCTTTGCCTTTGAGTTTAGGGTTTTTACGCAATTTAGCTGCGCTGGTACGGTGCATGAACGGCATATCTAAGGCCCAGCAGCCTAATCCCATAATTGGCACATACATTAACTCTTGCTTCAGAAAAAACTTCAGCATGGGAATATGGTTACGCAGTAAATAGGTCTGTGCTGCAATATCAAAACCACTTAAATGGTTGCTGATAAGTAAATACCAACCATTTTTGTCAAGTTGATCAAGTCCTTCTACATCCCATTCAATATTAGAGATAATGGCAAGAATACCGCCATTACACAGTGCCCAACACCACATAAAACGATTCATTAGGTGCGATAGCCCCAAGCGAATTGCTTTAATCGGTAGCAATAATTTAATAATGCCACCAATACTAATTAACGAGCCCCAAAGTGCGGTGTTGATAATCAGCAATGTCAGGCTAATTAAGTATAAAACTGGGCCGGGTAAAAACGATAACATTGAAGCTTATACCTCTTTTTCAGGCTTGCAGCTCTTAGTGCTGAGGCTTTCCTTGGCACTATGACTGGAATAATATTGTTGTAACTGTTTATCTTTATTGAGCCAAAATTGATTTAATTGCTCTTGAAAATCAATTTTAAACTGACGATCATTAATATAATCACCGCGCATAGTTGGCGGAATATCAGTTATTTTTATATCTACTTTAATGTGGGTTGTTTGTCCACAGAGATACTCCCAGAACGAAGGCACTTTTTCAGGGTAGTAAATGGTGACGTTGACCAACTTATTAATGTGTTCACCCATGGCTGATAATGCGAAGGCCATGCCGCCTGCTTTAGGTTTTAATAAATGTTGAAAAGACGAGCTTTGCTTGTCATGTTTACTTTGGCTGAAGCGTGTTCCTTCAACAAAATTCATCACACTTACTGGCTTAGTTTTGAATTTTTCACATGCTTTACGCGTGATCTCAATATCTTTACCTTTCAGTTTCGGGTTCTTCTTTAACTGTGCATTGCTAAAACGGCGCATAAACGGAAAATCAAGCGCCCACCAGACTAATCCGAGTACGGGTACATATAATAATTCTTGTTTTAGAAAAAATTTCAAAAAGGGGATTTTGCCATTTAATATACGCTGCAATACCAAAATATCGACCCATGATTGATGATTGGCAATCACCATATACCATTGTTTACGGTCAAAATTGGTGTCACCTGTAATTTCAAATGTTACTGGATGGAGGATTTTTTCGGTAAGCGTGTTGCCATAAATCCAGGCCGAGGCGCAGTTGTCCGTAATATAACTGCAGATTTTGTCTATTATTTTCAGTGGGATAAGTTTTATTATCCCAAAAAACAAAATGGGAATAGCCCAAAATAGCGTATTCAATAGGTAGCATAAAAAAGCTAACGAGCCTTTCAATTGTGAAAACAACGACATTTATCCCTCCTGCAAATGGAGGCCTATGTTACTCGTTGTACAGGTTTAGCTCAATCAGTAGCGATTTTATTTTGCTATTGCCTGCTTAAACTGGCCAATAATCGATCCATTGCGCGGTAACCCAATGCTTGGGCGATATGGCTTCTTTCGGTGTGTTGGCTTCCCTGTAAGTCGGCGATAGTTCTGGCAACCCGTTGAATACGATGAAAGCTGCGGACAGATAACCCTAACTTAACTACGCTTTGCTCTAAAAAGGCTAAATCTTGTGGGCTGATCCCGCTATGTTGGTTGAGTAATTTAGGGCTCAGTTCACTATTCAGGATCCCGCATCTGCCCAGTTGTGTCTGTCTGGCCTGTTTTACTCGCTCAGCAATACTGGCACTGGTTTCAGAATGTGTTTGGGGTTGAGTCAGTGAACCTGCTGGTAATTTGGGAACATCAATGGTTAAGTCGAATCTGTCTAAAAATGGGCCGGATAATCGTGATAAATAGCGTTGAATTTGATCAGGTGTGGCTCGGGCGTGTTCAGTATCACCACAAGGGCTAGGGTTCATCGCCGCAATTAATTGAAACCGGCTTGAAAATGTCAATTTGGCGGCTGCGCGCGATATAATCACTTCACCACTTTCCATGGGTTCCCGTAAACAATCTAATACTTTGCGTGGAAACTCTGCGATTTCATCAAGAAATAAAATACCACGATGGGCGAGCGATATTTCACCAGGTTTGGGGTGAGCGCCACCACCGACTAATGATATTGATGAACAAGTATGATGCGGTGCACGAAAGGGGCGATTCAGAAAATTGGCAGGTTTTATTGGCAAGGCTGCTACTGAATGAATGGCGGCAACCTCAATAGCTTCTTCATAGGTGAGCTTGGGCATTAGCGGGATGATGCGATTGGCTAACATGGATTTCCCCGTTCCGGGAGGACCTAACATCAACATGTTATGACCGCCTGCCGCAGCAATTTCTAGTGCGTGTTTAGCTTGGTGTTGTCCAATCACTTCGCTCATGCACAGGTAACTCTCATCTGTTGGGGCATCATCAATCCATTGTGGCAAATTATCGAGCTTTGGTAGCTGTGACTGCCCATGCATAAAGGCGGCTAAATGTTGTAAGTGGGCGACAAAGTAACACTGTTCATATCCCACTAGTTCAGCTTCATAACGATTATCCAGTGGCATAAACAAATGATGGTATTGATTTTTCGCTGCAATAATTGCTGGTAAAATACCGCTACAGGGTCTCACCTGCCCTGAAAGAGCCAGTTCGCCAATAAACTCATATTGCGCCAGATGTTTAGCGGGAATTTGCCCAGATGCGGCTAAAATACCGATTGCGATGGGCAAGTCATAACGGCCACCTTGCTTAGGTAAGTCAGCGGGAGCCAAATTAACGGTTATTCTTCGTTGAGGCACTTCAAAACCGGCATTAATCAACGCACTGCGCACGCGCTCTTTTGCTTCTTTAACCGAGGTTTCTGGCAAACCGACTAAATTAAATGCAGGTAAACCATTACTTAAATGCACCTCAACAGTGACGATAGGGGCATCAACGCCACAACTGGCGCGAGTATTGACACAGGCAATTGCCATAAACAAATCCTTTGCGGTGATTAATCCTATTTCCATGGATTAATTGTGATAACTCAACAGAACATCAATATTCATTAAGTGTAGACTATTTTGTTGATAATTCTTTTAGTAACATACGCCGATCTTGGCAGCCCCTTTATTTGGATTTAAATGCACTGAGTTTATGAATTAAGTGATACGAGTTATTCATTTTTTCGGTTAGCGCTATTTTCTGTTGGCTGCCATGGAATAACATTGAAAGTCATGTCATGCATTCGATCTAATGTATTGGCAGTTTCGCCAAATAAGTGCCTTTCCTGTGTCTGGTTTAAGAAACATCAGTAGAGTAATGATAGATTCAGTTCGTTGGTAGGCTAAGTAACTGAATAAATGGTGGATAACAAGCCTAAGCCCGCAAAGACAACCTAACGACTTTGTTGGCAATATTTTCAGTGCGTCAACAGTGCAGAAACGGCTAAATGACTCAGTGAATAATTTGAATGGGTATAACACCGCCTGTAAGTAGATAGGCAGAGGTAGTAATGGGTTTTGTAGACAATTTTTTGATAATGATGGCGCTGATTGCTATTAGCTGTTTCTTTTCTATGTCAGAAATAGCCCTAGCCGCAGCCCGTAAAATTCGCTTGCAAGCTCTGGCCGACGAGGGCGATTTTAGAGCAATAAAAGTGCTTAAACTGCAAGCACACCCAGGCAGTTTTTTTACCGTAGTACAAATTGGCTTAAACGCTGTGGCCATTATGGGCGGTATTGTCGGAGAGGGCGCTTTTAGGCCTTATTTTGAAACCTTGCTATCACCTTGGGTTGATCCCAATTGGGTCAGTCAAAGCAGTTTTGTGTTGTCATTTATTTGTGTGACGTCTTTTTTTATCTTATTTGCCGATTTAATGCCAAAACGTATTGCGATGGTGATGCCTGAGAAAGTGGCCGTTAATTTTGTGTCTGCGATGATGCTGTGTATCAAATTATTAAAGCCTTTTGTATGGTTATTTAATGGGTTAGCTAATAGCTTATTTAAACTATTACGCATTTCAATGATCCGTAACGATCAAATTACCCATGATGATATTTATGCCATTATGAACGCGGGTACAGAGGCCGGAGTGTTAGATAAAGGCGAGCAGCAAATGATGGAGAATGTGTTTGAAATGCAATCCGTTCCTGTCACCTCTGCCATGACGGCTCGAGAAAGTCTGATTTATTTTTTACAGCAAGATTCAGAAGAAGTAATAAAGCGCAAAATTGCTGAAGAACCCCATAATAAGTTTTTAGTGTGTAATGGGCAGTTGGACTCTATTTTGGGCTATGTCGACGCTAAAGAGATTTTGTTAAGGGTGATTAATGGCCAAAGCATCAATTTGAAAGATTCTACATTGGTGCATAACTGTTTGATTATTCCAGATACGCTGACCTTGTCTGAAGCCATGGAGTATTTTAAAAATAGCCGTGCAGATTTCGCGGTAGTGATGAACGAATATGCTTTAGTTGTGGGGATCGTCACCACCAATGATTTACAAAGTGCGGTGATGGGCGCTTGGTCATTACATGAAAGTGAAGAGCAAATCGTGAGCCGAGATGATAGCTCGTGGTTAGTCGACGGTGTTACACCGATCACTGATGTGATGCGAGCGTTTAATATTGAGGCGTTTCCCCAAAGCCAGAATTATGAAACCATCGCGGGTTTTATGATGTATATGCTAAGGAAGATCCCTAAGCGTACCGACTTCGTTAATTTTGCGGGATATAAGTTTGAAGTGGTCGACATTGATTCGTACAAAGTCGACCAATTATTGGTTACTAAAATAGATTCGCTTTAAATGACCTGTAAAAACGCATTGATGATGGGATCGTCAGTGCGTTTATCTTTGCAACAACAGCCTAGTTCAAATCCAGGTATCTCTACCGGTGAAGCGACCATTTGAATGCGTCCTCGCACGGGACTATTTTGAATCACAACATCAGGGCTAATACCTACCCCGCAACCTAAGGCTACCATGGAGGCGATAGCCTCCTGTCCTGCGACTTGCGCATAAATATTAGGTTTTAAACCCATCTGCTTAAACCAATTATCAATACGACGTCGCCCAGGACCATGATCAGGTACAATAAACGGCAATTTATCCCATTCTATTTCAGCTTGCGACACCATCTGCTGGACTTGGCATGGCATGGTTGGCGCGATGATAGATAGCGGCACTGAGTCAATTTTACTGAAATGAATACTTGGCGCTAAACTTTCGGGCATAGCTAAAATGGCAACGTCAGCTTTATTTTGCTGAATTTCATTAATCGCATTGGCAGGATCACCTGTGGTTAAATTGATTTCTACATGGGGATGCTCACGCCTAAAGCGTTCTAGTAATGGAGGTAAATGGCTATAGGCAGCGGTAACAGAACAGAAAATATTCAATCGACCGCGTAAGACATTTTGTTGTGGGTCGATGCGTTGTTTCAGCTGTGCCCACTCAGATAAGGTTTGTTCGGCAAAACGTTTAAACTCAATACCGGCATGGGTTAAGCTGACGCTGCGATTGTCTCGCTCAAGCAATTTACAGCCCACTTCCTCTTCTAATCTTTGCATGGCTCGGCTAAGTGTTGATGGGCTGACGTGGGTTTGCTCGGCCGTTTTGGCAAAGTGCAAACTGTCGCATAAATGCAAGTAAAGCTTAAGTGATCGAATATCCATAATGCCCCATGACACACTGTTGCTGATGTTTTATATCGCAAACTATATCATTTCATTTATTGCAATTACAAATGCTAAATATATCATTTTAAGCAATCATATGCTTGCGCTATAGTGAACTCAATCACAACTTCCGATAAGTTTACTTGCCAGAATGTTGCGTCTCAAATTAATGAATTTTATAGGTGGTATCAGATGGCTAACTATTTTAACTCTCTGAATTTACGTCAGCAATTATCTCAATTAGCACAGTGTCGCTTTATGGACCGCAGCGAATTCTTAGACGGCTGCAATTATATTAAAGATTGGAACATTGTTATTTTAGGTTGTGGTGCACAAGGTCTGAACCAAGGCTTAAACATGCGCGATTCGGGTCTAAATATTTCTTTTGCTTTACGCCCTGAAGCCATTGCTGAAAAACGTGCCTCTTGGAAAAAAGCGACTGATAATGGTTTCACCGTTGGTACCTTTGAAGAGCTTATTCCTGCAGCCGATTTGGTATTAAACCTAACGCCAGATAAGCAACACACTAACGTTGTTAATACGGTTATGCCATTAATGAAGCAAGGTTCAACGCTTTCATATTCACATGGCTTTAATATCGTTGAAGAAGGCATGCAAGTGCGTTCAGACATTACGGTAGTTATGGTGGCACCTAAGTGTCCGGGTACTGAGGTACGTGAAGAGTACAAACGTGGTTTTGGTGTACCAACCTTGATTGCGGTTCACCCAGAAAATGATCCAAATGGTGATGGTTTAGATATCGCTAAAGCCTATGCTAGTGCCACTGGTGGTGACAGAGCTGGCGTATTGTTGTCATCGTTTATTGCTGAAGTTAAGTCTGATTTAATGGGCGAGCAAACGATTTTATGTGGCATGTTGCAAACAGGTGCCATTTTAGGCTACGAGAAAATGGTGGCTGATGGTGTTGAACCAGGATACGCCGCTAAATTAATTCAGCAAGGTTGGGAAACCGTTACCGAAGCGCTGAAGCACGGCGGTATCACTAACATGATGGACCGTTTATCAAACCCAGCTAAAATTAAAGCCTTTGATATGGCCGAAGAGTTAAAAGAAATTTTAGCGCCTTTATTTGCCAAACATATGGACGACATTATTAGTGGTGAGTTTTCTCGCACTATGATGGCTGACTGGGCAAATGATGATGCGAATTTACTTCGCTGGCGTGCTGAAACCAATGAAACCGCATTTGAAAATGCCCCCGTTTCTGGTGAACACATCGATGAGCAAACCTACTTTGATAAAGGCATCTTCTTAGTTGCGATGATCAAGGCGGGCGTCGAACTGGCCTTTGATACCATGGTTGCCTCAGGCATCGTTGAAGAATCAGCCTATTATGAGTCATTGCATGAAACGCCGTTAATTGCCAATACAATTGCTCGTAAGCGTTTGTATGAAATGAATATTGTAATTTCAGACACCGCTGAATATGGTTGTTACTTATTTAACCATGCAGCAGTACCATTATTACGTGATTACGTTAATGCCATGTCACCAGAGTTTTTAGGTGGTGGTTTAAAATCAGCATCAACAGGCGTTGATAACTTACGTTTAATTGAAGTGAATGACGCGATCCGTAATACCGATGTTGAATATATTGGTGCCGAATTGCGTGGCTACATGACCGATATGAAAAGTATTGTTGAAGCCAGTTAATGCCTTGAAGTGGCTACAAGGGTAGTCACTTCAATTGTTGGGCTTGTTTTGTAAATATGTACTGATTGAGTACCTGTTCAGTTTAGGTTGTTAAGTTAACAATGAGTTGTCGGACAGGCATCAAGGGAAGAGGAATCTTCCGGACTAAGTTTTTAGTTTGTTGTTTGCATTGTCTCGGCAGGGAAGCTGAATTTTTTTTACAAAACTGATTTTTGCTTGTGTTTGGTGAAGTTTTTATGATATCACTTAAAACACAGTCAAGTTCAACGTTAATAAATTAGGAATTCAGTTCTTTTATGTTTAACCAAGCAGCCCTACTCATTATTGCAATTATTACCGTAGTGATTATTAAGTCACAGCGGGGGCTGCATTTGGAAAAAAGACTGACCTAACGGTCAAAAATTCCAAAAACCCCCGCTCCGAAAGGACCGGGGGTTTTTTGTTTTATGGCATTTGTAACTTCGTTATCACCATTGACATCAAGCCGCATAAATAAAAGTAGAGAGCACAATATGGAAGTAGGGCAAAAAATAAGAGGCGCAGACGCCGTCATAAAAGTTATCGCTGCACATGGCGTCACCACTGTATTTGGTTACCCAGGTGGCGCGATTATGCCGATTTATGATGCTCTTTACGGCAGTCCAGTTGAGCACTTGCTAAGTCGCCATGAGCAAGGTGCAGCTTTTGCTGCGGTAGGCTATGCAAGAGCAAGTGGTAAAACCGGCGTTTGTTTTGCAACATCAGGGCCTGGCGCGACGAATTTGATCACCTCGCTTGCCGATGCGCTGCTCGACTCTGTGCCTTTAGTGGCGATTACTGGCCAGGTTTCAACCAGTGTGATTGGTACAGATGCTTTTCAGGAAATTGATGTGCTTGGGATGTCTCTGTCCTGTACTAAACACAGCTTTATGGTTACCGATATCAATGAGCTTATTCCCACGTTATATCGTGCATTTGAAATTGCCGCATCTGGCAGACCGGGTCCTGTGTTGGTTGATATTCCAAAAGATATTCAAATTGCGGAGCTTGAATACAAAACCCCGTTGCAATCGGTTGAAGCTGAACTGCAAGCGCAGTCTTGCGATCTTGCTGCCGCAGCGGAGCTTATCAAAGCGGCCAAAAAACCTATGCTTTATGTCGGTGGCGGTGTTGGAATGGCGGGTGCTGTTGCGCATTTACGCCAGTTTATTAACCAAACAAACATTCCATCAGTCGCGACGTTAAAAGGCCTTGGCAGCATCGCCCATGACACACCGGGTTACCTTGGTATGTTAGGTATGCATGGTGGTAAGGCGGCTAACTTAGCGGTACAGGAATGTGATTTATTAATTGTGGTGGGCGCAAGGTTTGATGACCGAGTCACCGGACGGTTAGCCAGTTTTGCCAGTAACGCAAAGGTGTTGCATCTTGATATTGATGCCGCCGAGCTTGGCAAGTTGCGTCAACCTGATGTTGCCATCGCAGCTGAGCTGCGCTATGTACTACCTGCGTTAGCTGAAGCCGTTGTCGATGCCGTACATATTCAGCCCTGGTTACAAGACATCACAGATATGGCACGTCAATATCAATGGGATTATAACCACCCTGGTGAATTGATTTTTGCCCCTTCAATGTTACGCCGCTTAGCCAATAAGTTACCAGAAGACAGTGTGGTCAGTTGTGATGTGGGTCAGCATCAAATGTGGGTTGCACAACATATGTGGTTTAGACGACCAGAAGATCATTTGTCTAGCGCGGGTTTAGGCACTATGGGTTTTGGTCTTCCTGCGGCAATTGGTGCGCAAGTCGCCAGACCCAATGCGACAGTAGTGACCGTTTCTGGTGATGGATCCTTTATGATGAATGTGCAAGAGCTCACCACCATTAAGCGTCGTAAGTTACCGATTAAAATTTTGCTGGTTGATAATCAAAAGTTAGGCATGGTGAAGCAGTGGCAACAATTGTTTTTTGAAGAGCGCTACAGTGAAACCGATTTATCAGACAACCCTAACTTTGTGTTAATGGCATCCGCTTTTGATATCCCTGGCCGCACCATTACGCGTGCTGATGAAGTAGAACAAGCATTAGATGAAATGATCAATACCCCAGGCCCATTTATGTTACATGTGGCCATTAATGATGCCTTTAACGTTTGGCCGTTAGTGCCACCAGGGGCCAGTAACAGTGACATGATGGACCAAATGGAGAAACAAACATGATGATGCATAACCTTGAAATCACCGTTAAGCAATGTCCAGAAGTATTAGAGCGTGTATTACGGGTAACCCGTCACCGCGGCTTTAAAGTGACGCAAATGCACATGAATACCCAAGATGATAGTAGCTTGGCGATTAATTTGTGGGTTGAAGCCGAACGTGCCATCGAATTATTAAGTAACCAATTAGATAAGCTGATTGATGTGACTCAGTGTAAAGTATTACCTGCCGCGCAATTAGATAAAACTGTCAACGCTTAGGTTTTTGTTAGCGTCAGTTAACAAGTTTGAAGATATCCTAAGTCGCAATGAATTAAACAAGGAATGATGCAATGCCAAAATTACGTTCAGCAACCAGTACCGAAGGCCGTAACATGGCGGGAGCACGCGCTCTGTGGCGTGCAACAGGCGTGAAAGAAACCGATTTTGGTAAACCGATTATCGCGATTGCTAACTCATTTACCCAATTTGTACCGGGTCATGTGCACTTAAAAGACATGGGCTCGTTGGTTGCCAGTGCCATAGAAGAAGTGGGCGGTATCGCCAAAGAATTTAATACTATTGCGGTCGATGACGGTATTGCGATGGGCCATGGCGGTATGCTTTATAGCTTACCATCGCGTGAGCTAATCGCCGACAGCGTAGAGTACATGGTTAATGCCCATTGTGCTGATGCATTAGTGTGTATCTCCAACTGCGATAAAATTACTCCCGGCATGTTAATGGCGGCATTACGTTTAAATATCCCTGTGGTATTTGTATCGGGTGGCCCAATGGAAGCGGGTAAAACTAAGTTGTCAGATAAAATCATTAAGCTTGATTTGGTTGACGCAATGGTGGCTGGCGCTGATACCAACGTGAGTGATGAAGATAGCAAACAAATTGAGCGTAGCGCGTGTCCAACGTGTGGCTCTTGCTCTGGTATGTTTACCGCAAACTCAATGAACTGCCTAACCGAAGCCTTGGGGTTATCGTTACCTGGTAATGGCTCAATGTTGGCGACCCATGCTGATCGCCGTGAGCTGTTTTTAGAAGCCGGTCGTCGTGTTATGAAACTGGCAGAACGTTATTACAAGCATGATGATGAAAATGCACTACCACGTAACATTGCATCATTTAAAGCATTTGAAAACGCCACCGCATTAGATATCGCCATGGGTGGCTCATCAAACACCGTATTGCATTTATTGGCCGCAGCGCAAGAAGCTGAAATCGATTTCACCATGGATGACATTGATCGGATGTCGCGCTTAGTGCCTCATCTTTGTAAGGTGGCGCCATCTACGCCTAAATATCACATGGAAGATGTGCATCGCGCGGGTGGCGTTATGGGGATTCTAGGTGAGTTAGACCGTGCCGGCTTACTTCACAACGATGTACCACATGTGGCAGCTGATAATGGTGGCGACTTGAAGTCAGTATTGGCAAAATATGACATCAAACAGACCGACGATGCACAGGTCAGACGCTTCTTTAGTGCAGGCCCTGCAGGTATTCCAACCCAAAAAGCGTTTAGCCAGGATTGCCGCTGGGACTCGGTTGACGACGATCGTGAAAACGGCTGTATTCGTAGCCGTGAATTTGCCTTCAGCCAAGAAGGTGGCCTAGCGGTGTTGTCTGGCAATGTTGCTGAGAATGGCTGTATTGTAAAAACTGCAGGCGTGGATGAGTCAAACTTAGTGTTTGTGGGTAGTGCGCGTATTTACGAAAGCCAAGATGACGCCGTAAGCGGTATTTTAGGTGGGGAAGTGGTTGCAGGTGATGTTGTGGTGATTCGCTACGAAGGCCCTAAAGGTGGCCCTGGTATGCAAGAAATGTTGTATCCAACCACTTACCTTAAATCTCGTGGTTTAGGCACTCAGTGTGCGTTAATTACTGATGGACGTTTCTCTGGTGGTACATCTGGTTTATCGATTGGTCATATATCGCCTGAGGCGGCATCAGGTGGCACTATCGCTTTAATTGAAAATGGCGATCAAATTGCTATCGATATTCCACGTCGCAGCATCAAATTGAACGTCAGTGATGACGTCTTAGCAACACGTCGTCAGGCGATGGAAGCTAAAGGGGTACTCGCGTGGAAACCCCTTGCACGTGAACGTTATGTGTCACTAGCATTGAAAGCCTATGCATTATTAGCCACCAGTGCTGATAAAGGCGCGGTGCGCGATCGCAGTAAGTTGGAGGGGTAATATGTTAGCCTTGGCATCTCAAACGCAGTTAGATTTGGCCCATTATTATTTACAGAAGATTTTGCTGTCGTCAGTTTATGACATTGCCAAGGTCACCCCATTATCTGGCATGAAAAAACTGTCAGCACGCTTAGGTTGCGATGTCTTTTTAAAACGAGAAGACATGCAGCCTGTGCACTCATTCAAACTGCGTGGCGCCTATAATCGCATTGCTGAGTTAACGCCTAAGCAATGCGAAGCTGGCGTGGTATGTGCCTCGGCAGGTAATCATGCTCAGGGCGTGGCTATGTCGGCGGCAAGTCGCGGCATAAATGCTGTGATTGTCATGCCAAGCACCACCCCCGATATTAAAATCGATGCAGTAAAACGACTTGGCGGCACAGTGGTGCTGCACGGGCAAGCGTTTGATCAAGCCAATGATTATGCCAAAGCTTTATCTGAACAAGAAGGTAGAGTGTATATCGCTCCCTTTGATGATGAAGCTGTTATTGCAGGACAAGGCACTATTGCCCAAGAAATGCTCCAGCAACAGCGCGGGCTAGAAGTGGTATTTGTGCCTGTAGGCGGCGGCGGATTGATTGCGGGGATCGCGGCGTATTACAAAGCAGTGATGCCGCAGGTAAAAATCATTGGTGTTGAGCCTGAAGATGCAGCATGTTTAAAGGCGGCATTAGAAGCAGACGAACCTGTCACATTAAGTCAGGTTGGGCTATTTGCCGATGGTGTGGCAGTCAAACGCATCGGTAATGAGCCCTTTCGCCTTGCCAGAGAATATGTAGACCATGTCATTACTGTTACCTCAGATGAAATTTGCGCTGCAGTAAAAGATATTTTTGAAGATACCCGAGCAATTGCTGAACCTGCAGGGGCGTTATCTGTCGCCGGGCTAAAAAAGTACATGCTTCAGCACGAATCTGATACCGACAAACCTTTAAAAGTGGCGGCCATTTTAAGTGGTGCCAATGTCAACTTTCATAGCTTGCGCTATGTGTCAGAGCGTTGCGAGTTAGGTGAGCAGAAAGAAGCGGTATTGGCCGTTAAGGTACCTGAGCAGCCTGGTAGCTTTTTACGTTTTTGTGAATTACTTGAAAAACGGGTGATGACAGAGTTTAACTACCGATTCAGCAGCCGAGACATGGCGGTGGTGTTTGCGGGTATTCGCTTAAGTGGTGGCCAAACTGAACTTAAAGGCATTATTGCCAAGCTAGAGTCTGAAGGCTTTGAAGTGCAGGATTTATCTCAAGATGAAACCGCAAAACTACATGTACGTTACATGGTTGGCGGTCATCCACTTGAAGCGTTAGAAGAGCGTTTATTCAGCTTTGAGTTTCCTGAGCACCCAGGAGCATTGTTGAAGTTTTTAACCACATTACAAAGCCAGTGGAATATCAGCTTATTTCATTATCGTAATCATGGCGCAGCATTTGGACGTGTGTTGGCAGGATTTGAAGTGCCCGCAAGCGATGATATTCCTTTTGCGCGCTTTTTAACGGATTTAGGCTTTGTCTATCAAGAAGAAACCCAAAGTCCGGCTTATAAATTGTTTTTAAATGCCAATAAACCTTAAGTTAAGGTGATATAACATCGTTAGCTCACCTTCAGCAACTGACTATATGCGAGGTATTGATGTGTTATTTGTTTGCCGCGATTTTGGGATGAATTTGAAAGGCGAAAACGGGACTGAAATTGGGTTGAAACTGAGCTAAAACAACTAAGTTGAAACTAAGCCAAGTTGTAAAACAAATGGACATATTCACTGAATATGTTTATCCCAGAGTGCCAGTTGAGTCGAGGGTGGCATAATTTTTTTGCATACTGGCGTGATTTAGTCTGTCAGTATGCTAAGTTAGCTGACTCACTTCTTTTGAGGTGACGTCAGCTCATGTTATTGCCAAAACGAGAACATACTCGTCGGTAAGTTGTGTTTTTTATGTAGGGTAAAGTTTTGACTCACACTATTTTAAAGATAGTTATATCCAGTTAAGGAGACATTGATGTTGCCCGTACCGCAAATTTCCGCTTTTAACCCTCCACGTCGTATTTTGATGGGCCCAGGGCCGTCCGATGTTTATCCTGAAGTCTTAGCGGCTCAAGCTAAACCAACCATTGGCCATCTCGATCCTCTTTTCGTGAATATGATGGATGAGTTAAAACAACTTATTCAATATGCGTTTCAGACTAAAAATGAGATGACATTAGCTGTATCAGCGCCAGGCAGTGCTGGCATGGAAACCTGTTTTGTTAATCTTGTTGAGCCAGGCGAGAAAGTCATTGTTTGCCGCAATGGTGTTTTTGGCGAGCGTATGCGCCAAAACGTTGAGCGTGTCGGTGGTGTTGCCGTTGTGGTGGATAACGAATGGGGTCAGCCTGTTTGTCCACAAGCAGTCGAACAAGCTTTAGTAGCACATCCTGATGCAAAGTTTTTAGCGTTTGTGCACGCTGAGACCTCGACTGGCGCGCTATCTGATGCGCAAACCTTGTGTACTCTGGCGCAATTGCATAACTGCCTTACGATTGTGGATGCCGTGACGTCCCTAGGTGGCGTTGAGTTACGTGTTGATGAATGGGGTATCGATGCCATTTATTCCGGCAGCCAAAAGTGTTTGTCTTGCGTGCCTGGTTTGTCACCTGTGTCGTTTTCCGATAAAGCTGTCGCCAAATTAAAGCATCGCCAAACACCCGTACAAAGTTGGTTTTTAGACCAAACTTTAGTGATGGGATATTGGGGTAATGCTGCTGGTGGTAAGCGCAGTTATCACCACACCGCCCCAGTGAATGCACTATATGCATTGCACGAGTCATTCCGAGTGCTAGCCAATGAAGGTTTAGAAAATGCTTGGGCTCGTCATCATAATATGCACCTGTTGTTGCGTGATGGTTTAACTCAGCTTGGGCTAAGGTTTGTGGTAGATGAAGCTTATCGTTTACCGCAACTTAATGCCGTTTATATTCCAGAAGGCATAGATGATGCTTTAGTGCGTAAGCAACTATTAGAACAATACAATCTTGAGATTGGTGCTGGTTTAGGGGCATTAGCCGGTAAAGCATGGCGTATTGGGCTTATGGGCTTTGGTGCAAGGAGAGAAAATGTCGCTTTGTGTCTTAAAGCACTGGAAGATGTAATGCGTTAATTAATAGCGACGAATCGGCTTTTTGAAACAGGTACCTACAAGGTGCCTGTTTGCCTATTAACGGTTTGTTATCTGATTTTTATGGGTAACCGCTATGCTTAATGTCTGCAACCGAATGAAATGCTTTGTTGGTTCCGCGCCTTAATGGTGACACGTTAGGCGGTCATTGAATGGTTCAGTCCTATTAAAATGATTATGTTAGGTAAAGCTATTAAGGTAAATATCCATATATGCGAAGGTGTTGGTATAAGGTTCATCAATTGATCACACGCTTGATTACATTACTGCTGCCTGCATTATGTTTTGGTCAGTTTGTTTATGCTGAAAGTGCTGTTTTGCCTGAGCATAAAAAAGTCATCAACATTGCCTCTGCCGATTCTCGTCCACCCTATATTTTACAAGATGAGCGTTCAGGCCTTGAGTTAGACATTATTCGTTTAGCATTAGCTGATCAGGGGATTGAGGTGCATTTTCACTTCTCATCACGTAATCGGCAAATGTTGCACTTTGAACAACATAAAGTCGATGCCATTATTACCGTTAATCAGTATTCAGGTGTCAGTGGCTTTTTCTCCGATAATTACATCAGTTATCAAAATGTTGCTATTAGTTTGGCTAAAAATAATTTAAGAATAAAAGATATCAATGATTTGTCTGAATTTGGCGTTGTCGCGTTTTTAAATGCGAAGGATGTGTTGGGGGATACGTTTCATCAAATGACTGATTCTAATTTGTCCTATTTAGAGGTGTCACCACAACAAAAGCAAAATAAAATGCTTTATCTCAATAGGGTAGACGTAGTGATTGCTGATAAGTACGTATTTCAATACTTAAATAGATTGATCGCTAGAGAGGTGGATGTCAGTGAGAATCTGCAATACCACATGATTTTTCCTGCATCAGAGTATTTTGTCAGTTTTCATGATAAATCATTAAGGAATACCTTTAACCAAGGGCTAAAAAATATTCGTAATAACGGCGTTTATCGACAGTTTGAGCAAAAATATGTTGGTTCTGCTCAATAAAATAAAGCCTCATATTGAGGCTTTATTTGTGTGCGGTTATCGCTGGCTAATCAGCTAGGCGCTTTTCTAATTCGTTTACTTGAGCTTGAAGCGCTTCTAGTTTTTCTCGAGTTTTTAATAACACGTGTTGCTGTACTTCAAATTCTTCGCGAGAGACAACATCTAACTTCATCAACTGGCTTTGTAAAACTTGTTTACTGCGTTCTTCAAACTCTGCGGCAAATTGTTTAACGCCGCTAGGTAAGTTTTCGCTCAGCTGTTTGGCGACTTCTTCAATTTTCTTTGGATTAATCATCATTTGTCTTCCTACACCAATATTGCAGCCATTGTAGCTCAGCGATACCTTAGTCGCAAAATCTGACGACAAAATTGTTAACTCTACCAAGTTGCCATCTGCTATGATCCGCCTTCGTGTTGAATAGTGGGAATGCAATTAAAATGAAACTCAATCCAGGACAAAATGATGCAGTGCATTATGTCTCCGGCCCTTGTTTGGTATTAGCAGGTGCAGGTAGTGGAAAAACGCGAGTTATCATTAATAAAATAGCCTACCTCGTTGAAAAATGCGGTTATAAAGCCCGCAATATTGCCGCAGTCACCTTTACCAATAAAGCCGCACGTGAAATGAAAGAGCGTGTGGCACAATCTATGGGCAGAAAAGAAGCCCGTGGTTTATGGATATCCACCTTCCATACCTTAGGTTTAGAAATTATTAAACGTGAGCATAAAGTATTGGGGCTTAAAGCTGGTTTTTCATTATTTGATGACCAAGATACGTTTGCGTTATTAAAAGAATTAACTCAGGACGAATTAGACGAAGATAAAGATTTAATTAAGGCATTAGCGTCAGCCATTTCAAATTGGAAAGGCGGCTTGGTTATCCCTCAGCAAGCACGCAAAATGGTGAAAGATGAGCAGGGCCAGCTTTTTGCTATGTTGTATCAACGTTATGCCCAGCATATGAAAGCTTATAACGCGCTCGACTTTGATGATTTAATTTTGATCCCCACTTTGTTGTTACGCATGAATGAGGAAGTTCGTACCCGCTGGCAGACGCGGATTCAATATTTGCTGGTGGACGAATATCAAGATACCAACACCAGCCAATATGAGTTGGTTAAATTGCTGGTTGGTGAGCGTGCAAGATTTACCGTGGTAGGTGATGACGACCAGTCTATTTACTCATGGCGCGGCGCTAAACCGCAAAATTTAGTATTGCTGGGTACCGATTTTCCTAAGCTAAAATTGATAAAATTAGAGCAAAATTATCGATCCAGCCAACGGATTTTGCGCGCTGCCAATATTCTGATTGCCAATAACCCTCACGTGTATGAAAAAGCCCTGTTTAGTGAGTTAGCCTATGGTGAGCCTTTAAGAATATTAATTGCCGCCAATGAAGAGCAAGAAGCTGAGCGTGTGGTGGCTGAAATTATCCGTCATAAATTTGTTGGTCGCACTCAGTTTGGGCAGTATGCCATTTTGTATCGGGGTAATCATCAGTCGCGATTACTTGAACGTGCCCTCATGACAAACCGTATTCCTTATAAACTCAGTGGTGGTACGTCATTTTTCGCCCGCGCTGAAATTAAAGACATCATGGCTTATCTGCGTTTAGTGGTAAATCCTGATGATGATAATGCATTTTTAAGAGTGGTTAATTTACCCAAACGTGGAATTGGACCGGCAACGTTAGAGCGATTGGGTAATTTTGCGAATCAAAAACATATTTCAATGTTTGAAGCGATTTTTGATGCAGGTCTAAACCACGAGCTAGCGCCAGCTGCCGTTAAATCGCTGTACCAATTTGGTCAGTTTATCGTTGATACTGGCGAAATTGCTAAGCGAGGGGAATCGGTTGATGCGATTAAAAAACTGATCCGCAGTATTAATTATGAAGATTACCTATACGAAACCAGTACCAGCGCCAAAGCGGCTGAAATGCGCATGAAAAACATTTCAGAACTGTATCGCTGGGTGACTGAAATGCTCGAAGGTGACGAGCTTGATGAGCCAATGACGTTACCGGAAGTCGTGACTCGCTTAACCCTGCGTGACATGATGGAGCGTAACAGTGAAGATGAGGGTGGCGATCAGGTGCAGTTAATGACCTTGCATGCCTCCAAAGGACTCGAGTTTCCATTTGTATTTATGGTTGGCGTTGAAGAACGTATATTGCCTCATCAATCCAGTATTGATGAAGATAATGTCGACGAGGAGCGACGACTCGCATATGTGGGAATTACCCGAGCTCAACGTGAATTATGGTTTGTTATTTGCCGCGAACGACGTCAGTTTGGGGAAACCATGCGCTGCGAACCCAGCCGGTTTTTGATGGAGTTGCCTCAAGACGATTTAATTTGGGAAAATCGTAAACCACAGCAAACTGAGCAACAAAGAATGGCAACCGGTAAAAGTAATATTGCCAACCTTAGGGATATGTTTAAAAAGTAGTGAAGTTATTTTTGATGTGGCAATAAGGCGAGTGAAGTTCGCGTTATGCCACATAACGTGAAGTCTTATTTGAAGAACACGCTATTAGGGCCTGTTGATCTTTCAAGGTTGTTTTTGCAGCGAATTGTTGGTCATTTCTACAAGGCAGAGACTTTGTGGTGTAGTTATTCTACATAAGAAGTCGATAACGCAGTACAAATGACCAACAAACGCTGCCCGAAGGGTTCGGCTAAAAACGTTTTACTCTTTGTTGAATGAACTTTTTGAGAACAAAGAGTGCTTAGATGACTAGGCATCAATCCATTCGCCTCAATTAAAACGTTTTTAACTCGAACAAAATTAAACCAGCAAAGATCAACAGGCCCTAGTAACAAGGGGCAAAATACTCAGGGCTATCTTGGACATGAGACTCTTGACGATGAATGCTTTTTAAGCACATGAATTCATAACGTTAGCTATGTTTACTGTTTTTTTTTCCAATGTTCTTCCTTTACCCACCTTATAACCCAATTCAATAAATTGTAGTTTTTGTTGCAAGGTATCAACGCCGGTGGCAACCATGTTGATGCCCAATGCTTCTGCTGATAATCGGTAAGCTTTGACTAATTTCAATTGATTGTCATTAAGCAAATGTTTACTGATTTCCTGATCAAGCATTAAGGTGCTGATGGGTAAAAAACTCAAGCTACTTAATGAGCTATAACCGGTTCCGAAATGATCTAGACCGATATTTGTGCCCAACTGCTTGAGGATTTCAAAGGCATTAAGATGATTCTCGGTGTCTTTAACTAATGATTTTTCGTTGAAGAAAACCGTCAGTTTTGATAAATCAATTTTGCTATTTTTTAGCGTGTTTTTGAGACCACGCAAGGCATATTTATGGTTCACATGCTGGCTTGATATCGACATATAAAGTTGTGTTACAGCACCATATTGCTGTTTTAATGCAGGATAATCTTTGTTTAATTGTTGAAAAATATAGCCGTCAAAAATTAAAGATAATTGTGCATTTGATGTCAGTTGGAGCAGTTTATTATGATCCCAAAAGCCATGCTTTTCATGCTGCCACTGAGCTTGTGGCTCTATTGCAATAATGGTTTTTTGTACTAAATCATAAATTGGGCGATAACTCACCTGAATAAGGTTGTGGCTGAGCGCTAGAGTGAGTTGCTCATCCAAATCATTGCGCTGCTCAGACTGATAGCTTAATTCACTGTCAAAAATAACATAACAACCCTTACCATTTGATTTCGCTTGGTACATGGCTCTGTCAGCATCACGTAAAATCGACTCACTGGTTTCTAATTTATCGTTGCGACTAAAAGCGATGCCAATACTGGCGCCAGAGAGAAAGTCTTTATTTGACAATGAATAAGCTTGACTGACTTGATGCAAAATGCGCTCGCTGACTTCTATCGCATCTTGAGTGCCGCGAATTGAATCAAGTAGAATAACAAATTCATCTCCGCCCATTCTGGCCAAAGTATCGTTTTCACGAATACAGCTTTTTAGACGTTTAGCGGTTTCAATTAAAAAACGATCGCCTTCAAGATGGCCGAAGGTATCGTTAATCACTTTAAAGCGATCTAAATCGATGAAGAGTAGGGCGAATTGATCTAATCCGTGGCGTCTGACGTGCTTTAACGCTTGCGATAATCTGTCCATTAAGAAATTACGGTTTGGCAGTCCAGTTAATCCGTCATGTTGTGCATCATGTACCAACTGAGCTTCAATTTTGCGACGTTGATTTATTTCTGTTTGTAAGTTGCGATTGACTTGAGCCAGGGCTTGAGTACGGGTAGAGACTTTATCTTCTAGCAATTCATGACTGCGCTTTAATGACTCAACCGCATGTTTACGTTCAATCGCATTGGCAATGTGTTGTGATACAAATGTCAGCAGTTCAAGGTCTTTAATTTGATAGTTTTGTTTGGCATCTAAACTGTAAATAGTCAGTGCGCCAACAACGTGTTCATTAATAATTAAGGGCACACCTATCCATTGATGCATATGCTCGGTACGGTTTAATTCAGGTGATTTGGCATAGATATCACCAAACTCTACTAGTTTCTTTATGTCGGTATTACTGAGCAATCTTGGCTGCTTGTGCTGTAAAATATACTCGGTTAAACCATCTTGTACCGGACGCGTTGAGGGGTAGTCATTGTCTAGCTGCGAAACATAAAAAGGAAAAGACAACATATTGTTATCAATTAATGAGATAAAGCAGTTTTCAGCGGGCAATAACTGGCTGATGATTTCATGAATTCGGGTATAGAAATCTTTTTGGGCAAGTTTAGATGAAGAAAGATCTGCGATTTGAAATAAAGATTTTTGCAGGTTTTCTGCTTTAACGCGCTCTTTTACTTCTGATTTTAGGCTGTTGTATGCCTGGCTTAATTCTCGAGTGCGTTCTTCAATGGCTAGTTCAAGTTGTTCATTATGAAGCAATCGCTCCATGACACCTGAAATATGTTGACTAATAAAGCCCATTAACTCAAGTTCAAGCTCACCATAGTTAATTTCAGTGTTATAACTTTGGACGACTAAAACACCGTTTACAACCTCTCCGTTTTTAATCGGCACACCTAACCATTGATGACATGGAGAGCCTAGCCCTTGAATTTTACCTTGCGCAATCAGTTTACAAAACTCATCTTCATTGCATAATAACGGCTGCCCTTGTCTAAGCACATAACCGGTAATACCGCGATTTAAAATTTCAGAAATTTCTTCGTCTGGATAGAGTTCGCTGGGATGAGAGTCTTTTTCATCGGCAAAAAAAGGCAGGCTAATCAACCCAGTTTTAGGGTTTTGTGCGGCGATGAAAAAGTTATCTGCGGGAATGAGGCGCTGCAAGTGTTGATGAACACCTGTGTAGAAATCGTCTAAACTGTTTACATTATTAGCTATATTAGATATGCCTAATAGTGCGTTTTGCACGATTTCAGCGCGCTTATATTTTTTAGCTAAACGCTTTAGTCGAGCAATTCGACGCTGAAGAGAATCAACGTCAGTAGGTAACTTGGGGCTATTAACTTCCTTATCCATACCTGCAGCCACACTATCCTATTAACAATACTCAGAAATGTTCAAAGCTAACAAGTATATTTAACACAATTTAAAATGTGATCCAAGTAATATAATTCGACGTAATATGAAGATAAATCGCGCTGATTAGTCAAAACTTAATCACTCAGATAAAAAAAGTGAATCATCACTAGACGTAGAGGTAATTTATCCCTACTATATGCGTCGCTAACCAAGGCGAGCGCCCATAGCTCAGCTGGATAGAGCGTACCCCTCCGGAGGGTAAGGCCGAAGGTTCGAATCCTTCTGGGCGCACCATTCGGTATATATGCTTTTTCGAATTTGGTTGGTAAGATTGAAATCAGTGGTGATTGTAGCTCAGTTGGTAGAGTCCCGGATTGTGATTCCGGTTGTCGTGGGTTCGAGCCCCATCAGTCACCCCATTCAATCTAAAAGCGTTATTGATAACGTAACATGTTAAATATCAATATTCGGTGATTAGCGCAGCCCGGTAGCGCATCTCGTTTGGGACGAGAGGGTCAGAGGTTCGAATCCTCTATCACCGACCACATTTACGCTTTTATTAGCGTGTTTATCCCAAGAGGTTAAACAAATATTAAACTTGTCAGCAAGTAAAAACTTCGGTGATTAGCGCAGCCCGGTAGCGCATCTCGTTTGGGACGAGAGGGTCAGAGGTTCGAATCCTCTATCACCGACCACATTAAGCAAAAAGCCACTCTTATGAGTGGCTTTTTGCTATCTGCTATCGCGATGCGACTTTAGTGTGGCATAAGATAACTGTCCGTTAATCACGTTTTATCTGTGTAATTCATCTGGCCAATGCATCTATCTTCGGCGGTTTTGTTTAACGTTAACTGCATTGAATTGACTTGCAATAGCCCAGTGAATAACACGTCAACTTGCTCTGTTATCATTAAAAATCTCCGTTTGAGAAGCGAAATATATTAATGCATGAGTAATTATCTTAAGCAAAATTGAGTTTAAATCGATTTTAAGGATACTCAGATACAAAAAAGCATGAAGTTGCCTTCATGCTTTTAGAATTATAGCCACAGCAGTCATTGCTAGGGGATTAATCTTCTACGCGAACGCCCCAAACATCATGTTCATCAGCATGGATAATTTGTACCCAAACTTGATCACCAGGCTGCACATCAAATTCATCGGTTAAGTAAACTTTGCCGTCTACCTCTGGTGCGTCCATGTAAGAACGCCCTACAGCACCTTCGGTGTTCACTTCATCAATTAACACTAGGTACTCTTGACCTATACGAGCTTGCAGTTTGTCTGCACTAATTTGTGCCTGTACCGCCATAAAGCGTTGTAACCTGTCTTCCATTACATCGTCAGGCACATGATCGGGTAAGTCATTGGCTTTCGCACCAGCAACGGGCGAATATTTGAAACACCCGACACGGTCTAATTGTGCCTCTTCTAAAAAGTCGAGTAGCTCTTCAAACTCTTCTTCTGTTTCACCAGGGAAACCGACAATAAAGGTTGAACGGATAACCAGCTCAGGACAAATCTCACGCCATTTTTTGATGCGTTCTAACACTCTATCAGAGCTGCCAGGACGCTTCATTAACTTAAGAATGCGCTTGTTGGCATGCTGAAAAGGAATATCCAAATACGGTAAAATTTTCCCTTCAGCCATTAATGGAATAATGTCGTCGACATGTGGGTAGGGGTAAACATAATGTAAGCGAACCCAAACGCCTTGCTTAGCCAATTCTTCACACAATTGCTGCATGTGGGTTTTGACTGGCATGCCATCCCAAAAGGCAGTTTTATGCTTAACATCAACGCCATAGGCAGATGTGTCTTGCGAAATAACCAATAACTCTTTTACGCCAGCTTTGGCTAAGCGTTGTGCTTCACCTAGTACATCACCAATAGGGCGAGAGTCTAAGTCACCGCGCATTGAAGGGATAATGCAGAAAGTACAGCGATGATTACAGCCTTCAGATATCTTTAAATAGGCATAATGTTTTGGTGTTAGTTTAATGCCATGATCCGGCACTAAATCCATTAGAGGATTATATTTGGGTTTTTCAACATGCAGATGCACCTGCTTTAATACTTCATCATAGGCATGTGGGCCTGTGACACCTAGTACGTTAGGGTGCAGTTCAATAATTTCATCTTTTTTAGCGCCTAAACAGCCGGTCACTAATACTTTGCCATTGGCTGCTAATGCTTCACCAATGGTATCTAAGGATTCCTGTACCGCTGCATCAATAAATCCACAGGTATTAACGATAACCATATCGGCATCGGCGTATGTGGATACCACGTCATAGCCCTCTGTGCGAAGTTGGGTTAAAATTCTTTCAGAATCGACGAGGTTTTTTGGGCAGCCAAGACTAACAAAACCAATTTTTGCAGCGCTGGCTGATATAGGATTATTGGTAGATGCGGATTGTGCTTGTTCCTCTATGACCTTTTTGGGTGTCGCTAGGGTTGTGGTTTGTTTCGGGTCATAGTGATTAACAGTCATAGTGCCTCTATAGATAGATATAAAATTGACCAGCGTAAAATAGCCAAAATTGAGTGGCGGAATTATACAGCAGTATTTTAGGGAATTCAGCTATAGAAAATGACGTGCAACAAAATCAAGGCTTAGTTGTTAGGCTAAACCTTGCTGATTGGTGCTGAATACAGAAGGGGATTTTGACCTTAGATGGCATTAACCATTTGCTGACGCTTTTGTTTTGATTGCACTTTTGACTGGCGACGTTGCCAATATAAGTATAATCCCGTAAAAGCGAGCATGACTGGCATCAAGCCTAGAACACACCAAATAATACGGGTAATTAACCCACCAAAATAGCCAAAGTGTAATTTTCTAAAGCTGTCTAAAAATACCGTCAACAAGCCCGCTTCACGAATATCTTGCTTTGATAGCAATACACCCGTGGTTTTATCAAAACTGACTATGCTGCTGTATTCACTATTGAGTGGGTTGTTGCTATCCACCTCACCGTAAAAGGTAATATCCCTGTCGGGTTCATGGGGCATAGCGAGATACCCTGCTTTAAAACTGCTGATTTCATTTGTTGCCTGCTGGTGTAATGCTTCAAACGAGATATCTGCGCGATAAAGCGGTTTAGTGATATAAACATGCTCGCCATCACCATGTTCAGTGACTTCATGAATGATGCCGCTAATGTTCCAATAAGCCCCGGTGAACGCCAAAATAATCAATACCGGCGAGCTGATGATGCCAACCATTTTATGAATATCACTATAAAGAATGCGTTTCACCGCACCTAAACGCAGAGTGAATAGCTTGGCCCAAAAACGCCGGTATAAAATCATGCCGCTGATCCCAAGAAACAGCATAACTAATGCGGCAACAAACGCGACCGACGCGCCTTTAACATGCAACAAGAATGAATAGTGCAATTCAAGTAGCCAATCGGTGATGAAGTGATCCATTGGATAAGGCTGCGACAATAATTGACCACTATATTGATTAACGTAAACCTTGTGCCAGTCATCTGTTCCACGTTTAATTAGATAGGCCGCATCAGAACGTGACTTATCATCATATAACTCCCAGCCGCCTAGTTCATATTCGGGGTTTTCGCTTAGTGTCGTTTGCATTAAGGTGTCTAAACTTATACGCGGTGTTTCAGGCAGTGCCTCAACCAGCATATGATTTGGCCTAAGCAGACTGTCAATTTCTACTTTGAATACCAAAATACTGCCGGTTATCGACATGATTAAAATGGGCAACATGGCTATGAGCGCGCCATAAGAGTGCCATTTAAAGAGGGATTTTCTCATGCTTACCTCTGTTGTTACTGGGCTTGTGTTACGAGTTATCGGGCAAGAAAGCCAAAGACATAGCGCAGAGTTTTCCACGCTATGTTTGCTTAATGATTTAGGACATGACTACAAACGCCAGCTTAGCGTGGCACTGTAGTTTGCGGGAGCACCATAGAAACCTTGGGCCCAATAAAGGCTGGTTAGATACTTTTCATCGGTGACATTGTTGGCATTGACGGTCAGAACCACTGCATCGTTAAAGCGATACTTCGCCATTAAATCGACAATCGCATAAGCATTTTGCTTAGTAATAATTTCCTGACCTGCATTATTAAATCCATCAGCGACAATACCTTGTGAGCGATGGATGTCATCTTGCCAGCGCATGTTTACACCAAATGTTAATCCTTCAATGAAGTTAAGGTCGTAGGTGGCTGCAAACTTAAATAACTGACTTGGTGTGTACCCTGCAACTTTGTCATCGCCAGTAATATCAAAGTCGGTGTAACCTATGCTGGCATTTAAGCCGGGGTAAATTTCACCTGCTATATCAACTTCAAAACCATGACTGCCAATACCATCTGCACCAATATAGCGACGCTCTGTTGGCGGGAGTTGGCTAGTGCGCGGGTCGGGCGTTGCGAGGTTAGTTTGTTGAATATCAAAGTAAGCCAATGTAGTAATTAAATTGCCATTGAATAACTCGCTTTTAAGGCCAATTTCTTGGCTTTCACCTGTGACAGGAGCAAGCGTATTGTCGTCTATGTCTAGTTCTCGCTGCGCTTTAAATGTTTCGGTGTAGCTAGCATAGGCAAGTAGCTCGGGAATAAAGCGGTAAGTTACCCCAACATAGGGAATAAACTGTCTATCTTCGACATCTTGAACTTTACTGTAGGATTCGCCTTCTGCTTGCCAGTCGTTAAAACGGCCGCCTGCAATCAGATGGAAATCCTCAAATAGATTAAATCGACCGGTAAAGTAAGCCGCTTTTTGGGTGGCGCTCACATCACTGCCGCTAGGTGCATCTTGAAAGGTGGGTTTTGGGGTATTGCCATCCCAGGTATTGAGATCTGGCATCGGTGGAAATCCATTGCCTGTCGTGTAGTCATATAATGAACTATCAGTGTAATCCAGCTTGGCGTAGTTTAAGCCTACAACCACTTGATGTTCACGGCCAAATAGACTGAAATCACCATTTACATACATATCGGCTAAGTTGTGCTGATCATCTAAGTCGTACTCGCTGCCATAGCCTGTTAAGCCGAGTTCAGTGGCTTTATCTGGCGTGCCATAAACATAGAATAATTCGGTATCTTCATCGGTAGTTTTATGCGAATAAGTGGCGCGTAAACTCCAGTTATCAGAAAAATAATGACTAAATTCCACCACAGTGTTTTGTTTTATCACCAGCCAGTTTGACCAGTTTGCCGAGGTATTGGTTGATGTGTCATAGTCAGTTGCGCTGCCATCGGTATAGAACAGCGGTAATGCGCCCCAATTATTACCCTCGGCATCGTTATTGATATAACTATGGCTTACAGACAGGCTGGTATCCTCGCTCAACTTGGCGTCGATAAAAGCGTAAAGCACTGTTTTATCTGTTTGATAGCGATCTAAATAGGAGTCTTTAGTTTGTTTAACCGCGACAACTCTAGCGGCAAACGTGTCATTAAGCTGCGCAGAACCGTCGGCCTCTAAGCGCAAGTTGTTCCAACTTCCATAACTTGCTAATAAATTCAGTTGATTGTCTGCAGTTGGTCTTTTGCGGATAAAATTAACAGTGGCGGATGGGTTTCCTACACCTGTCATTAAACCATTTGCTCCCCTAATCACCTCAACACGATCATAGATGGCAGTGTCTTCATCGGCATGATTATTACCGGTTGTTAGCGGCAACCCAACGCCATCGACCTGGAAGTTGGTGACATCAAACCCACGGGCGGTGTAATAGGTGCGGTCGGTTTCAATTCTTTCGACATTAATGCCTGTTGCTGTGTCCAATGCAGCATTAATGTCATTAAGTTGGAAGTCTCGTAATTGAGCATCGGTGATTACTGAAACTGATTGTGGAATATCACTGATGGCCAGATCTAATCTCGAAGCTCCACTGGCTGAGTGAGCATTGTAGCCTTGAATATAGCGGCCTTTTACTTCAATTTTTTCCACATCCGAGTGAGTAGAATCATCAGTATTTGATGCGGTTTCAGCATGGAGTTGACTGACAGACAGCAAGGCGAGAGATATGGCGCATGATAGTGTTGTTAATTTCATTGTTTGATTCATCTTGGTAACGAGTGTAGAAAGCGCGGTTACTGCGCAGAGTTAAATTCATTACCGAGTGTATACAAATAACATCAAGACCTAAATAAAAACGATTATCATTTACATTTTGGTGGTGATTGTAAAGATTTACAGAATAGTGTTTGTGGTGATAACGCTGAAGATTGTTTTTTATCGTTAGGTTGTGAAAATAATGATTTTTAGGTATTTTTTGGTGGGAGTTGATCTTTCGAGGGTATTTCAACTTATTCTGCTCTTCGTCATCGATTTAGACAGCAAGATAGAGAATTGAATCTATCACGAACTCTGCGAGTGTTATTAACAGGGTTTGATTATCTAATGCATTATTTTCAGCGACAATCAGGTAAGCCTGCGTGTCAAATATTGATTACCTTACTATATGTTTACCAGTCAGCATTAAAATAAACAGCGCCAAACCGAAAGGTTAGGCGCTGTTTAAGGCGCTAAGGAAGCAGCTGATTAACCTTATTAGAACATCAGTTTAACCGCCGCAGCCATTTGCATTTCTAGAGTTGATATAGCGAACATCTTTTGCTCTGTCATAGTCGACAGGATCGAGCTTGCCATGCTTTTTGATGAATTGATAAAGCATATCTGCATCAATAAAACCGGTGTCTCTGGCCTGTTCTTTCAACTTGGGATATTTGTTACCGCCCGCAGCATTATAGCTAGGGAGGGTAAATCGGTAATTATCTTCCAGCTTGAAAGGCTTATCACCAACGGCACTGATATCAACATCTTTAGCTTTACAGTCAACGGTCATCTTGATGCCGCTGAAGTGGGCAAAACCTCCTGAACCTTGAGTCATAAGCGCAACCTTAGACAAATATTTTTTCAGTTCAGCACCCTTCATCTCAGTCACAGTCACACTGTTGGAAAAAGGCAGCACCTCAAGCACATCACGATAACGAATAGGCCCTTTCTTTATGGTGGTACGAATACCGCCAGAATTCATGATGCCGAAATCTGCTGGCACAGGGAGCTGAGTTTGAGCGTGGGCTATCATAATTCCTAGCGGTGTCGCTTGGGAACGAACCACCTTACGATCTCCTATGAAATTCGCCTTTGCCACACCAATTTCTTCCCGTAGCTTGACCTGACCGTTGCGCTGATATGGACGCAGTAACTCGAGGGTTTCTGGATCTTTGGGAGTATGCATAGAAGAATGCTGCATGAAACCATACTTGGTTTCAGTGTTTACTGGAACCAGCTCGTAGTGTGCTAGATGAAGCTCACCACCGTAGTATTCAAAGTCTGCACGGCCAATAAATTTGCCCCACTCGTAGGCTTGCATGATCCAAGTGCCATTTTGGCGATCAGGCTTACACGGCTCATCTCGAGCATATTTTTTTACATACTCACCCGTGTCACCTTCCATACAAACAGGTAATTGCGAGTGACCGCCAATGATTGCCTGAATTTGTCCAGGCTCAAGGTTGCGAGCTAGAGATACATCACCGGGTGCGTTACTACCATGCTTACCATTTTCATAGTGACCCATGTGGGTGAGACCGAATACCAGATCTGGCTGATGCTGTTGTTCAAGCTCTGCCAAGATATCTTTCGCCTCAGCTTGAGCTGAAGTGAATTTTAACCCTGCAACGTATTCTGGATTGCCTATTTCAGCAGTATGCTCAGTGGTTAGGCCTACTACAGCTAGTTTTAAGCCCTGAACGTCAAAGACCTTGTAGGGCTCAAAGTAGCGTTGCCATTCCCCATCGACTTGGCGATAAATATTGGCAGATAACCAAGGGAATTTTGACCAGCCTCGCTGCTTATCCATCACTGTTGATGGATTATCAAACTCATGGTTACCCACGGCCATGGCATCATAGCCTAGATGGTTCATACCGATAAAATCTGGCTCGGCATCTTGAAGATCAGACTCAGGAACGCCAGTGTTGATATCGCCACCTGAGAGCAACAAAACTTGACCTCCTTGCTCAACCACCTCTTTGCGGATCTGATCAAGAATGGTTTTGCGGGCAGCCATACCATAACCACCATTTTCACTATGCCAAAAACGGCCATGGTGATCATTAGTATGCAGTAGGGTGAAGCGCTTGCAATCATCGCCTGCCGCGATACAGGCGACAGATGCCGTCACCTTCGGCGCTTTAGGAGCTTCTTCCTGTTTCTTCTTATTACAGCCGCTCAATACTAATGCGAGCGCGATAGCTGAGCCAGTAATAAGTAGGCCAGAAAGACGGAGTGAAGTATTCATAGTAATCCTTCAATATTATTCAGATAAGCGTTGTCATCTGCTTTAAGGGCTGAGTGTCACCATTGAGCGTGGCGAGCCGTAAACAACGTCTTTACCGTTAAAAAAAGCAGCACCCAGAGCGATCCCGGTGCTGCTTTTTATAGGCTCTGCTGGTGGTTAGCCTTGGCGGCGACGCAACCACATTAGCGGCAGCAGCAGAGTCATAAAACCACCTAAACTACCCGCGCCATCAGGCTTAGTCCAACCATCATCTTCGGTGTTTAACACCTCAATGCTAACAGACTGACTGAAGCTTTCTTCGTCCACAGTTGCCGTAAGCTCGAACACAAGAACTTGATCGATATTGACGCTAGGAGATGTGACATCAAGTGTCAGACCTGCAGCGGTAAACACTGCCGTGTCTCCAGATACCTGCTTCCAGCTGTAACTTGTACCTTCTGGTGCACCCGTAACCGTTGCTGTGATAGACGTTTTATCGCCTTCGGTCACTTTAGTTGTCCCAGCAAACTCTACATTCAGAGCCAATGGCAGGTTAATTACGCTCAGGCTAACAGCTTTGGTTGTTTCCAAAGTACCGTCGCTGATGGTCAAGGTGAAGTTCAATGCCTCATCGGCTTTAACCATTGGTGCAGTTAGAGATAAGATAGCCTCACTGCCAACAACAGTCTTCTCTTCAGCAACAATCTGTTCCCACAGGTAAGTGAGGACAACACCTTCGCCAGCTTTGATTGCAGAGGCATCTAGGGTGTAAGCAGCGCCTTCACTAACACTATCAGGAGTCACGATATCGCCTTCGACTTCCAAAACAGGATTTGGATCGTCACCACAGACTGCACCATACACTTCTTTTACTAACTCAGGGCGGTCAATAAAAGGGTTACGGTTGCCTTGGTATTTGTATACCTGATTGTTACGATTCTGCTCGTAAGTATCAACAGCGTCTAACTGGTTCCATGCATACAGAGTACAAAGCGTACCGATCAGCGGCGCGTTATCCTCGTCTGCAGTTGTTAAACGATCGACTGCGATGAGATCAGGCATTTGAGTCGTAGTCGTATCCGTGCCTTGATAGCGAGTATCCATATACATGATCATACGCGCGACATCGCCTTTGACCTCATCACGAGGTTCCCAGCAATCCGTGGCTTTGTCCAAATAGTTACCAGTACCTACACCGTTAAACAGTACCTCTTCACCGGTATCTTTACACGCACCGAAGTCATTGTTGCTTCGCGCAGTATTGATACCTGGATCAGAAGGACGTAGGTGATGGGCATCGGTATAGCCCCACTGAGACTCACTTGGGAAGCCATGGCTTTTGGCCCAAACGTGTTCACGGTTCCACTTACCTACACCACTACCGCTAGTTTGGTTGTCGTATTTGGAAATAGAAGTGCCAGTGTAGATCTCAATCACTTTTTTATCGTCATTAGGATCTTGGTCTGCGTAGGTCAGTGTGCTCCAAACCTGCTTATAGGTAAGTTGCTTATGTTCTTTGGCTATGATTGCTGAGAGGGCATTTTTCAGCTCTTCTGCATTGGCAAATTCGCCACTGACTATATCTGAGTAATAGATTTCGGCATTGAACGTAGTAGGATCTGCAACCGGAGTCAGCGTCTCACAACCCGTACAAGGACCGGTTTCTGGCAACGGAGGCTCTGGCGGCGTGACTGAACCATCACAGGTACCCTCACCAGCACAACCTAGACCATCAGCAGTATCAATATCGAAAACAGCCCACTGGTTGTTAGTACCAGGAAAATCTGCTTCTGCTACAGTATCACCAGCAGTGACACTGGCTTTACGGCGTAGGGTTTTATTCGCGGTGGAGAAGTTGGCGTCGTTTGGATCAGTCCAAGCAGAGCCTGGGTCTTCCCCACGCTTACCGAAGCGATCGATAACCACATCGTCTTTAGTTAATACTAGGGCGTCATCACCATTGAAGAAAGTGACAGTAGAAGCATTGCCCACTTTAAACGCATCAGCGGCACCAGAATTATGGAAAACCAAGCTCTTTCCTGGATCCAAAGTGCCAGTTAATGTTTCACTGTTACCAGGGTTTGATGCGTCAGCGCCATTGCCGAACAGAGTCAGCTTATACACGTTGGCATCTAAATCGATGGCGCTGCCACCTACGTTGGAAATCTCAATCGCTTTGTTGTTGCTGCTGCCTTCGATATATTCGGTTAGCATCAATAAGCCTGGAGTCGCTTCTGAGCTACAAGCCACTTCACCGGAGCAGCCGAGGCCATCAGCAGTGTCAATATCAAACACTAACCACTGATTATTAGTACCTGGAAAATCAGCCTCAGCCACGGTATCACCAGTGGTCACACTGGCTTTACGGCGTAGGGTTTTATTCGCGGTGGAGAAATTGGCGTCGCTTGGATCAGTCCAAGCAGAGCCTGGGTCTTCACCACGTTTACCGAAACGGTCGATTACCACATCGTCTTTAGTTAATACTAGGGCATCATCACCGTTGAAGAATGTGACGGTAGAGGCATTGCCCACTTTAAACGCATCTGCTGCACCTGAGTTGTGGAACACAAGGCTCTTTCCTGGCGCTAAAGTGCCTGTTAAAGTTTCAGTATTACCTGGTTTTGATGCATCTGCGCCATTGCCGAATAGAATCAGCTTATACGCATTAGCGTCCAGATCTATGGCGCTGCCACCCATGTTGGAAACTTCAACAGCTTTGTTGTTGCTGCTACCTTCGATGTACTCAGTAATCACTAAATTTGCATTGGCAGCAGTAGAAAAGCAGCCCAAAACCATAGCAGTAGCCGCGGCAACTGCATTTATTTTAATTCTCATAATCGTATCTCTTTAAAGTCTTTGATGGGAAGCGCGCTGTCGAAAGACAGGCGCTTCATTATCGAGATCAACGCTTACTTGCGAAGACGACGGCGCATAGCAGCCAATCCGAACAGGGATAGCAAGCTGATGAAGCCAGTGCTACCCGCACCACCGTCACCGCCAGTACCATCACTTTCTTCTTCTACAATGTCTGCAATCAAGCCGTCGCGGTTAGATACTTTCGCTAGGAAAGTTTGTCCAGACCCTTCTAAAATTTTGCCATCACGCATTAGGTTTACATTAACGTTGTAGATAGCAGATGGCGCACCAAAGACTTCGAAATTCACCAAAGTTGTGGTGTTATTAGAAATAACCACATTAGGCTGTACCATTTGGTTCAAATCTAAGCGCTGTTCATCATCATACGGAGTCATACTGACGGTCGCGACATCGCCCACTTGAGGTGAAATACTCGCTGGGATTTGATAAGGAACCTTGATCAGCTTTCTCAGTTTTGGCAGGTATAGAGGCACGCTATCATCCGCATCACCAGGCTTATAGCTAATGGTAATGAGCGCAGGATCGTGATCCGATGCGCGATAGATGTCTGGTTTGTAAAACTTGTGCGCACCAGTTCCGTCGATACTACCTTTGAAGCTGTTTTGATAGTCATACAAACCCGTTTCGGCAGCATTAACATGCCAGTCTGTTGCATCAATCACACGATCTTTTAGTGAAGGTGAGATTAAGATGTGATCAAGCGATCCTAATTCGTCACTGAAAGAGTAACTCCAAGGCGTCTTGCCTTTCTCTTTGAACTTTTCACCGACGATATCAATGTAGCCGTACGTCTTAGTGATAGTGACTGGTGAGCCATCTTGGTTAAACTGTGGCTTAGGTCCAAGGAAAGTATGGCTAGCGGTAACGATCGTCTTGTTGCGTGGGTTCTCGGTAAGCACCAGCACAGGATCTTCTTTACCATAAGCGTTCAAATCGCCAAGGATGATTTTATCCCCAGGAATGTCTTCCATCTCTTCACCTAAGTGCACAGCACCGGCAACGCGGAACTCAGCACAAGCTCCTTGGTAGTCTAGATCGGGCGCTTCACGGTTATTCCAAGTCGTGGCATTACCAAACTCAACACCTTGCCATTCTTCCCAACAACCAGAGCCTTTTGACTTAAGGTGATTTACAGATAGCGTTAAGCGCTTACCTGTTTGGTTAATGATAAAGGTAACCACTAGAGCATCGCGGTGGTAGTTTTGGCCATCTTCCAAGATCTCTTGGTTTTGATCTTTGATCACTTCGCCTAAGTCGTTGACGATAGTTGGCGCTTTTTGCTGAGGCATTGGGATAACGCGAGTGCGCTCAATGCTCATTTTACTTGGACGATAGATAATACCTGTTGCAATGGCGTCAGAACCAATGGCGTCTAGGTTATCCAGCATTTGATTGCCGTTGTTGTCAAAACCAACAAACACATAACGGTTTTCAGTAGAGTTAGGGCCATTGTAATCTTGGGCGCGTTCATCTACATACTTGATATTGACTTGGTTCACAATCTCAGCAATAGCACTGTCATCGCCAAAACCGTTGTTTTCAATCTCCATCAGGGCCATGACATCAGCATCCTGAGCACGAATAATTTCTACCAGCTTGGTTCTCTGGTGGATGTATTCATCGTAAGTATCAGCGCCTCGGCTTTGACCATAGTTGTTATTGTCGCCACCAAAAGGAGAGTTGAAGAAGTTAAACAGGTTCTGACTGGCAACGCGGATAGCAAATTCATCATCTGCCACAGTGTCATTTAGATCAGGCTTGTTAGTACGAGGTAAGTTGTGAATAAAGTTATCACTGGTCAACTGATTAGTTATGGTCAGGCTATAGTCCTGGTCAAACTTGTCAGTACCTGGGATCAACTCAGTTTCATATTGACTGATCACACCATGTGCATTAACGAGACTATCATCGATACGGATATAGTTGGTGTGTGGGTCACTGTTAAAGCCTGCGTAGTAAGGTAAGTCTGTACCGTTTGATTTAGGCGAGCTTTCAATCACTAAACGATAGTCATTGTTTTGCTCATAAGCAGCTTTAGATTCAGGGCTTCCTGCAACATGCAAATGGTTAGGCTGTAAGTTAGGACGCTTATAAGCCGCTACCATGTTGTTGCGACCGTTAGGAGATGACAGATAGTTGTAACTGAAGCTGCGAGTAATACGCATATCTTGGTCACCATCAGTCTGAGGATCCAGATCGGTAGGCAGATTAACCAACATACCTTCATAACGCTCTAAGGTCTTATCGAAAGAATCGTTATCAGCGCTAATAACCTCAATATCGACAGGTTGTGTGAGGATATCTGTATTCGTCACGTTCCAGCTAAATGCTGTATCTGCAGACAGTTGTGTTTGACCTTGGTATTCAGCCACTTTACTACCGATACAAACAGTTTGACCTACTTTAAGATCGCCCGCAGCACTAGAGCTAACAAAGAGACCATCAGAAGTCTCAGGATCATTATCAGAAACAAGGTTACGAAGATAGAAGCCATCGTTAGGAATAGAGACCTTAGCCGAGATAATCCCTTCTACGGCAACTTTTTCATCTGACTCAGTCTTGCCTTCGGCAATCAAAGGCGAAGTAAAGCCTGTGCCCTGAACTTCGCTAGGAGACAGGATTTCACTGCTATCAGTTGGGCAAGTGAAGATGTCCATGATGTCTTCAGCATCAGCAGCAGGCAGCTCTGATTTACCTAGATCATCAAATCTCATCGGTAAAATGTTCTGCCAGTTAGCAGCATCGAAGGTACCTGATTGAGCAGGATTGCTGCCATCGGCCGCTTTTTTACGACGTAAAGTAGTATTAGGTGCCCACTTACTAGTCTCATTCTCGGCGCCAACACGATCGATAACAGTATCACCATTTTTCAGGAAAAAACCGTCATCACTGGTCATAAACAGGTTGTTGTATCTATTACTGGCATCATAGGTAGAGACAACAACAGTGCCACCTTGAGTAGCAATGGCATTACGAAACTCTTCGCTAGCTCTGCTATTGACAACAACCATAGCTGCACCTGGTGCAAGCGTGTGACCAGTCAACAGCGGCTTAGTATCAGCGTTCAGAAGCTCATTGTCATACTTGCCACTTGAACGTTGGAAAGCGGTAATTTCATCGGTGAAGGTGAAGGCATCAGATCCAGTATTGGTGATCTCAACCGCGCCAACATTGGCATCGGTACTCTGGGTCATTTCGGTGATCAGCAGGTCTTGAACGCCAGCGAAGGCGCCCATGCTGATGGTGCTGGCAATAGCCAGCGATAGGAAACTTTTTTTCATAGTAAACTCTATAAAAGTGAATTTAATTCGGACTAGAAATACATACGCGCGTAGGCATACGCTGCTTCAGGGGCTTCGCCTATTCTGCCTTCTAGTGAGAAAACGATGTCGCGGGCAGGGCGATAGTTGAAACCTAAACTGGCCCACTGACGCTCTTTTCCGTATTCAGGCGGTAGCTCAGAATAGTCGTAGTTAGGACCAATCAGATCCCAGCCTTCATATTCTTCGTGGTTTACTGAGCTGATAATTTCCCAGTGTTGATTAAGATCATACTTGGCACTGAGCGTTAGCCCTTGATTGCGGAAAGTTTGATAATCTAGGTGTACATCACCGCCCTTACGCGTAGACAAGTCTTCATCTTCTACAAAGCCATTTAAACCAATAGATAAATCAGGCATTAGTTTCAGGCGTGCCCCAAAACCTACTTGTTTTTGTTCACCGTATTTACTGATTCCGTTTGAGCCACCGCGAGTTTCTAAACCAACGACTACAGACAGCAGATCAGACATCCACCCCATGTATCCGTTAATGATGTCACCTTGTAGTGCACCACTCTTATGCTCACCGTCGTATGAGTAAGAGGCGCCGAAAATCAGATTGTCAAATTCAGCTTGATATTTAACCGTGTTTTCTTGGTCACCGGCTTCACCAGTTTCAACTGACTTGTTGAAGGTGAAATCACCGAAGTGGTCGTAATCATCGAATGCTGTATCGGTCAAGCCTAGCTCGATCCACTGTTGATCGGTAAAAGCATAACCGACGTATAGCTTGTCAATGGCCAATTCGAATTCACCATCGCCGCCAAGCCAGTTGCGGCGTTGGTAATCTAATTCAAGACGGTAGGTAAACTGTTGACGTTTTCCCGTTACGCCCATGGTGGCGAAGCTATCATCTACATAGCCTTTGGTATCGTAGAACTCATCGTGATTGTAATCTGGATGAGTATCAAAATGCCCACCGACACCCACTTCGCCATACAAGCGAACGTGGTCGCCTTTACTGTCACCATCTAGCATTACAGCGCTCACTGAACCCGCACTAAACATAGTGAAGATAGCAATTGCAATTGTTGATTTTTTTAACATTACTGTTACTTCCGAATAGTAATTTGTCAGCCAATATTTGAAGGCCAAACTTAAAATTAAAAATATTGATTAGTAAATTTTTAAACTGCTAGCTGCTGATAGTAGGTGGAGCATTTGATGGCGAAAGCGCCGAGACTTTTGTTACATGTTTCATAAATTGACCCCGTATTTATAATATTTTCGCTAATTTTTATTAACGTGAGGCGCGATTGTTGCAGAGTTTGATAACAAAAAAAAGAATGTTTAGTCACATTTTTAAAACACAAGTATCTGTTAAACAAGGAAAAAAAGACATTTGCTGAACGCGTGAGAGAACAGGGTGTAACACGAGCTGCTTTATAGTGCTAAAAATCAGGATCTTAAGGGAGAACGTGGTCTGATGTGTTTGCTGTAAACTTACGTGAGAATTAAAGGGGATTTTTACGAATAAATTAGACTCTCAAGTGCATGAGTCATAGCGGTGCGATTGATAAAACCTGTGACTGATCTTTAAGTACCCAAGAACGCGGCCCCGTAACGTCATTCATGCGTTAAGTTGCCCTAGTTGAGCTTAGGGTGGTGTTGAAGATTGGCAATATAAATGCCCTTGAATCTTACGAGCTTGGGTATGGGAGTCAGTTTACGGGGGATTGAGTTAAATTTGATAATGATTTTTCTTCATCTGGCCATGGCACAGTGATCAAGGATAAGTGATCATTGTGTTTGACCTAGGGCGAGAGGTGCCAATAAGACCTGAGCTACATGTTGAGTATATAAGCAGGGGGAGGTTTAGGTTGTTTGACCTTATGCTATTATCAATGCTTAGCTTAGCTTAGGTAAAGTTAAGCCTTCGTTGATTGCGAGATCATTAAGTTATCTAACCTTGAGTGCAATAACCGAAAAAAGGATGACATTGAGTCATCCTTTTTCTATTGGTAACATTGAGTTTACCAGTCTTCAGTATTGCCTGCTGAACTGTCTTACTAAAATTTAGGCAATTAAATCATATTCATTTTTCAAAATTTCAATGATGTCTGCTTTGGGATTTGACGACAAAATGATTTTTTGACCTGTGACTTTTTCAGCTACGCCGGTATAGGTCTCTGAAACTGCCATCATGGCGGTTAATGGTAAATCATTATCGCGCGCAAGTGCCTCACGCTCCGGCATTCTGTCTTTATTGAGCAAGATGTCCGCATCGTCAAAATGATTGAGTAAGAATTGACGGAAACCTTCTTTTGAGTTTTCGACAATCTTACCTTCACGATACGCCGCCCCATCCCAAATACGCGAAGAATCAGGCGTACCCACTTCATCCATATAAATGAGTTTTGATTGGCCCTCTTTATCTGTGACATAACCAAATTCAAATTTGGTATCGACAAACACTTGATCTAACTTGGCTAATGCATCAGAAATAACCTTAAAGCCTTGCTTTAATAGTGTTTCGTATAGGTCGATATCTGCAGGTTTTTCAAATCCGAATGCTTGATAATTGGCTTCAATGTCACTGCGGCTGATGTTGACATCATCTTGCTCAGGCACACCAGGAATACCGGTTAAAATGCCTTTAGTTGACGGGGTAATCAACAACTCAGGTAACTTTTGATCTTTGGTTAAGCCTTCAGGCAAGGTGATGCCGCAAAATTCGCGTTCACCTTTAGCATAAGCTCGCCACATTGAGCCAGTAATATATTGACGACAAATGGCTTCTACTTTAATTGGGCGAGCTTTTTGTACTATCCACACAAACGGGTGTGGAATATCAAGAATATGGCTATCGGCTAGTCCATTTTTGGCAAATAACTTAAACCAGTTATTTGAAATGGCGTTTAATGCCGCGCCTTTTCCTGGAATACCTTGTAAATTGCCTTCACCATGAAAAATACAATCAAATGCCGAAATACGATCACTGATGACCATGATGGCTAATGGCGTATTTTCAGGGACATTATAGCCTTTGTCTTTGATTAAACGACGACTATCAGCCTCGGTTAGCCAGTATACACTGCGCACTTTACCGCTATGCACTGGCTTGTCTGTGCGGATGGGTAAATCGTTATTAACGGCTAAAACGGAATCGGCAAGACTCATGACGAGTATTCCTCTAGTTGAAGGGGGAAGGGCTAATTTTTATGGCGGCTATTTTACCCGTATTCTTTGGTTTTGCCACGTAAAAAGGCGAGGTTGAAATAGGCTTTTTTCACTACAGAACAATCCAATGTTTGATCGCAGCGTATTAAGCCTTGTTATTTATTGCTGTGTAATATTAGCTGACACGAATGCGCATATCAGGCAGTATTCAATTCTTCAAAACTAAGAGTCATTACTGTGACAGATACTCAAATGGATAATACCGCCAAGCTAGGTCTCATTTTCGTTTCCGTTGCGGTATTTTTTTGGGGCATTTTACCCATAGCATTAAAGCTATCTGGGCGATTTATCGACCCCGTGACTTTGACTTGGTTTCGGTTTTTAATGGCGTTTGTGGTGACCTTGTTACTGCAATGGCGATTTGGCCAACTGCGTCAATTTAGCCTGCTCATTCGCGCCGATTGGCTTAAATTGTGTCTCGCTGGCACCTTGCTGATGTTTAACTATGTATCGTTTGTGTATTCATTGGATTATCTTGCACCGGGAACAGCCCAATTGAATTTTCAAACCGCACCATTTTTTTTAGCTTTTGGTGGTGTATTGTTATTTAAAGAGCGCTTAAATGCCGTGCAATTAACTTGTTTTGCTACCTTAGCCATTGGCATGCTGATGTTTTTCCATCCAAATTTGAATGTTGGCAACGCTGATAACCATCAAATTATGCTTGGTGTGTTAATCGTGCAGTTTTCGGTATTGTCCTGGACAAGTTATGCATTATTACAAAAGTCTTTAGGGCCTAAATTATCCCCCAGCAATGTATTGTTGTTTATCTATGGATTAGGCATTTTTGCCATGGCGCCGTTCAGTGACTTTGGTCATTTTGAATTAATGAGTTTATCTGATTGGGGGGTTGTGGTTTTTTGTGGCGCGAATACCCTGATTGCCTATGGTTGTTTTGGGCAAGCCATGAAGTATTGGCCTACGGCACAAGTCAGTGCCATGTTGGCGTTGACTCCGGTGTTAAGTTTTAGTGCAACGGCTATTGTGGTTAGCCTTGGGTGGTGGAGTGATACCTTCAGCGCCGATAATCTGGACGGGTTATCCTTATCTGGCATTGCACTGATTATTTTTTCGGTATTTGCGGTGCAAATTTGGCCTTTGTACGTCAAACGCAAACAGTTTAGATTGGGTTAGCTATTGTTGTGCTGGATGGTGTCAAGCATCAATGACGCAGAAGTGATGCGGGTCGTAGACACGCTATATTGACTCTCTATTTTTGTATACTAGCCTGAGATGTCATGCATCATCAGGCTCATCATCTATGGCTATATAAGATTAAAACTTAGGTTTATATTCAAACTCAGCCTGTGCTTTGCTATCACTAAACACTTCAATAGTATGTTTTTTATTAAAAAAACTGTTCACTAGGTTATTCGGGAAAGATTGAATACAGCCGTTAAAATTGGCTACGTTTTGGTTAAAAATACGTACAGCAGCGCCCACATTTTCCTCTTGTTCGGTAATTTCATACATAAACTTGGCAAAAGATTCTGATGCTCTTAGTTCAGGGTAAGCTTCAACAGCAACATTAATGCCTTTCATCAACGCCTGCGAGGCTTGATCAACATCATTTTGTAACTTGGTATCAATTTTATTGTCTTTAAGCGCATTAATCCCTTGGCGCAAAGCGGTAATTTTAGGCAATAAATCTTTCTCATAATCTTGATGTTGCTGTAGCACGCGATCAAGTTCAGGGATAATTCGACTGCGCTGCCTTTCCTGGGTAAGCACATCCGCCCAACCTCGTTGTACCGCATTGTGCTCTTTGACGATGGCATTATAAATGCTGAATATAATGATCGCGACAACAACTAAAATGGCAATAATAATAAAAAACAGGTCCATAATTTTTCCTTAATATAATGGGCTAGCGCTGTGCTTGATGATTTGATTTACAAAACCAAAGATACGGTTCACTGTGAACAAAGATGTGTCATTTAGCAATTCTTGTTTAAATTTTTCTGGTTCGGTGATGTCATAATGCATTGCAGGATTAAGGAGATTAGTATTTTTTTGGTTAATCAATAAACTGCCATCGTAGGCAAACTCAATGGTTAAATCATCAAGTTTGTGGGCCAATTGCTCACAGGCAATCACCACCACTGGCTCTAAAAACTTAGCAGCATTGAATTCTGAATCCGTTTGCACATAAAAGCGTTTTTCAAACTCGCGTGATGCGGGCATAAAACGCTGCTGCCAATGCCTAGCTAACCTTGACTGACTCATGACTAAATGGGTAGTGTTGTTGATAGGCGGAAAGATAACCCCTTGACGATAATAATGATCATACACTGTTCTCGTGCGTGTTCGAGTGCCGCCTTTACCGTCTGACTCCTGATACGTTTCCGTTCTTTTATCCATATAGTGATGATAAACCACCGCGGCGCGGATAAGACCCGACTCAGAATGGAAGTCAATTTGTTTACCCCATTCAACATTTTGTGAGTAATTTCCGCGGTTAAAGTCGATAAATTTATGCTGGGCATTATTCAAGAAGCCAGCATCACAATGAGTGATATTGTAAAGGTGCTTTAAGGTTTCATCTCTAAATAGATTCGACAGTGTGGTCAGGCGTTTTTTGCGGGCAATAATTTGATAAATGGCGACGATAGCGACTATGGCACAGACTGCCCATATTAATAAATCGGGGTTTGAAATGCGAGTGTATTGACTTTGTGTCTCAAGATAAAACCAATAACCGACAGCGGTGATCACCGACGCTAAAATACATAGGTATAAAGCACTATTTTGGTAAGTAAGTTGGTTAGGATAAGCAATGGCTTTATCTAAGCAGGCTTTAACAACATCAATAGATTGTGATTGAGACACCCTAGCTTGTAGCTTTTTTACAAACTGAGTGAGGGCGGCGTTATTGATAGGCTTGGCATGTTCAGAGACATTTTTGGCCGGCATTCTACATCCTTGTCATAAATCTTATGTTTATGTTACAAGGAAAATTAAGCCTGTAAAGTGTTGCTTTGAGGTGGCTTAAATTGATCGGTTCTATAATGGCATGTGTTTCAAAACAAAAATGGAGCCCAAAGGCTCCATTGTTTAATCATTTGCTGAGTTCAACGTTTTATTAACCGTTATCACGTGGTTTACGTGGGCGGCGTTCTGCCGATGAACGATCGCCAGAAGGACGGTCACCACCACGAGGACGACGGTCACCCGATGGGCGGTCACCACGTGGACGACGAGGTGCAGCAGCACCACGGCCAGAATCAACGAAAACTTCATCACCAGCTTCACGAATGTTAAGTGGACGACCACAAACACGCACTTTTCTTAGGTGAGTTAATACATCTTTTGGCATGCCATCTGGTAAATCAACTGTAGTGACTTGATCGTACAGTTGAATTTGACCGATATAACGGCTGTCGATGTTAGCTTCGTTAGCAATCGCGCCAACAATGTTACCCACACCAACGCCATTCTCACGACCTACATCAATAACATAGCGGTTCATCTTAACATCAGGATTATCTTTTAATCCTTCAGGTTGGCCGAAGCTAGTTGGTGATGGGCGGCTGCTACGCTCGCGACGAGGACGATCACCGCCATCGCGTGAACCACGATCTTCACGAGGACCACGTTCGTCACGTGAATCACGTTGACGCTCTTGGATCTGTGGTAACTGTAATGGACGCTCTTGTTGTACTTGCTGTAATAATGCCGCAGCTAACAAATCGGTATCGATTTCTAACTGGGTACATAATTCAGCCACAGCATTTTTCATGAAATCTAAATCAGTGTTTAGGGTTTCTTGAATTTGCTCACCTAAACGAGATAAACGACGCTCTGCAACCGTTTCTGGGCTAGGGATTTTCATTGGCGAAATACGGCTGTTTGTAGCACGTTCGATAGTACGCAACATGCGCATTTCACGGTGTGTTACAAAAAGGATAGCCATACCAGTACGACCCGCGCGGCCAGTACGACCGATACGGTGTACATAGGCTTCTGAGTCATAAGGAATATCGTAGTTTACTACGTGACCGATACGCTCAACGTCTAGACCACGAGCTGCAACGTCAGTGGCAATCAAAATGTCTAGCTTGCCACTTTTCAGTTGCTCAACAGCACGTTCACGTGCCTGTTGATTCATGTCGCCATGTAATGGTGATGAAGCGTAACCACGTGCTTCTAGCTTTTCAGCCAACTCAACACAGCTATTACGAGTACGTACGAAAATGATAATACCTTCGGTATTTTCAACTTCTAATACACGTACTAATGCTTCTAGTTTATTGTGTTGTGATACTTGTACGTAACACTGTTCAATAGACTCAACCGTTGTGTGGCTGGCAGCAATACTGATGTTAACTGGGTTAGTTAAGTGCTTGCTAGCAACACGTTTAATTTGCTCAGGCATAGTGGCTGAGAATAATGCTAATTGGCTGTTTGCTGGCTTATGCTCTAATACCCATTCGATATCATCGATAAAGCCCATTTTTAGCATTTCATCAGCTTCATCAAGTACTAATGCTTTTAGCGCATCTAACTTTAATGTGCCGCGACGCATGTGATCCATTACACGACCTGGTGTACCCACAATCACTTGTGGTCCACGTTTAAGGGCGCTTAATTGTTGATGCATGCTTTGACCACCGTAAATCGGTAGTACATGGAAGCCTTTCATGTGTTTAGCATAACTGCCAAACGCTTCAGCAACCTGAACGGCAAGTTCACGTGTTGGTGCTAAAACTAAAATTTGTGGGGCATTAAGACGAATATCGACTTTGTTCAGTAAAGGCAGCGCAAACGCACCTGTTTTACCTGTACCAGTTTGTGCTTGGCCGATAATATCTTGACCAGCCATAAGCGGATCGATACTTGCTGACTGGATCGGTGTTGGTTTCTCATAACCTAACTCGTCAAGAGCACGCAACAGATTCTCAGACAGGCCGAGTTCGCGGAAAGTTCTTTCATTGGATGACATTGGGTTGTAGCCTTGTGGATGTGCACGAAATTCGGATGCTCGTGCTGAGTTTCACAGACAGAAAATCAACCCCGTGTCGATTTCCCGCGCCGAAAGGGCGATATTATAGCAGCGGTTCTGTGATTTGACTATAGAAAATGTGATATATATTTAAATGTGGCCTGATTTTTGCCTTATCTTGTAAGTTATTTACCCTGTAACTGATGTTATTGTGGGTTAATTTCGATTTGAGGTTGGCTGATAAAGCTGTAGGCCATTTCGGTCACACTGGCTAAAAAGTCAATTTTTAGCGTGTCGATAGTGTCATCTACGGTGTGATATTGATTATGTGGCGGCACGCCAAAGTAAATCCAGGGTATGCCAGCTTGATGAAACGGGTAGTGATCGGATGCTTTTAACCAGTTCATCCGTTTTATTCCTGTAGCGCTATTTTTTGCATAACTTAAACGAATACATAATTGATGTTTGTTAGTAAGATCCGTTTTAATTTGTTCAAAATCAACAAAGTTCTGTTCGCCTTCTATGTATATCGCTCGGGGACGTGAAGGGTGACCAATCATGTCCAGATTCATCGCTAATTCAATTTGCATCTCGGGATACATTTGTATTTGCTCGACCAGTCCATAACTGCCATACAAGCCTTGTTCTTCTGCATCGGTGGCAACCAGCATCAAATTAACTTCAGCTAGCCCAGTATGTTGCCATTGCTCGGCGATAGCCAATAAGCCTGCGACACCAGAAGCATTATCGTCGGCGCCATGAAAGGTACGCTTACCTTGTTGACCAAGATGATCATAATGTGCCGTGATAATGCGCCAGCGGTTTGAAGGCGTGCGGCTAGGAATAATGCCAACAATATTCACACCTAGTTGCTGACTAAATTGATACTTGTAGGTAAACGGGACTTTGAAAGTCGATTGCCATGGCTGTAAACCCAGGGCAGTAAAACGTTGTTCTAGATAATTTTGACTCAATATCGCACCCTCGCTACCGGTTTTTCTACCGGCAAATTCAGCAGAGCTAAGGGTACGGATATCATCAATAATGTGTGCGCTATTTGCCCATTGATGTTGTAACGGCATATGACAATCAATGCTATCTTTATTGGCACAGCTGCTCAGCATGAATACCAAGGCGAGGCTACATAATATAGCCCCTTTAGGCGTGTTTATTTTTGTGCCACTGAGTGTTTTTATGAATGCGCCTAGTGTGATCATATTTGTCCTTTGGCGCGTTAATTGATTAAGTGGTTTTTTTTACAGTCTTTTTCACAGTTTTTTTAGCGGCTGTGTTAGCGCCCGAGTTCTGTTTTGCTGCACGTTGTTTGTGCAAAGCCAACATGGGTTTTAAAAAGCGTGCCGTATGGGACGTGGGGTGGTTAGCCACATCTTCAGGGCTTCCAGCCACTAAAATAGTCCCGCCGCCTGAACCGCCTTCAGGGCCTAAATCAATAATCCAATCCGCTGTTTGAATCACATCTAAATTATGTTCAATCACGACTATGGTATTGCCATGAGACTTGAGACGATGCAACACATCTAACAATAGTTGAATATCGGCAAAATGCAGCCCCGTAGTGGGTTCGTCCAGAATGTACAGGGTTTTACCGGTATCGCGTTTAGATAATTCTTTAGCCAACTTAACCCGTTGTGCTTCACCACCAGATAAAGTGGTCGCGCTTTGTCCTAAGCGAATATAAGATAAACCGACATCCATTAAGGTTTGCAGTTTGCGCGCAATGGCGGGAATGGCATCGAAAAACACGCGCGCTTCTTCTATGGTCATTTGCAGCACTTCGTGAATGTTTTTACCTTTGTATTTTACTTCTAAGGTTTCACGGTTATAGCGCTTGCCTTTACAGGCATCACAAGGCACATAAACATCAGGTAAAAAGTGCATCTCTACTTTAATTAACCCATCCCCCTGACAAGCTTCACAACGGCCACCTTTAACGTTGAATGAGAAGCGGCCGACTAAATAACCGCGTGTGCGTGCTTCCTGGGTGCCTGCAAATATTTCACGTACAGGGGTGAAAATGCCTGTGTAAGTGGCTGGGTTAGAACGTGGTGTTCTGCCAATTGGGCTTTGATCTATATCCACGACTTTATCGCAGTGATCCATGCCTTTTATTTCTTTGTAAGGTGCAGGTTCGTCTACAGTGGCACCATTGAGCATACGATGAGCAATTTTGAAAAAGGTATCGTTAATCAGGGTTGATTTACCTGAGCCAGAAACACCCGTCACGCAGGTTAATAAGCCAACGGGAATAGTTAAGTCGACATTTTGTAGGTTATTTCCTGTTGCGCCGAATAACTCAATCACTTTTTTGGGATCTATTGGGGTGCGTTGGTCGCTAATATGAATTTGTTTTTTACCTGAAAGGTATTGGCCTGTAACCGACACTTCACAGTCAAGAATATCGCTTAAAGTACCTTGTGCAATAATTTCGCCGCCATGCACACCTGCACCAGGGCCGATATCAATAACATGGTCTGCCATGCGTATCGCATCTTCATCATGCTCCACCACAATGACGGTATTACCTAGGTCACGCAGGTGAATAAGGGTGTTGAGTAATCGCTCATTGTCACGCTGGTGTAAACCGATAGAAGGCTCATCTAATACGTACATTACCCCTACTAATCCGGCGCCAATTTGGCTAGCAAGGCGAATACGTTGCGCTTCACCGCCTGATAGCGTGTCGGCTGAGCGCGATAAACTTAAATAATTCAGACCAACATTAACCAAAAATCCTAAACGCTCACCAATTTCTTTTAAAATTTTATCGGCGATTTGAGCGCGTTGACCTTCAAAAGTGAGCTCGGCGAAATAGCTTTTTGCTTCACCAATTGACCAGGTTGTCAGTTGCGGTAAATTTAAATCACCAATAAACACATTGCGGGCCTCTTCACGTAAACGTGAGCCTTCACAACTGTTGCATGGCTGCATATTGATAAATTTAGAGAGCTCTTCACGTACCGAATTACTCTCGGTTTCGCGATAGCGACGATCCATATTGTTCAAAATACCTTCAAACGGATGGTTGCGAACCACCACATCACCACGGTCGTTAATGTATTTGAAGGCAATGTTTTGTTTGCCAGACCCAAATAGCACTAACTTTTTAACTTTGTCGCTTAATTGCTCAAACGGGGTTTCGACATCAAATTTGTAATGCTCGGCCAGTGAACTGAGCATTTGAAAGTAATAGAAGTTTCTTCTGTCCCAGCCTCTAATCGCCCCGCCAGCTAGAGACAGTTCGCCATTGCTTATCACTCTTTCAGGATCAAAAAACTGCTGAACACCCAAGCCATCACAGGTTTGGCATGCACCTGCTGGATTGTTAAATGAGAAAATCCGCGGTTCTAGCTCTGTCATGGAGTAGCCGCAATGGGGGCAAGCAAAGTTGGCAGAGAAAATCAGCTCCTCAGTGCTACTGTCTTCCATTGAAGCAATTTTTGCGATACCGCCAGATAGCTCTAATGCGGTTTCAAAGGATTCAGCCAAACGCTGTTTTAAATCTTCTCGCACTTTAAAGCGATCAACCACAACTTCAATGGTGTGCTTCACGTGTAAGTCGAGTGTTGGGGGATCGGTTAAATCACACACTTCGCCATCAATTCGGGCACGAATATAGCCTTGGGCCGATAAGCTTTCGAGTAGTTTTACATGCTCGCCTTTACGATCGTTAATCACTGGGGCAAGTAACATTTGGCGGCTGTTTTCTGGCAAAGCTAATACTTTATCAACCATTTGGCTGACGGTTTGTGCCGATAGTGGTTGACCATGAGTCGGACACCGTGGTTCACCTACTCGCGCAAACAATAAGCGCAGGTAATCGTATATTTCGGTCACTGTGCCAACGGTAGAGCGAGGGTTATGTGAGGTTGATTTTTGTTCAATTGAAATGGCCGGACTTAAGCCTTCTATATGATCAACATCAGGCTTTTCCATCAAACTTAAAAACTGTCGCGCATAGGAGGATAAAGATTCAACGTAACGACGTTGCCCTTCTGCATAGAGGGTATCAAAAGCGAGTGAAGACTTGCCTGAACCAGACAATCCTGTGATAACTATCAGTTTATCTCTTGGGATCGTCAAATTGATGTTTTTAAGATTGTGGGTTCGGGCACCGCGGATTTCAATATTGTCCATCTAATCGCTCTATGTTCGCTATGGGGCAAAATGGGTTTCAGTATCGCACATTAACTGAGACCTGTTTAGTCAATCATCACTATTTCCTGCTCGGTAATGCTCTACGATGAAAGCCTAAAAAAAGTTTAATTAAGCTTAAATTCATAAACTGTGATTTCCTTTTGAGCAACTGATTCAGGCTATGGTAATATGCGCGACTCATTGAATTGGTAAAAGGGTAGATGAATGGCCAGTAATGGACTGTCGGGCATGGAAAAAAAAGTCGCATTTTCGTTAGCCAGTGTGTTTGGCTTACGCATGATGGGGCTATTCATGATCATGCCTGTTTTTGCGTTATATGGACAACACCTTGAAGGTTTCTCACCTCTTTGGGTCGGTATCGCCATTGGTGCTTACGGGCTTACCCAAGCCATTTTACAAATACCCATGGGCATATTGTCTGACAAGTATGGCCGTAAACCCATTATCATGGCGGGGCTGGTATTGTTTGCCATTGGTAGTTTAATTGCCGCGTCTTCTGATCATATTTATGGCGTAGTGTTTGGCCGAGCAGTGCAAGGCATGGGGGCTATAGCCGCAGCGGTGTTAGCGCTTGCTGCCGATTTAACCCGTGATGAACAGCGTACCAAGGTTATGGCTGTTATTGGGATGTGTATCGGGTTTTCGTTTGCATTATCTTTGCTCGTTGGCCCTGTTGTTGCTCAATATGTTGGTTTAACAGGGTTATTTTTGCTGACTGCGGCTTTAGCTGTACTAGGAATGCTAATTGTGCAGTTTTTTGTGCCTAATCCTATCAGTCAAGCGCCAAAAGGCGACACTTTAGCGACTCCCGCTAAATTGAAAAAAATGTTAATGGATCCACAATTATTTCGTTTAGATGCCGGTATTTTTATTTTGCATTTAGTCTTAACCGCGGTGTTTGTGGCATTACCTTTAGATTTAGTCGATGCGGGCTTAGTAAAAGAAAAGCATTGGATGTTATACTTTCCGGCTTTTGTTGGCGCGTTTTTCCTGATGGTGCCTTTGATTATCATCGGCGTGAAGAAAAAAAATACTAAAACCATGTTTCAAATTTCATTGTTGTTGATGATGGCCTCGCTGGGTGCTATGGGTATTTTTGCTGACAATATTTGGGTGTTGAGCGGCGCAGTGCTGTTCTTTTTCACTGGGTTTAATTATCTTGAAGCATCGTTACCGAGTTTGATTGCAAAGTTTTGCCCTGTTGGCGATAAAGGTTCAGCAATGGGGGTGTATTCTACCAGCCAGTTTTTAGGTGCATTTTGTGGTGGCATGTTAGGTGGTGGCGCGTATCAGTTAGTCGGCGCCTCTGGGGTCTTTTTCGTCTCATTGGGATTAATGACCTTATGGTTATTGCTGACCTTTGGCATGGCCAAGCCAGTGCTGCTAAAAAGCTATACGCTTGAAGCAAATATAAAAGATAAACCTCATGCTCAAACCATGGCCTCTCAGTTGTCACAGCTAACGGGTGTGGCTGAAGCTATAGTGGTATTAGAGGATAAAGTCGCCTATTTAAAGGTGAATGACGATTTCAATTTAAGCGAAGCCAGAGCTGTGTTAGGCTCTGTTAATTAGATCATTTTGATCAACCGAATAAGTGTATAGAAAAGATAATCGCAGGAGATTTCAATGGCCAGTCGTGGTGTGAATAAAGTCATTTTAGTGGGTAACTTAGGTAAAGATCCTGAGGTACGTTACATGCCAAACGGTAATGCCGTTGCCAATTTTACTGTTGCGACAAGTGAGTCTTGGAAAGACCAGCAAGGCCAACTTCAAGAGCGTACCGAATGGCATAACATTGTCATGTATCGTCGTTTAGCTGAAGTGGCTGGTGAGTACCTTAAAAAAGGCTCGAAAGTCTATTTAGAAGGCAAGTTGCAAACCAGCAAGTGGCAAGATCAAACGACGGGGCAAGACCGTTACAAAACTGAAATTAATGCAATGGAAATGCAAATGCTTGATAGCCGCAACAGCGGTGCAGGCCAAGATAACAGTCAATATGATCAAGCTCCTCAACAACGCGCCCCTCAAGCGGCTCGTCCAGTTGCGCAGCCTCAGTATAATCAAGGTGGTGTAAACCAAGGTGTTCCACAAGGTAGCTATCAGCAAGCACCCGCCCAAGGTGGTTATGCACAACCGAATAAGCCAGCGCCTCAACAGCCTGCTTATGCTCCTAAACCACAGGCGCCACAAGGTAATTATCAGCCTCAACAAAATGCGGCACCCGCTCAGCGTCCAGCGCCTCAACCTGCGCAAAACTTTACCCCAGATTTAGATGAAGGCTGGGATGACGACATTCCGTTCTAGGATATCGTCACAGTAACTTAACGCAAGTTAATGAAATCTAAGACCTGCTTGCAGGTCTTTTTAATTTTTGTATGTTGATATAAAAGAGTGGGTTAATTCTCTTTTGTATGCAGGCTCTGGTAAACTCAACTGAGATTCTTGGGCAATCTTAAAAAGAAGATAGTGATGGAAAAAATTCTGTTCATTCGCCATGACAAAATAGGGGATTTTATTCTCACATGGCCTGCTTTTTATATATTGAAAAAAGCATTACCCAACACACGCATTGAGGTTTTCGTTGCTCCCGTAATGAAAAGCTTCGCATTGACGTGCCCATACATTGATGATGTCGTCGTTGATACTGGTGATGACGCGCAGTTAGTTGAGCAAATTAAAGCCAATCGTTACGATGCGGTTATCGTATCTCACTCCGATTTCCGAATTTACAATTTAGTCAGTAAAGCTGATATCCCATACAAAATTGCGCCTAATCATGGTTGGTTTCGATACCTATATCCTCATCGAGCGAATACGAAATATAAAAAAGGTGAACCCTGTTGGCGTGGCAGTTACATGTTAGCCGAGCAGTTTTTACTTAACCATCAAGTTACCATTCCAGAACTGCCTTCTCAGTTGTGGGATGTGACCTCTGAGCGTGAACAGTGGCGTAAGTACTATCAACAGCAAAATGATGAAAAACTGATTTTTATTCATCCAGGTACTGGCGGTTCTTCAGGAAGTTTGCCAGAAGCACATTTTGCTGAGTTGATAACAAAGATTGATCAGCGCACAGATTTAGATTGTCGTTTCATATTAACCTACAGTGGTGATGAAAAAGCGCTGGCGCTTAGGATTCAATCATTACTGGTTAAGACCAATATCAAAGTTGAATTAGCCACACCATTGAAAAGCTTGGCTGATTTTGCCCGTTCGATTGTGGCTGCAGATATGTTTATTGCAGGCTCAACCGGCCCTCTGCACATTGCTGGGTTACATAATGTGCCAACTGTTGGTTTTTATGCAGGTCGACGCTCTGCACCAAAGTTGAAATGGCAGACATTAACAGAACCTGCTAAACGTTTAGCATTCACTCCGCCTGTGGGGCGAAAGGGGCGAAATATGGCCTTGGTTGATGTGGATCACGCGGCAAGTGAAATTAGCGCCTTTTTAAACCAGCATTATGCTGAGCAAGTGTAATTTGAATGGTGTTGTAAACAACATAAATCCAACCTAGTGGAAGCAATATTATGATCGTAATTACTGGAGCCGCAGGCTTTATTGGCAGTAACTTAGTTAAGACATTAAATCAATTAGGTCGCAATGACATTATCGCTGTTGATGATCTGACCGATGGCACAAAAATGTTTAATTTAGCTGATTGTGAAATTGCGGATTATTTAGATAAAGATGCTTTTCTTGAACAGATAAAATTGGGTCAACTTGACTATGAAATCGAGGTTATCTTTCATCAAGGTGCTTGCTCATCTACCACAGAGTGGGATGGCAAGTTTATGATGGAGAATAACTTTGAATACTCTAAAACCTTACTGCATTTTTGCCAGGCCAATAAAGTGCAATTTATTTATGCTTCTTCGGCTTCAGTTTATGGCGGCAGTGAAACGTTTGTCGAAAAACGTGAGCTAGAAAAGCCGTTAAATGTCTACGCATATTCTAAATTCTTATTTGATCAATTTGTCCGTCAGCAAACATTAACTACCCAGGTTGCAGGACTGAGATACTTTAACGTTTATGGTCCCCGCGAGCAGCATAAAGGCGGTATGGCGAGTGTGGCATTCCACTTTAACAATCAAATTAATGCCAATGGCTTATGTCGTTTGTTTGAAGGTGTAGATGGCTATGAAAATGGTCAACAATTACGTGACTTTGTTTACGTAGAAGATGTGGTAAAAGTGAATTTATGGCTATGGAAAAATGCGACAGTCTCCGGCATTTTCAATTGTGGTACGGGTAAGGCTCAAAGCTTTAATGATGTGGCGAATGCGGTGATTCAATATCATGGTAAAGGGCACATCGAATATATTCCGTTTCCAGATAAGCTTAAAGGTGCTTATCAAAGCTACACGCAAGCTGATTTAACTCAATTAAGAAAGGTTGGCTGTCACCATGAGTTTAAGACCGTTGAGCAGGCTGTTCCTGAATATCTAGACTGGTTGAAAGCACAACACTTTATTGGTCAGTAAACTGTTTTTAACTCTTTAATGTAAAGTGGAACAATAAATGAAAAAGGCTATTTTTACATTGGCAATTGGTGATACTAATCCAATGTATAACGCAGCATTGCTGGGTTTTAAGTTATATGCTGAAAAAGTGGGTGCAGATTTAATTGTCTCAGATCAATTTCACTATCCCATAAACATAGAAAATCCTCAGCATACCGCGAGTCCTGCCTGGACCGAGAAGCTGTACATTAAAGAGCTACTGAAACAATACGATAGAGTGTTATATGTGGATGCGGATATTATTATTACGCCGCATGCGAAAAACATATTTGAACAATATGATGATTTAGAAACCATTTATATGTTCAATGAAGGTGCATTACTCGAGCGCCAACCTGTTTTAGATAAAATCTTTGCTATAAAAGGGCCGGTTGAAAACTGGCCTCAAGTAAATGGTCGCCCAGTTTATTTCAATTTGGGCTGCATGCTTATTTCAAACAAAAGCAAATTATTCGACATTGCTAATTTAGAAGATTTACAACAGGTGTGTAATCACATTAAGTACTATGAGCAAACCTATATCAATTACCTTATTCAGCGTGATGGGTTAAAGCATCAAAGTATTGATGCAGAATTCAATCGTATGGATGTGTTAGGCGCAGAGGGCTATCGTGATGCGAGCTTCATTCATTACGCTGGTCGAGGCTATACCAATTCTTCATTGAAACGTGAAGTGAGATTTGTGAATGATTTCTGCGAGTTAAATAAAGAATTGATCGCAGCAGACACGTTGGCCGATATTAAGCGTAGTGGATGGGAACTTTTCATTAATAAAGCCCACAAACGTTACAAGCTGCCTAGAACAATGGTGGATTATTTGGCCAAAAAGTTTGTCACAATATAATTGCAGATAATTTACAGTGTTCATCAATTTATTTGGAGTGATGATTTTTGCTTAAATACAAAGTGTTTGTTATTAACCTTGCGCGTTCACCTCAGCGTTTAACTGCTATATCGACTCAGTTAGCACAGCTTGGTATTCCTTTTGAGCGCATTGAAGGTGTTGATGGCGGTTTACTTAGCGCTGATGATATAGAGGCTGTATCTCCTAAAGTACTAGCGGAAAAAAGTTACCATAGAGCGCTAGGGAAAGGCGAGATTGGTTGCTCGTTAAGCCATAAACGCGCTTGGCAAAAAATTCTGGATGATGATTTAGATTTTGCATTTGTATTGGAAGATGACATTGGCCTTGAAGATAACTTTGCCGATGTAGTTAACTTAATGGCCAATTTACCGCATGCAAATTGGGACTTTATTAAGTTGTATCCACTGCGACGTGGCGGTGGTAGCAATATTAGAGACTCATTTGATTACCAAGGGCATCAATTTGTGAGTTACCATAAGTTCCCGATCAGTGCGGTTGCTCAGGTAGTGAGTAAACAAGGCGCAAGGTCATTACTGAAGCACATGCCTTATATTTTAGAGCCTGTAGATGGCCACATTAAGTCTTGGTGGTCACTAGGTATCTATCCATTTGGATTAATGCCTTACTGCGTTTCCGTGGATTTAGATGGTCTTTCAGATATTAACCCACATGGTGGGTTAGAGAAGATGAAACAACGCAAATTAACTAAGTTACGTTTAAATTGGACCCGCGCGTTTAAACGCATGTTAGCCACACCATCATTAGACAAACATTTTAACCAATTTAAAAATAGTCTGAAGTAAGGAATATTGTGAACGAATTAGTCAGCCATCATCAGCTTCTAAATGCCAAGCGAGTGCTTTATATGACTCATTTGGCAATTGGTGACTTTGTTTATCAAGGCGTGTGGTTATCGGCGTTAAAAGCCAAATATCCACACTTAACCATTGATATTTGGTTTGATGATTGCCGACGCAGACCGCATGAATGGGCCAGTGGCCGTAATCAAATTTTAACCGAATGGATTGATGCCATTGGTGACTTTGGTCATGTTTACCCTATCGTGTCGAATATTGCCCAACGCGAGCAGTTTATTGCTAAAGCGCAACAACAAGATTATGACCTAGTGGTTTTTGTTGGTAAGAATCGTGCAGCACAATATGCCAAGTTGGCCAGACAAATATCCCCTAAGGGGTGGGTTGTTGCGACATCTAGCGGGATTAATTTTTTAACTAAGTGGTTATACTTTAATAAATTAGATGGCGTAATTAGTTACGACGATATTGCTGATTCCACCCAACATATTACTGAGTTATATGCTGAGTGTTTTGAGCGCTTGTTAGGCCTTAAATCTACCGATTTAGTGTCTGGCTATACTCAGTTAATGATCCAACCTGAAGCCCAGTTTACAGAGCAAGCTAAACAGATTATTACAGGCTTAACCCAAGGCGATACTTCAAAACGGGTGTGTTTTATTAATCATCTCTCAACCGCTGCGAAAAAAGATTATCCTTGGTCTCAATTAAAAACGGTGATATTGCAGCTAGCGCAGCAATATCCTCAATTGGTGTTCATCATCAATACCCCTCCTAATCAATTAGCAACGGTACAACATGATGTAAATACGGATAAATGTTTGAGTGCCTTACCTATAACCGTTTTTACTGCTTTGGATAATTTTTTCCAATTACCTGCGTTAATGGCTGAGTGTGATTTTTGTTTTAGTGTTGATACCGCCACGGCTCATCTTGCTGTTAGTATGGGGGTTCCGCAAGTAACTGTAATGGCAAGTGATTTTAAACTTTGGCAGCCATTGGGTGATAGTCTAATTTTAGAAGGTAGCGGTAAAGCCAGTTCTGTGGAACCTGAGACTGTGGCAAAGGCCTGTAAAGCACAATTGGATAAGATTATCTGTCAATAACGGTTTAGGGTAAGTTCATCGCATTTATAAAAATGAGGTTGAGCGCTTTTTTTTCAACTCAATTGAGTCGCTATTTACAGTGATTGGTATTTATCGAGAATTTGCTGATACTCCCCTGATTGTTTTAGTGCTTTCACGCCAAGGGCGAATCTTGCGAGGGCGGCTGCTTGGCGTGCATTAAAACCGATATACAGAGGTTGCTTGTCAGGCATCGAACCTGCGTATTGAATTTTATCAATCAGTCCCAGTTGTTTTGCGGTATATTCGATCACATGTCTATTATCCACAATGACCTTATGTCGACCTTTTATTAATCTAATAATATTCATTGAAAGAGGGTCTTCACCTGATGCAAGAAAAAGCGCTTTATGCTGCTGTAAATATGGCTCCAATACGTCGCCATAATCATAGCCTTTAATTACTGCTATAGATTGCTGATTGAGATCGCTGAGTTGGTGATAAGTCCAAGAATTGTTTTTGACCACGAAAAAGTCATTGCTGACATACCCCACCTCAGTATCATCTATTAATAATTGATTAGCTGCTGCGACGGTTGCAGTGATGGCTAATACCGCATCAATATTGCCGACTTGCGCTTCTTTCAGCGCTCTTTTGAATGGCATTTGGGTAAAAATGACTTTATCACCTTGGGATTCAAAAGCGCGTTGCATAATTTCGACCAGATAACCTGGCTGAGTATCGCAAACGTAAGGGCACCATACATCTGAAGCAACATGGATATTCCTTGCTGATACAGTGAAACTGCATAACGTCATCACAGTCACTATCATAAATATTCTAAGCATGGGTTCCTCTAGCATGTGGTATGGCGTAGCTATCATTAAGGATTTACTGTTATACCGCAATATATTTAGCTTATGGATGTTACTATCTTTGGAGTAAATCACTAAACGTTGTGATTTTTTTGATGTTGTCGTCACTATGGTACTGTATTTGATCATTTTTTTGTTGATTAAATTTAACTAGAAATAGGTGCAATATGCTTAATCATGACACGGTTAGACAGGTTGTTTTTGAACAGCCTGGTGATGCAAATGTAATGCAATTCTCTGAAGGAAAACTTGCTTATTTACAACCAGGGCAGGTACGTATAAAAGTCCACGCTGCAGGCGTTAATGGGCCTGATATAAAGCAACGCATGGGGGCTTATCCTCCGCCGGAAGGCGCTAGCCCTATCCTTGGTTTAGAGGTCGCTGGGGTGATTATTGCTGTTGCTGATGATGTCTTGCAATGGCAAGTGGGGGACCCTGTTTGTGCTTTGGTGCCGGGAGGTGGGTATGCTGAAGCCGTTAATACATTCGCGGCTCATTGTTTACCTATTCCCAATGGCTGGAGTTTTATTCAAGCTGCTGGGTTGCCTGAAACATTTTTTACCGTGTGGGGTAATGTGTTTATGCGAGCGGGTTTAAAGGCGGGCGAAACGGTTTTAGTGCATGGTGGTTCGGGTGGTATTGGGAGTACGGCAATTCAGCTCGCTAGCCAATTAGGAGCCAAAGTCTTTGCCACCTCTGGGTCTGAAGAAAAGTGTCAGTTTTGCTTAAGTCAGGGGGCATCATTTGCTCTTAATTACCATGAGAAGTCGTTTGTCGAGCCGATCTTAGCATTGACCGATAATGTAGGTGTTAATGTCGTGGTCGATATCGCTGGAGGTGATTTTATTAATGAAAACCTTAAGTTGCTAGCAATGGATGGACGTATGGTGTCTATTGCAATGCAAAGAGGCCCTAAAGCGACAGTCGATATATTTAGGATAATGGCTAAACGTATCGTGTGGACTGGCTCAACGCTACGACCGCAGAGTGTGGCTGCAAAGGCGCAAATTGCCAGTGAACTTCGTCAACATGTTTGGCCGCTACTTGATGCTGGTAAATTAAATATTGCGATTGATAAAGTGTTTTTGTTTGATGAGGTAGTCGCGGCGCATCAATATATGGAGTCGGGTTTACATAAAGGTAAAATCATCTTAAGTATAAGCAATTAAAAAATGTCATGAAAAAAAGTCATAAAAAACTTGAAGCATAATAAATTTAAGCTAATCTGCATTTATCAAATGTTTGTTGAGTTAATTTTTTGACAAAACCACGCCAATTTTTAAGCGTAATAGTTGCATTTGATCGAACTCAAGCGTGATTTAGTCACCAAGGGGTAAGCGGATAATCGATTCACTCTAGCCCTTGCTTAGCCGAGGATTGGCTGATTTGTATCCATGATGAGTTATTTTGTGCTTTTTTGGCAAAAAATTGAAAATTTCACCTATTTAGGCATTGATTCTCTGCAATTTTCTGTTTAAATACCCACATTATTAAAGCTTAATAATATTAAGCAAAGCTTTAGTTTTTAAAGCTCATATAACATATCTTTTTAAGTATATGTGTTGATTTAAGGGCGTTAGCATATATGTATAACATGGCAAAGAAACAATTATGGGTAGGTGAGTTAAGAACGGCAAGAGGTAACACTATTGTCTTTCATGATGGCCAATTACCTGAAGCGTCTAAAGGGCGTGTTTATTTATACAACACAGTGCGCAACATCATTGTGGAGTATGTGGAAGATATCGTTAAGGTGAATCTACATGATCTTGATGATGCCCAAGTTAAAGCGGCTTTAGAGCAGTTTGGTGATGCTTGGAAAGCGGTTCGTGCTGAATTTATGGTGAAACATCAGGCTCGTATCGACTTGTCTAAAGTACCAGATACAGCGCCGCCGAAAAAAGTCAAGCCAGCACCAGAGCCAGATGAATCATCTGATGTTGATATCGATAACTTTGATGATCCCGATGATACCGATGATGGCGACGATGATTATGATGAAATGGGTGATAACCTAGACGATTAATGTATCGTGTAATTTCAATAAAAAAACCAGTAGAAAGCTACTGGTTTTTTTGTTTGTGTGGTTTATAACCCGCTGTTTTATTCGAGTTTAATATCCACTGGAGGCTCAATAAACCCTTGATATGCATCGAGGCGTAGATCACTGAATCTTGCTAATTGTTCCGGCTCTTGAATACCTGTCACAATGACCTGAATATCTAAGCCTTTAGCCACGTTGACGAGTGCACGACATAGCTCGCTGTTGTGTTGGTTCTCTTCGATAAAGGCAAACGATTGATCCAGTTTGACATAACTTGGGCGCAGATTTTGTAAATAAGCCATAGAGCCAAATTGGCGTCCAAAATGATCGATACCAAAATGTGCGCCACTGTCACGAATAATGTCACACAGATGCTCACAGGCATTTAAATCGCTATAAACACTGGCTTCAGGGATCTCGAAACAAATACGCTCTGGTGTTTTATGATTTCTGAGAAAATGCTTAATCCATGAGTGGAAGTCGCGATCGCTGATACTTTGATAAGTTAAATTAATGGCCACAGGCTCATAATTACGATCAAATAAATGGTGTTTGTTAACGGCCTCAATTAAGCAACGGTCTAACATGGTACCGAGTGATAGAATCTCGATAAACGGCATAAACTGTCCTGCATGCAACACTTTTCCATCAAGCGTAAGTTGGCAGTACAATTCTCTTTGGCAAGGAGTGTTTCTTTCATTGTCTAAAATAGGTTGCCATCGGAATTGAAACTGATTGTTCTTAATTGCATAGGTTAATTTATTGCGCCATTCGTCACGGTTAAATAATTGTTGTTGGTTATTCTCATACCAATGAAAAACTTTATTATCTTTAATCGATTTTTGTAAGGCATTATCTGCTTGTGCAAGAATGTCTGACACATTCATTTGTCCAGAACGTTCAGCAATACCTATATTAAACTGCTCATTAGGTTTACAACCCGCTTTCGATACTTCTTTATTCACTGTGCGAATGAGATTTTGCAAGTAGCTGACTAATTGCTCATGTTCACTTTCTTCAACTAAAAATGCAAATTCATAGGCAGCGATGCGTGCTATCACTGATGGTGTAACACTGTCTAAACTTTGGTGTAATTTTTCAGCTAATAATTTAATGGTTTCATCGCGAACTTGATAACCATATTGGCTATGTACATCTTCAAGCCAGTCCATTTTCACTAAAAATAAAGCGCCTGAATTAGGTTCACTTAACCAGCCATTGATACGGCTCACCATGTATTGGCGGTTTGGTAAGTTGGATACTTGGTCGACTAAATTCTTTTTACGTAAAGCTGAGACTTCGTCATCTAATGAGCTAAAAACCTGTTTTAACTGACTAGACATGCTATTAAATGCTTGAACTAATTCTTTTAACTCGGTTGTTTTTGGCGTGGGCATATCAGGCCCAAATTGACGGTTGGCAATTTTTTTCGCGTGTTCAGAAAGTGCATGTAAAGGTTTTAATATGATGCTTAAACCAACGCGGGCAAATAAAATGGCCACTAAAAATAGTATCGCAAATACAATCACAGTATTTGATAGTATTCGCCACATCTCATGATAACCAAATCCAGGATGTGCGGTAATTTCAATTTTAGCGAGTTGTAACCAACCTGAAGTGATTACGTTCTCTTTGGAAATTGGCTTGAATATGCCTAAGTCAATAAACCACTGGGGTACATTTTGAACTCTAATGGCATTATTCCAAACTTGCTGTTTACCATCGACTAACCAGGTCAATTTTATCTGTTTGTAATAACCGCCTTCAAATAGCACATTCACCAAAGTTTCAGTCGCGACGGTATCACCCGACTCTAAAGCCGGAACCAGCATCAAACTGAGCGAATGACTTGCATTATTGAGGTCTGACTCCATTTGCTTAGTTAGAAAGCTTTGGGTCTCGTTAAATTGCACGTAGGCTAAACTGGCTATTGTGAGCGAGAATAGTACGAAAAGTAACGCATAAATCTGCCTAAACAGGGTCATGAGCTTACTACTCCATGTTAAGTTTGGGTTGACGTAGGCGGTCAACACCTAAGCGATTTTTTAAATCATTCCATTTTTCAAGTCGAGATGATGAGCCAGCTAGCACCCCACGACCTTTTTCTTTATTTAGCCATAACTGTTTACCGTTAAAGCTATACACTGGCAATAAGTCACCACGCTGTGTTGCAGGCTTTATTTTTGTATCTAAATTATCTAAAACTAGGGGTATTGCACCTGGTGTTTCATAATATGCTAATACCATATGATATTGATTGACCGAGGTGGCTTTTACCATGGTGATGCGTAATTTATCTTCCGGAATGCCAAGTTGCAGTAAGGTAAAATATTTTGCAATCGAGAAGTCTTCACAGTCTCCACCATTTACGCCAATAAATTCCATTGGCGTTGCCCAATAATTAGAATCTCCCCAAAGCACTATGTCATCTACAAATCGAAACAGGTTGAAAAATTGATTCACCTTTTCGAGTTGTTGTTTTTCCGATAAATGTTGTGCTTCTGCGACAACCTTAAACCACGCTTTTGCTCTGAGTCCTGCTCGTTCTCCATAACGTTTAGTGAGGGTAGAGGTTATTTTGTTGGCATCCAGTTGTTGGGGTGGCGCAGCGTAAAGTGTAGATACAGCTAAAAAGGCTGCCACAATAAAAATGTGGCAGCGCTTTTGTTGTATGGACTTATTGAATCGTTGCAGATTCAAAAGCGGCATGTCCATTGACTACTCTTTATTCTACTTCTTCATCAACAGTGTAAATATTCCATTTTAAATCTGAAGCCGTATCTTCGCCTGTTACTTCTGCGATTACACGGCGATTTACTGTCTCTGCTTGAGGAGTTCCACTGGTATCTATTAATCTATCGAAACTATAACCAATCGCTTTCAAACGAGATTGATCTATACCATAGGTATCTCTTAACACATCGGTAACCGCAGTAGCTCTATTCTGGGATAGTGCCAAATTTAATTCGTAACTGCCTTTGTTACTTGTATGTCCTTCAATCACAACACTGGTAGAAGGGTATTGCTTTAACATGATCGCAATTTTTTCAATTTGCGGATAATACTGAGGCTCTATGTAATAAGAATTGTTGGCAAATAAAATTTTCAGTTCTTGGCGTTCTGCAATGTTTTTAATTGCGCCGCAACCATAATTATCAATATCAGAACCCGTAAGTGTGCCAACGCAACGCTCTCTTGCAACGATAACTCCGTCACGATCTTGATCGCTCAAGTCAAACTTCTGTTTGGTAACTTGATCTTGAACAATAATATCATTCATAGAACAAGCAGTAGTTAGGGTCATAACAAATAGTAAAATGAAGTACCGCATTATTTGACTCCTCCTTCATAGCTACGCTCACCTTTCCATACATCTGGACGGGTTACTCGTAAAGATTCTAATAATCGACCTGTTGCATTTAACACTCGATATTTAGCAATAATTTCATCATATTCTGTTTGTAAGTAGTCCTTGCGGGCTTCAAACAGTTCATTTTCAGTATCAAGTAAATCAAGTAAGGTACGCTGTCCTAAATTAAACTGTTGAGAGTAGGCTACTTGGGTTTGCTTTGATGCTATAACATGATCGCGAATATACAGTTTTTGAGGTGACAGCATTTCATAAGCATTCCATGCTAATGTGGCACCTTCAACAACCTGACGGTTAGCGCGTTGTTGAATTTCTTTTGCTTCATTGATTTTGTAAGCGGACTCTTTATCACGGGCGAGATCTTTACCGCCAGCAAATAAGTTATAGCGCATTCTGACCATTGCAACTAAGTCATTATTATAACCATTGACATTTTGGCTGGGGAATTGGCTATAACCATCTTCACCACTGATATCATTGTTCCAGTTACCACTTAGTTCAAGGTTGAACTTGGGATAGTAATTTGACTGGGCTGAATTACGCTCTTCTTTTGCCGCATTAATATCACTTTCTGATGATTTCAGAATAGGATGACTTGATGACGCTAACTCAATGCTTTCAGATAGGCTGCTTGGCAGCATCTCTGCATCAGGAACCGGCAGAATTAAATCATCAGGTGCAACTTCGACAATACGAATGTATTGCGCTTTTGCATCCTGTAGGTTGTTTTTTGCTGAAATAACGTTTGCATTAGCTCGTGCCAAGCGACCAGTAATCTGTGATAAGTCAGCAATTGAGCCTAAACCTGAGTCAGTACGTTGCTTGATTTGGTCAAAAATTTCTTTATGACTGGCCAAGTTTTTTTCCGCAAGCAATAGTACCTGCTCTGCACGAATATAATTTAAATAGACTTTAGATACATCTAATGCCATATCTTCAGCCGCAGCCATCAGTGCCCATTGCTCTGCACTGGCTTCGAATGAATAGCGATCAACTTCACTGCTGGTATAGAACCCATCAAAAAGCATTTGTTTAATACTAAAACCAGCCTCGCCGCGTTCAAGCTCCATCACCCCGTCATCAAAATTATCATTTAGAGGCTGTACTTTTCTGCGAGAAGAGGGACTATCAGTTTGTTCCCAGCCATATCCGGCAGTAATATCTACTGTGGGCATATAACCTGATATAGCCTGATTAACTTGTTCTTCTCGTGCTTTAAAGCGATTAAAAACAATTTTTAGTTCTGGATTTGTGTCCAATGTATGCGCAACAGCTTGTTCTAGCGTTTGGCTAGAGGCTGTTGGGGCAATTAACATCGACAAGCTTAATGCAATAGCACTGAACTTAAATTGTCGATTGATTTTATTGTTCATTTAAAAAACCCTCCCGGTTCTTTAGCGCTCTCTCAGCGCAGTATCTTTTGCTCTTAATATGGGATTTAGAATGTACTCAAGTATGGATCTTTTCCCTGTAATGACGTCCACCGAAGTGAGCATACCGGGAATAATTGGCATCTGTGTGCCATCGTCTTTTATCAAACTCGATTCTTCAGTTCTTACTTTAATGATATAGAAACTGTTGCCTTCTTCATCCTGTGATGTGTCGGCACTAATGTGTTCCACCGTTCCTTTCAATCCGCCATAACGTGTAAAGTCATAGGCGGTAACTTTAACGACTGCTGGTAAACCCGGATGTAAAAAAGCAATATCTTTGGGGATGATTTTTGTTTCGATCAGTAATCGGTCTTCTGAAGGCACTATTTCAATAATCTCAACACCAGGCTGAATGACACCACCAAGTGTATTAATGTGAATAGATTTAATCGTCCCTGCTACAGGTGAAGTGATAACCGCTTTACTCACTTTATCAAAAGCCCCAATTTGAGCCTGATTCATACGTGAAAGTTTAGTCTGCATTTCATTCAGTTGCGCACGTAAATCAGCAGCATAGATAAAAACCGCTTCACGGCGCTTTAATATAGCTTCATCCATCGATGCTTTTACTTTTGGGCGCAATAAACGCAATGATTGTAATTCACCTTGGATGTCGTTCACAATACGTTCAAGTTTTAGTAGCTCAACTTCGGGCACAATGCCTTTTTGGGCCAATGGTTTGGTCAGTTCTAGCTCTCTTGATACTAATTGATAGCTGGTGGTCAAGGTTGATATTTTGGATGCTAACTCTTCAGTTTCCTGTTGGCGTTGTTGAATTTGACGCACCAAAATTTCAAGCTGATTACTAAGATTATCTAAGCGACCAGAGTATTCTTCCTGCTGACGCTTAACTAATGCTGGCTCCTGTGCAATTAATTCCTCAGGAAAAATAAGAGATTGCTTGGTAATTTTTACTTGTTGGCGCCAGTCTGCTGACATGTCTGATATCAAAATACTGTCTAATTCGGCTCGCATACGAATAACATTAGTTTGTAATCCATAAACTTCTTGTTCTTGTTGGGCGAAATCAGAGCGAAAACGTGTATCGTCAATACGTACAAGCGGTTGGCCTTTTTCAACTAAAAGACCTTCTTGAACATAAATTTCTTGTAAAATACCGCCATCTAAACTTTGGATCATTTGTATCTGAGTAGACGGTATCACTTTACCCATGCCGGTAGTAACTTGATCTAATTCAGAAAAGTATGTCCATATAAAAAAGCACAGCATCATGGCTGCCATTGACCAAATAATCAATCTATGACCCGATGGGGCATCGGTCATCATTGCGCCGTAAACATCATCGACCATTTCTAAGTCATTTGCGGTTAAATTTTTACTCATCTTTTAGCTTCTCCATTCACGAGGCCAAAATTGAGTTTTTCTAACACTTCTGCCTTGGGACCATCTGCGACCACATGACCGCGTTCGAGTACGATAATACGGTCAACAAGCTGCAGTAGATGCATCTTATGGGTAATAAGAATCAAGGTTCTGTCTTTGCTGACATTCTGCATTGAGCGAATAAATTGTTGTTCTGCACGCGCATCCAAGCTGGCGGTGGGCTCATCCATCAGTAGCACTGGTGGATCATTGAGTGTGGCGCGGGCAAGGGCAACGGTTTGCCTTTGTCCGCGACTGAGTGACATACCACCTTCACCGACCTGTTGATCTAACCCTTCTGCTTCTAGGTTGGTAAATTGGCTTACCCCAGAAAGTTGCACGGCTCGGATTAGCTGGTGTTCAGTGACTTGGCGGGTACCAAATAAAATATTGTCGCGAATCGAACCGTGGAACAGGGTGACATCTTGGGGCAAGTAGCCAAAGTTACGGCGTAAATCACTCGGATGGATTTGTGCCGAGTCTAAACCGTCATAACGCAGGCTTCCTGCCGTAGGTTGAAATAGTCCAACTAATAGCTTGGCGAGGGTGCTCTTACCTGAACCATTACGGCCGATAATTGCAATACGCTCGCCGGGATTAATCGTCAGTGACATAGGATGAAGCACTGGCTTTTCTGAACCTGGGTAACCAAAGCCAACATGATCAGCATTGATCTTGCCTATGAGTCTTTGTTTGCTAACTAAATGTCCTTTATTTTCAAACTCATCTTCTTGAGTCATGATTTCATTTAGTTGGCGTAGTGCACTGGCTGTATGGTTTGCTCTCGTCATCAGACCTGCAAGTTGTGCCATAGGTGAAATAGCACGGCTCGATAGCATGACCGCAGCAATAATTCCGCCCATCGATATCGCATTATCAGCCACGCGATAAACGCCCAAAATCACCACACAAACAACGGTAAATTGCACGATGAAATTGGCAAGATTAGATACCGAATTTGACAGTTTTTTTGATTTCAATTGCCAGTTTGCGCTGTGGCCAATCATTTGTTGCCAGCTTTTTTGTACTATTCCTTCAGCGCCATTAGCTTTAATTGACTCTAGCGCTGATAAGCTCTCGATTAAATGCCCATGTTTTAAGCTGGAAAATTTATTGCCTTCTTCTATTGCCGCTTTGAGTTTAGGTTGAATATAAAGCGTGAAGCCAATAATGATGATGCCGCCAATGACTGGAACTATAGCGAGGTCACCAGCGACAATAAAAATAACAATGATGAAAAATAACGCAAACGGTAAGTCGACTAAGGTGGTAATCGTGGCTGAGGTTAATATTTCACGAATACTGTCAAATTCGCCAAGTTGTTTGGCCATGCCGCCAATGCTGGGAAAACGTTTGGCCAGTGGAATACCAATTGCTTTAGCAAATAAGCGTGATGAGACAATAATATCAACTTTTTTTCCTGCAACATCGATGAGGTAACTTCTAAGTTGCCGCATGATAAGATCGAACATATAGGCAATCGCTGCACCAATCGCTAACACCCACAGGGATTCAAAGGCGAGGTTGGGGACGACTTTGTCATACACGTTCATAATAAATAACGGTGAAACTAAGGCGAATAAATTCACTAATACAGAAGCGATTAATGCATCGCGATAAATGGGCGCAGAATCTTTTAGGGTTTGGACTAGCCAGTGGGTTTTATTATCGTGTAGATAAACATCAAAGCCCATGTCGCCACGGTATTCTTGTTTGACTAGGAATAAATATCCCACATATAAGGCTTCGAGCGACTCAATTGTTAGCGTCTCTTCACCACCCGTCTCGGGTAACTGAATAATCGCTTTATCGGACTCAACATCGAGTTCACGCAATATGCAGGCTTTCTTGTCTTTTAATAACAAAATACACGGAAGCAATATGGGTGATACTTCGTTTAAGCCTTTTCGAGATAACTTCGCCGCTAGGCCAGCCCTCGATGCGGCCTGAGGTAATAAATCGGGTGTTAATACCGCACCTGACAAAGGTAAACCTGCCGCAAGCGAGTCGCTTGAGCACGGGTTGCCAAAATGCTCAGTGAGTAACACTAAACAATCCAGCAAAGGATCCACTAACACTCTTTGCGAGGCTGAAATGGTCCATTGATCAATTTTCTCAGAAGCTGCAGCAGACACCTAATTACTTATCCTTTGGCTTTTTATATGGTTATGGTAAGTATCGGTCATGATGGCCTATATTTCTATAGGCCATCCAAACGATTTTATTTAGGGGATACTATGTTCATTGTTATGCAATGGTGCTAGGCCTGGACTCGGTTCTGGCGTGACTGGCTGAGTGTCAATAATTAACGGACCATTGCCATTTATACCAAGTAACCCATTGATAATACCTGTCTCAGTTGTCGTATTGTACGCACTATACAAATCAACACCGTCAAGAATGATATGCTGTTCAAACACACCGTCTTTATTGCCATCGATATCAATCACAGTTGAACCACTAACTAAGCTAAAGTTTAAATAACTGTGTAGTGTGTTGTTACTTTCACCTTGGAGCAAGTCACTCAGATCCAATTTGTCCTCATTAACGTTAAAGTCAGTGATATGATCTGTGCCAGACTCTGCGTATCTCCAAACGAATGTATCAGCACCGCTATTACCTGTGAGTGTATCGTTACCTAGACCACCAATAAGCGTATCATTTCCTTCACCACCGGACAGAATATCGTTACCTAAGCCACCACTAAGAGTGTCATTACCTGTACCACCTGAGAGAATGTCATTACCTGTGCCGCCTATGAGAATATCATTCCCACTTTCGCCGTTAAGTATGTCATCTCCACCTTGGCCGAATAGAATGTCGTCACCGATGCCGCCATTTAATTTGTCATCGCCATCATTATTACGTGAAACATCAAATTCACTTAAGTGATCCGTAATATATTGATGTACTTCGGCGACAGTTGTTTCGGTACCATCATTAAGCTGTTGGCTAACGTATTGCTGAAGTGCAGAGTAACCTTGGGAGTTTATCCCTTGGAACTGTGTAAGGTCGCCAAATATAATATCGTTACCTTGGCCTCCATTAATGGTGTCATCACCTTGCAATAATTGAACGCTAGTACCCAATATCACACTCGCTAAAGTATTGACATCAATGTTTGCACGAACAACGCCATCGGTATCATATAAAGCAAGTTGAGTCTCATTAATTCCAGAACCAAGGCCGATCGCTTCTACTGTGGAAACTGCTGACAGCAGGTCAAAGGCTAGTTTGGTTTGAATATTCGTGTTGATATTACTATCAGAAAAGTTCTTTACGGAACCGTTATTGTTGAATGATATTTTTCCAACTTGTTCACCGTTAAAGAAGGAATATATATTTCCATCCTTATCGGCAATAACATGTCCGTTAAATGTAATGGTTTTTCCTTTGGCATAATTTTGCTGAGTGATGAGCTGTGCTAAATCCACAAAATGGCCCGTAGTCTGGTCATATGCGACTAGAAACTTACTAGTACTCGTGTCATCAGAGTCCCTATTGGGTTGCCCATCTGTAATAAAGTAAGACAAGTTTATGCCGCCGTTATTGGCTATGTTCGCACTGTTAAACCAGTTAATTGCGGATTCAAATCCTGCCTCATAGTTAGTATTACCACTATTATCATCAGCTATATTACTTAATTGATTGAGAAGTAAAGTTAATGCGTCAGGATCATGTAAGTTCACTGATATTGTGAAGTTTGAGTTACTGGCAAAATCTGTCAGCATTAAATTCACGACACCTGATTGTGTCCCAGATGCAGCATCGACGAGTTGTTCAAACACAGTAGTGAGCTGGGCTTTAGCTTCTGTGATTTTCCCATACATGCTACCTGAGGTATCAAAAATAAAGGCAATGTTATAGCTCTCGCCTTCAATAATTTGAATACCTTGGACATCACTGACTATAACGTCGTTATTGTCAGTACCAGCAATAGTGTTATCCCCATGCGTGCCATTTATGTACGAATATCCACGTAGCGATACGCTTAAATCGAATTCACTTGTGGCAGTGCTTCCGTTTGACTGTTCTTCTGAACTGACGGTTATATGCAGGTTGACATCAGGATTACCTGAATAGTTGGCTTCAACATGCATAGAAAGGTTAGCTAACTGGGCCTGAGTTAAAGTCCAGCTACCGTCACTATTTAAAGTACCTGCACTAAGATAAGCACCAGTAGGTACACCTGTAATAGTAATTGCTGATAGTGTCTCGCTACCGTCGGTGTCGACTAAGCTTGCATTAATATTCAACTTAATTTCAGTAGTTTGTACCTGAGTTAAGCTTCCGTCTGGATTTATAATAAACACGCCATCGGCAAAAACTAAACGCTCAACTTCATATAAGTGATCGCCAGCATCAAGGTCATTAGTATTAACTGAACTTGAGTCTATACCGCGGCTATCATTGATCAACATATATGGTAACGAACCATGGTCTGAGTGCCAGGTAATAACGTATTCGCTGCGATTCCCGGAGTAAACGGCAGTGTCAATTCCTGCGCCACCATAGATAGAGTCATTGAGTCCGCCACCGACAAATACATCATCGCCAGCGCCACCAGTAAGATTGTCGTTCAGGTCACCACCTACTAGTATGTCATCGCCACCTTTGCCTGTTAGGTCGTTTGAATCATTAGAAATGCCTTGTAAGTAATGATTATCATCCGAATCTGCGGTTGCTGTACGCCCAGACTTCACTGCTTCGATGGTAATGCCAAAGTCATTGGAGCCGACAGTGTGACTGCTATTTAGTGTGTTATCCGTAATAACATCGTGCCAGACAACTTTACTAATAGAAGCAGTTAAGTTGGGGGCGTCAGCAACCGCTTCAATTTTCACATCCATCGTCGTCGAAGTACTATTACTACTGCCATCAGTAACCGAATAGGTAAAGCTTGCTAGTGGGCTTCCTTGGTTCCCCGTACCACCAAGCAGTCCATCAGCCTCGTTTTGCGAAGAGACAAAGCGTAAATGACCTGCATCGATCATTATCGAGGTGATTAACATACCTGTTGTTACGTTTAGCCAATTACCGTTTTCAAAGTACTGCAACCTACCATTAAGTGGGTTTGGTAGTGAGTCAATTTTTATCGACAATTCAGCTTTTGCAGTATCACTATCGGTTACGTTGAATTTAGACCAATCAAAGTAAATCGCTGTATCTTCCAATCCTGTCACTGTAGAAGCAGAAACTGAAGGGGTGATGTTAACTTGAGGAATAACAGAGAAAGTTGCATCGAAATGATCGCCATCTCCATCAGTGGCTCTTACTTTGAAATCAATATCACCATCGCTAGGTTGTAACATCTCTTGATATTGATGGAAGTCCCATTGACCTGTACCTGGGGTAAACTCAAGTTTGAATACCAAGTGACCAGCAGCATCGACCCCAATCAGTGTATTTGCCGTTTGGGTTATGGTAATTGCACTGCCTGTTGCCGTGAATAAATTGGTTTCATCACTACCTTGTAATGTGAGTGAACCTTTACCATCTGCGCCCCAATCAGGGCTTACTGTTCCTGAAGCAAAGGCGATTGCTGGTGGAGTCGTTGTGCCTAAAAACTCAATAGCGGTAACAGTGAAGTCACTATTATCACCGCTACTTGGGCCCTGGCCATTATCAAGGGCTTTGATGACCATAGTGTCAAAACCGCCTTGTAAGGCTTGGAAGTTGGCGGCATAGTCGCCACTGCTGGCATCTGAGCTAAATGTTTGAGTTGCGATAAGTTGGCCATCTCGCCAAAACTCGACGACACCGACTTCTAGTTCGCCACCAAACATGTGGGAAAACTGGATATTTACGCCGTAGGCAATAGTTCCAGGATCGAGAGTAATGATGATTTCTTCAGATGCAGAACTTCCATCTGCAAATTTACGGAAATCGACTTCGTTCGCGAGATTATGATAAGGAGCACCAGCGCTACTAACACCTATCCCACTACTACTACCAAAGATTGCGGCATCAATTAAATTTGAGTTAGTTGACGAAGTGAATCCTCTTGCACTGATAGTAAACCCATTGAAATCTAATGAATTACTGTTGCCGCTGTAACCAGTGAGTGAGAATGAACCCACCAATGAATCAGGAATACTTGTCGTTGTAGTTTGCACGGCTGCAATTGGTGATATGACTGGAGCATCATCTTCAATGGTGACATTGAAACTTCCAGTTGATGTTCCACCATGACCATCATCAACATTGATACCGATATTGACTGACAAGGTGTCTTCAGTCTCAGTATCTGGATGATCGACGGGACCTTTAAGCGTGACATCATAGGTCCAATTTCCTGAACTACCATTAACCGGTGGCGTCAGTGTTGCAGTCATAATTTCGGTATATGAAGCCTCACCTGCAGTACCAATATAACCCGTTAAAGTTTGCGTGACAGGGTCCCAACTCCATTGAATTGCTTGGCCACCAGAGAATAATCCTGATGGGCCAGAAAGTGAAACGGTCAGATTATCATTATTACTATCTTGTATGCTTACTGTCCCAGAGTCGTCAGGACTATTAATCGAATCGGTATCTCCAGTGCTATCAGGTAGACCTAGGGGCAAACCTTCCTCTGAAACAATTACGTTATTAAGTACGTTAATCGTTGGTACTGAATTGACCGTTGCAGTATCTGAGCCCTGACTTGAAGTGTTGCCCGCCGCATCCGTTTGGGTCGCATAGATTGTAATATCTTGACCTGCTTCAGGGGTTGACTCTGTCCAGCTAATGATACCATTACTATAGCTAAAACCAGTTGCAGGAGAGCCATTTGCGAATTGCAGCTCGCCATTCACCAGTTTCAGTTCCACATTGGTGGTCGTGCCATTGACGATAGTCAGATTTACATGACCACCCGCACTAAAATCTGAAGCATTAATATTAACAGTTAATTGTACACCAGCTCCATTGCTGGAAATCTCCCCTTGGGTGAGTAAGCCATCACCTGGGTTACCGTCATCGACGATTAACACGGTCGGCGCATTCGGGGCGCTGGTGTCGAGCTTGGCGGTATCACTGCCTTGTGCAGAGGTATTGCCATCGCTGTCGGTTTGCGTGGCGGTGACCGTGATGGTCTTGCCTTCGGCCACGACCGCGGTCCAGGTGATCACGCCGTTGTTATAGCTGTAGCCAGTGGCAGCTGTGCCGTCGGCGAAGGTTAGGGCGCCATTAGCATCAAGTTTGAGGCTGACATTGGTGGTAGCGCCATCATTGACGATAGTCAGGTTAATGGTGCCGCCTTGGCTCAGCTCAGCGTGGTTCACGCTGACCTGCAGTTGGACGTTGTCAGTACCCAACTCGGCTTTATTGATGATGCCATCGTCGTTCACGTCATCAACAATGGTGACCACGGGGGCGGCTGCATCGGCAGTGGTGTCGAGCTTGGCGGTATCACTGCCTTGTGCAGAGGTATTGCCATCGCTGTCGGTTTGCGTGGCGGTGACCGTGATGGTCTTGCCTTCGGCCACGACCGCGGTCCAGGTGATCACGCCGTTGTTATAGCTGTAGCCAGTGGCAGCTGTGCCGTCGGCGAAGGTTAGGGCGCCATTAGCATCAAGTTTGAGGCTGACATTGGTGGTAGCGCCATCATTGACGATAGTCAGGTTAATGGTGCCGCCTTGG